>NC_014958.1:815000-1115000 GCF_000186385.1 Deinococcus maricopensis DSM 21211
CACTGACGTGATCGAGGTGCGTGAGCAGCAGCCAGGCGGGCCCAGGCTCACGGCCCCGCACGAACGCAAGGGCGTTGCCGGCGGCATCGGTGCGGACTTCGTCGAATTGCAGGTCATGCCACTCCTGCACGACGCGGTCCGTCAGCTCGGCCTCCTCGCCAGGCATGGAGCGGGTGCGGATCAGGGCTTGCAGGAAGGCCACCAGGCGGTCAGCAGACATGCGCCAGCATACCCTCCAACGAGAGCGGGGCACCTTCGGGTGCCCCGCTCACTCGGCTTCGGTTACGCCTTGGCGTTGGGGTTGTTGCCTTCGAAGGCGGCCTTGAATTTCTGCAGGTCGTCCGCGATCTGCTGGCTGGGCTCCTCGCCGAACAGCTTGGCGACGGCCGCGCCGAGCGGACCGGCGGGCGGGCGGTAGCTGAGGGCCACGTGTACGCGCGTCCCACCGTCCGGGAGTTTCTCGAACTGCACGCTGCCCGCGTTGTCGACGGTCGCGCCGGGCAGGCTGTGCCAGCCGATGCGCTCGCCGGGCTTGTCGTTCACGATTTCCGCTTCCCACTCCACGTGCGTGCCGAGCGGCGCTTTGGCCACCCAGCGGGAACGGCGCTCATCGAGGACCGTGACGGTCTCGAGGTGGCTCATGATGCGCGGCAGGTTGTCGAGCTTGCGCCAGTAGTCGTACACGGACTGCGCGTCACGGTTGATGACGACGCTCTGCTCCACGAAGATCGGCTTGCTGGCCGTCGCGCCGCTCATGCCGGTCGCCTGCGCAATGGGGTCGTTGCCGGTCACGCCGCGGTACGCGAGGTACCCGCCGGCCGCGGCGAGCGCCAGGCCCAGGAAGCCGCGCTTGCGCAGGCCGATCACAGTCAGGAGGCTGCCGCCCGCGATCGTGGCGAGGCGCGTGGGGTCCTGGAAGTTGGTGTTGTTCGTCATGAGTGATCCTCCTGAGTCCAGTTATGACACGCGCCGCATGCGCATGCCTTGTGAAGTCGTTGGCTTTTCAGGCCGTGGCGGCCACGGTCCCCCCGAAAGGCGCCGAGGTCAGCCGCATGGCGCGAGCATACGGCGCGCGGCCCACACCGCCATGAACGCCGCGCCAACGTCACTTCATGCACGTCGCGCGGCGCCGCCCTCGGCGGTCCCGTCCGTACAATGCGGGCGTAACCTGCCGGGCTGCACGCTGCAGGAAGAAAGGACCCCGAATGCCCCGCACCCTGATGCTCGCCGCGCTGCTCGCCGGCGCCGCTCACGCCGAACCCCTGACCGTGTTCGCCGCGGCCTCCCTCACGGACGCCTTCACGGAACTGGGGCGCGCCTTCGACGCGCGCACCGGCCACCGCACGACCTTCCAGTTCGCCGGCTCCCAGACGCTCCGCGCGCAGCTGGAGGGCGGCGCCCGCGCGGACGTGATCGCGAGTGCGAACGCCGCGCAGTACGACCCGCTGGTCCGCGCGGGCCTGGTGGAGCCCGCGCGGACGTTCGCGCGCAACCGCCTGATCCTCATCGCGCCGCGGCGCAGCGCCCGGGTGCAGACACTCGCGGACCTCGCGCGGCCCGGCGTGCGCCTCGTCCTCGCGGACCGCAGCGTGCCCGTCGGGGACTACGCGCGCCGGATGCTGAGCGCCATTGACGCGAGCGGCACGTATGGCCGTGACTTCAGCGCGCGCGTGCTGCGCAACGTCGTTAGCGAGGAACCGAACGTCCGTCAGGTCGCCCTGAAGGTGCAGCTGGGCGAGGCGGACGCCGCCGTCGTGTACGCCACGGACCTCACGCCCGCCCTGAAGGGGTCCGTGCGCGCCGTGGCGCTCCCGTCGCGCTTCAATCAGACGGCCACGTACCCGCTGGGCGCCGTGCGGAACGCGGGCGCCCCGAACGCCGCGCGGCAGTTCGTGCAGTACGTGCTCTCCCCGGACGGCCAGCGCATTCTGCGCAAGTGGGGCTTCCTGAGTCCGCAGTGACCGGTCGGTCCGCCCCGCCCGCCGTGCTGCTCGCGTTCGCGGCGCTGCTGACGGTGTTCCTGCTGCTGCCCACGGCGGTGCTGCTGCTGCGCGGCCTCACGCCCGCGTTCCTGCCGGCGCTCGCCAGCCCGGCGGTGCTGGACGCGCTGCGCGTGAGCCTCAGCACCACCCTGTGCACCCTGGCGGTCACGTTGCTGTTCGGGACGCCCGTCGCGTACCTGCTCGCACGTCACCGCTTTCCCGGGCGCGCGCTGCTCGACACCACGCTGGACCTCCCCGTCGTGTTGCCGCCCGTCGTGGCGGGCGTCGCCCTGCTGCTCACGTTCGGGCGTCAGGGGCTGCTGGGCGCGCCGCTCACGCTGGCCGGCATCAGCGTGGCCTTCTCGCCGCTCGCGGTGGTGCTCGCGCAGCTGTTCACGAGCGCGCCCTTCTACATCCGCGCCGCGAAAATCGGCTTCAGCGCCATCGACCGCGACATCGAGGCGGCCGCGCTCATCGACGGGGCCACGCGCCGCCGCGCGTTCCGGCACGTCACGTGGCCGCTCGCCTTCCCGTTCCTGCTTGAAGGGCTGGTGCTGGCCTGGGCGCGCGCGCTCGGGGAGTTCGGCGCGACCATCCTGTTCGCCGGGTCGCTGCAGGGCCGCACGCGGACCATCACCCTGTCCATTTACGCGGCGCTCGAGAGTGATCTGGCGCCCGCGCTGGTGCTGAGCGCCGTGATGGTTATCGTGGCGTTCACGTTGCTGCTGGTCGTCCGGCTGGTGACCGCGCGCCGCCAGGACACCGATCACGCCTGAAGCGCCCTGCCGCACCAAAGAGAGGAGGGGAGAACCCAGGTTCTCCCCTCCGACGGTGACAGCGGCGGTCAGCGGGCGACGTTGTAGTACGCGACGTCGGTGATCCAGCTGTTCTGCGGGACGGGGTTCACGACGATGCTGAGCGCCTGCGCGAACTCCTGCTGGTTGTCCTGCTTCACCTGCGCGAAGCTCTGGCCGCCCTGGAAGCTGCTGATGTCCTGCAGGTTCAGCGGGCGGGTGCTGGCGAGCGCGAGGACCTTATTGGTGCCGTACGGGCCGGCCACGTTGAACACGAACTGGTCGCGGGCGCTGGGGAAGGCCTTGACGGTGTTGGCCTTCACGAAGTTGCCGCCACTCTGCAGGTGGTTCGGGAGGATCTGGTCAATGCTGCCGTCCGGGTTGACGTTGAACAGGTACACGTACGCGTCACGGTCGGTGCTGGTGTAGATGCGGATGCGGTCGCCGATGCGGTAGTTGGGGACGCGGGTGCCGCTGGTGTCGCGGTCCACCCAGACCTTGACGCTCACGTCGGTGCTGGGCGCGGGGTTGACGATGATGCTCTGCGCGCTGATCTGGGGCGCGGCGGCGGCGATGCTGGAAACGGTGGCGAGGGCCGCCGCGATCAGGGTCAGGTGTTTGTTCATGGTGAGTTCCTCCTGCTCTTTACGGTACGCGCCGCCACCTGACGCCCGGTGAACCCCCCCTGACGGAACATGAGCCGAGTGGCCAGACCTCTCATCTAGGCTCAGGAGGAACCTCATCTGCTGTGGGCCCAAAGGAAACGCGCGGAACCGGAGTTCCGCGCGTGATTGGCTGGGGCACAAGGATTCGAACCTAGACTAACAGTTCCAAAGACTGCTGTGCTGCCATTACACCATGCCCCAACAGCGCAGCGAGTATACGGGGTGGACGCCCCACAGGTCAACCAGCGCGCCTCGCCCGCGCAGCGCCCACAGCCTGCCCGCGCGCGCCTGACGCCCCCCTGACGGCCCCTCAAGGAAGCGGCAAGGCAGGTGAAAACTCACCGCTCTAGAGTCGGAGGCGTGAACCGCGCCCCCCACCTCCTCGCCGCGCTCCTCACCCTCAGCGCCGCCGCTCACGCCACCACCCCCAAACCCGAACCCCTCAAACTCGTCGTCCGCACCACCGAACCCAAACTGCAGAAAGGCAAAGTCACCGACGTACCCGTCGTGAAATCCTGGACGCTCAACGCCCAGGCGGTCGCGCGCAGCCGCAAGTACGGCAAGCTCAGCAGCACCCTCAACCTCGACCACATCTTCAACGACATTGAACGCCGCGCCCCCCGCCCCGCCACCTTCCGAAACGTGAAAGGTTCCTGGGTCGCCACGCAGCAGACCGGCTGGCGCGTCGATCGCGTCGCCACCAAAAAAGCCCTCCTGAACGCCCTCCAGGACGGCAAAGGCGAGGTGAAGGTCACCCTGAACCACGTCGTGCCCGCCCGGAACGTCCGCACCCTCGCGGAACGCGGCGTGCTGTACCACGTCGCCAGCGGCACCAGCAGCTTCCGCGGCAGCCCCGACTTCCGCGTGACCAACATCATCGTCGGCGCGCAGAAACTCGACAACTTCTTCATCGCCCCCGGGCACACCTTCGACTTCAACAAGGAAGTCGGCGTCATCAACGCCCAAACCGGCTTCGTGAAAGGCTTCGTCATCAGCGGCGGCACGCTCAGCAAAGAAGACGGCGGCGGCATCTGCCAGGTCAGCACCACCATCTTCCGCGCCATGTACCAGGCGGGCCTGCCCGTCGTCGAACGCCACGAACACAGTCACCGCGTGCACTACTACGACCCCGTCGGCTTCGAAGCAACCGTGTACGCCCCCACCAAGAACCTCCGCATGAAAAACGACACCGACAAGCACCTGTTCGTGCAGGCCAGCTGGGACAAACGCGCGCAGACCCTGCGCTTCGACCTGTTCGGCGCGCAACCCGACCGGACCGTGAACATCAGCAAGCCCGTCGTGACGAACTTCAAGGCGCCCGCCCCCGCCACCTACACGCCCGACCCCCGCGTGCGCGTCGGCGGACGCCGCCTGCTCGACCAGCCCATGCAGGGCATGACCAGCGTCATCACCCGCACCGTGAAGCTGCCCGGCGGGCAGGTCCGCAAAGACACCCTCAAGAGCGTGTACAAACCCTGGGGCGCCGTGTACGGCGTGAACCCCCGCGACAACCGCCTCCGCTGAACCCCACCCCGAACGGCGCGCGCCCACCCGTACAGTGGGCGCATGCCAACGCCCGACGTGCCCGGCACCCTCCGCACCGCGAGGCTGCTGCTCCGCGGCCCACGCGTGCAGGACGCCGCGGCCCTGCACGCCGCCATCCACGCCTCCCTCCCCGAACTGCAACCCTGGATGACCTGGGCGCAGACCCCTCCTGACCTCCCCGGCGCCGCCCAGAACCTCGCGAACGCCGCGCACCACTTCCAGACGCGCGAATCCCTCCGGTACCTCGTATGGGACGCCGCCGGCACCACCCTGATCGGCAGCAGCGGCTACCACGCCCTCGACTGGCGCGTCCCCAAAGGCGAACTCGGGTACTGGATCGCCACCGCCCACACCGGCCACGGCTACGCCACCGAAGTCGCCCGCGCCCTCACCGACCTCGCCCTGGGCCCCCTCGGGTTCCGGCGTCTCGAGATCCGCTGCGACAGCCGCAACGAACGCAGCGCCCGCATTCCCCGCGCGCTCGGGTACACCCTCGACGCGACCTTCCGCCACGACGACGTCGCCGCGAACGACCCCACCCAGCTGCGCGACACGCTCGTGTTCGCCCGCGTGCCGTAACGCCCGCAGCGCCCCGCAGGGCACAATCAACGTATGCGTCCCCCCACGACTCTGCTGACCACCCTCGCCCTCCTCGCCGCGCCCCACGCGCACGCCGCCGACACGACCGCCAACGCCGGCCCCCTCACGTACACCGGCACGGTCACCGCCGGCGACCTCGTCGGCACCCCCATCACGTTCCGGCTGCAACTCCAGAACGGCGACCTCACCGGCACCGTCACGGGCGGCGACGCCCTCGGCCTCAGCGGCCCCATCGCCAAAGGCAGCTACTGGGAAAACGGCCGCTGCATCGTGCGCGTCCCCGGCCCGTCCCGCACCACCTACGAGTTCTACGGCCGCTGCACCACCGACGCGTACACCGGCAGTTTCACGCGGTCCGGCCCGAACTTCATCACGGGTGACTTCAAGGCCGCCGGCACCAACACCGCCAAAGCCCCCGCGCCCCTCACCGTGCCGACCACCAAACTCACCTGCGCGTACATGCTCTACAAAGGCCCCAACGAACCGCAGGAGCTGCGCTTCTCGAACATGGGCGCCCTCACGCTGCGCGCCAACGGCACGTACCTCGCCGGCACCGGCGTCACCGGCCGGTGGAAACGCGAAGGCAACACCGTCCGCCTGATCGGCGGCGCGTGGAACGACCGCACCGCCACCCTCGAACTCGACCGCAGCGGCAAAACCAAACTGGTGTTCCGCAGCGTCGACCCGGACATCACTTCCTGCACGCAGGGCCGCTGACGCCCACCCACGCGCTCAGGGCACCAACCGCGTGCCCGCCTCGCCGCGCACCGCAGCTGCCAGCACGCCCGCGCCCATACCGCTGGCGATGGTCGCAAACGGCGCGCCCGCCGCCAGCGCGTCCAGCGCTGCCCGCACCTTCGGGATCATGCCGCCCGCAATCCACCCCTCCACAATGCCGCCCTCCGCCTCCGCGCGCGTCAGCAGCGGCGCGCGGCTCGCCGGGTCCGGGAACGCCCGGTACACGCCGTCCACGTCCGTCAGGAACACCACGCCCTCCCCGAGCGCGCCCGCCACGGCCCCCGCCGCGGTGTCCGCGTTCACGTTCATGACCTCGCCGTCCGGCGCGAGCGCCAGGCACCCCAGCACCGGCGTCACCCCCGCGCCCACCAGCGTCCGCAGCAGGCCCGCGTTCACGCGCGTCACGCGGCCCACCCGCCCCCACCGCGCCGGGTCCAGCAGCTCCCCCGTGAGCAGCTCACTGTCGCGGCCCATCAGGCCCACCGCCCCCCCCACGTCCTGCGCGAGTTGCTTGTTCAGCTGGCACAACCCCAGCTCGATCACGTGCATGGCCGCGTCGCTCGTGACGCGCAACCCCGCCTCGAAGTGACTCTCAATGCCGCGCGCCGCCAGTTCCCGCTCGATCACCGGGCCGCCCCCGTGCACCACCACCACCGGCGCCTCCGCGCGCAGCGCCGCGATTTCCGACGCCACCGCGCGCCGCAACGCCACGCTCTTCATGGCGTTCCCACCGTACTTGATGACCATGCGCGCAGTGTACCGGGCGCTCCCCACCTGAAGTTCAGCGGCAGGGCGGCCCGCGCTCAGCTTGCCGCGCCCGTCGTGACCGGCTGGTTCACGCGCCGCCCGTACCATGTCACCGCCGGGCGCGCATCAATCGCGAACGCGAACCCCTGCCGCTCCCAGAACCGCACCGCGCGCGGATTATCACCCAACACGCTCGCCAGCACCCGCGAGATGTGCGGCGGCACCCGCCCCAGCAGGTGCGCGAGCGCCCGCGTGCCGTGCCCCTGCGCCTGACAATCACCGCGAATCATCAGCAGGTTGATGGTCAGGTCCGACGCCTGCGGGAACGACACCTTGTAATCCAGGCAGCCGATCACGCGCCCATCCCACAACAGCAACTCCAGGCGGCGGCGATCATCGAACAACGCCGTTTCCACTTCGCGCGTGACCTCATGCGGAACAGGCACGGCGTTCCCCAGCGTCTCAAAATACGCAGGCGTGGCGACGTACAGTTCATGAAGCAGCGGAGCGTGTTGCAGGGCCATCGGTTGCGCTTCGAGCACAGAACCTCCAAGGGGGACTGTCCAGACAAGACCGCCTCAGTGTAGGCGGGAACCGTCAGGAAAAGTCACGCGCGATATTCAGGGACCTTTAGGGTCCGCGACGCAGGGCACAAGCGGGGGGGAACGTGCCTGCTACCATACTGAAGCATCCGCGCCACAAGCGACGATGAGATTCACCATGAACCCCGGCTTCTACACCCAACAACTCCAGCGCCCCGGCGCCGTCCTCGCCCCCATGGCCGGCTACAGCGACGCGCCCATGCGCGCACTGTGCAGCGAACAGGGCGCCCTGTGGACCGTCAGCGAAATGCTCAGCGCCCGCGGCCTCCTCGAAGGCGACCTCGCCGTCGACCTCGGCCAGCCGTACCCCGGCGAACAAGGCCGCGTCCTCCAGCTGTTCGGCGCCGACCCGGACATCCTCGCCGCCGGCGCGCAGGAAGCCGTGCGCCTGTTCCAGCCCGCCGCGCTCGACCTGAACATGGGCTGCCCCGTCCCCAAAATCAAAGGCAAAGGCGGCGCGTGCCTGCTCCAGACGCCCGACGTCGCCTACACCCTCGTCAAAGCCATGCGCGACGCCGTGAACATCGACGTGAGCGCCAAAATCCGCCTCGGCTGGGACACCAACCGCAGCGTCGAAATCGCACAGGGCCTCGAAGCGGCCGGCGCGGCCCTCATCACCGTGCACGGCCGCACCAGCGCGCAACGCTACACCGGCTACGCCGACTGGGACGCCATCGCCCACGTCGCCGCGAGCGTCCGCGCGCCCGTCATCGGCAGCGGCGACGTCACCAGCGCCGAACAGGCCCACGCGCGCCGCGCCCACAGCGGCGTGGCCGCCGTCATGATCGGCCGCGGCGCCGTCGGCAACCCCTGGGTGTTCCGCCAGACCGCCGGCACCGGCGGCGCCCCCACCCCCGACGACCGCCTCTGCACCGCCCTGCGCCACGCCGAACTGAACGTCCACTGGTACGGCGAACGCCGCGGCATGCTGCAACTCCGCAAAGTCCTGCACCGCTACTTCCCCGACCAGCCCGAACGGCGCGACGCCCTCGTGCAGGTCAGCACCCTCCAGGAACTGCACGACGTACTGAGCCGCGCGCCCCAGGCCGCCGACTGACCCCCTCCGCCACCTGACGGACGCCCCGCTCCGCCCGCTGCGGAACACTGAGGGCATGAACGCCCTTCTCCGCACCCTCACGGCCGCCCTCGCGAACGAGCGCGGGACACGCGCCGTTCTGCTCGTCGGCAGCCACGCCCGCGGCGACCACGACCCCTACAGCGACCTCGACCTGCAGGTCCTCACCGACAACGAAGACGCCCCCCACACGCAGCTCTCCATGCACGGCGACACCCTCGTCACCATCAGCCGCGCCACCCCCCACGCCCGCGAAGCCGCCTTCACCGACCCGACCACCGCCGCGTGGAACATCCTCCCCCTCCGCACCGCCCAGCCACTCCACGACCCTGACGGCGTGTACGCCACCCTGCGCGCCCGCGCCGAAGCGTTCACGTGGGCCAGCGTCGTGGGCGCCGCCCACGCCCGCATGCGCGAACGCCTCACCCACAGCGCCGAACAGGCCCTCAAGATCCTCGGCGGCCTCACCCGCCCCGACCCCGAAAAAGCCTTGTTCGCCGCCCACGGCCTCGCATGGGCCATGGCCGAAACGAGCATCCTCGCGCACGGCGCGCTGATCCCCACCGAGAACCGCTACCTCCGCACCGCCCACGACGCCGAACCCGATCCCCAATGGCGCGCCGCCTTCTGGGACGCGTTCGGCTTCACGCCCCTGAACGCCACGGGCCGCGCGCGCGCCGCCCTGCACCTCTACACCCGCGCCCTCCACCTGCACGGCCACCACCTCACGAACGACGAGCGCCGCATCACCGCCCACGTCACGCGCCTGGCCGCGCGTTCCCCACGCTCCGGCGCCTGACCGTGCGAACGCCGCGACCCCTCGGCACGCCGCCACCGGCAGCCTCGGCGGAACGACGCACACCTCGCTCATCTCTCCTGCAGTGGTGAGGCCTGACAGCCACGCCACTGCACGTTGAATATCGCCGTCACACGGCTTCGGGTCAGACTCAGAACCTTCTCCTCAGCTCGCACCACGTCTTGCGCGTGGTGGTGTGGTCAGCAACGCCGGTAATCAGGGCGCCGTGGCCGCACACGCGCCCGCGTATGCCGCACTGACCCGCGCAGTCACCCGCCCGCGCTCGCGTTTCAGAAAGAGAGACACTCCTTTCGGCACCCCGCACAACGTCCGGCTCAGGAGGGGGAGCCATTCCTCATCGGGTGCATCTGGGTTGCGGCCCTGCTCGCGGAGACGCTGAGTCTCCACACGGAGCGCCTCCCGAAGGGATTGCCGTCCCCGAACCTGCAGCCCCGGGCGTTTCCTGAGTGCCGTGTCCAGGTGCTCCGTCACCACCGCGAGCGGGGCCGCGGAAGACGCGCACAGGTACGTGTACGGACACCCTTGCACCTGCAGGCCCGCTTCCTGCAGGGCGACGGCCAGCGCGTCGCGAAACGCTTCTGTGCGCGCTTGCGTGGACCGGAACAGCGGTTCCGAGGTGAGCCCGGACGCGTCCAGCAACCACTGCAGGCGCAGCGGCGCACGCGTGGCGGTCTGCTGTGCCGCACGGTCCGCATACACCCAGAACACCGGACGGTGATCCGAATCCTCGAACGTGAGCACCAGATCATCGGCCGTGCGGTACTGCGAAGTACCCGGCGAACACCCGCTCCAGCCGCGCCTGCACAGCTGCGTCCTTGATGTTGAGCGGCTTCGGGGTCCGCACGTGCACCGAGAAGCCAACATGGCCATTCCCGAGCGGCCCATACGACGACGTCCACTGCGCCCTGGTGACGCCGAAGCCGTCCTCCAGGGTCTCGGCAAGAGTCCCGAAGATGCGTGGAACAACTTCAATCGGCATACCCAGCAGGCGGTCGTTGTCGTACGCGCGCAGATCACTGCCCATGAACAGCCCCGCCAGAATCAGCACGACGCCGAGCAGGAACGGCAGGGTGTACCAGGGCCGCGCGCGCCGGTTCGTCATGCCTGCATTTTAGGAACCGGCCCTGGCGAACGTGCCGCAACCTGACACGCGCTCCGGGCGAGCGCCTATCCTCAGGGGCATGGCTGTTCACGTCGCTGGCACGACCGTTACGTTCACGCCGCCCGCCGGGGCGACCGCCCTCGTGGGCGACTTCACCGACTGGAAGAAGAAACCCCCCCTGCCTGTGGTGGGCGGCGCGCCCCTCGTCCTGAGCCTCCCGCGTGATTCGTGGACGGAGTACGCGTGGCTGGGCGCGGACGGGAAGCCGTTCGCGGACCCGGACAATGCGCAGCGGAGCCTGAACCCGTGGTGGCCGTACCCGCGGGCCGTGCAGGTGGGAACGTTCCCGCAGCATCCAATCTGGAGCGCGCCGGAGCCGGAGGCGCGCGGCACGATCACGCGCGTCACGTGGGAGGGGGGGGTGTTCCCGGGAACGCGCCGCGCGGTGGTGTACACGCCGCCCGGGTACGTGCCGGGCGTGCCGCTGCCGGTGTACTACGTGCAGGACGGCGTGGCGTTCTACCGCACGGGGAAGCTGGCGGAGCTGATGGACCGGGCGCTCCACGCGGGCGCGGTGACGCCGTGCGCGTTCGCGTTCGTGGAGCCGGGCGACCGCAGCGAGGAGTACTACCTGAATGACCGGTACCTGGACTTCCTGACGGCGGAGGTGTTCCCGCGCGTGGAAGGGGAGCTCGTGGTGGCGGGCGAGCGTGGGCTGTGGGGGGCGTCGCTGGGTGGCCTGATCAGCCTGCATCTGGGCAGCGCGCACCCGGAGCTGTTCGCGCGGGTGGTGAGTCATTCGGGGGCGTTCATTGCGAGCCGCGCCGCGGCGGCGCGCGGCGAGGTGGACACGACGACCGCTGGCGAGGAACTGCTGGAGCGCCTGCGGCGCGAGCCGCCCACGCACCTGCGCCTGAGCCTGGACACCGGCACGCTGGAGTGGCTGCTCGCGCCGAACCGGCGCATGGCGGCGCTCGTGGCGGACCTGGGGTTGCCGCACCAGTACCGGGAGTACGCGAGTGGGCACAACTGGGTGACGTGGCGCGCGGCGCTGACGGAGGCGCTGCTGTACATGCAGGGGGTGTGACGCGCGGCGGAATTCTCACCCTGGTGTGGGCGGCGGCGTGTCAGGATGCGCGCAGTCATGCGCGCCCTCCTGCTTGCTGCCGCCCTGGGCTTCGCGCCCGCGTCCGCCCTGACCTTCACGAACCCGCTGAGTACGACCACGCTGCTGGACCGCCCGGAGGACTTCGCCCGCGCGGCGCTGAACGGCGTGGTCCTTCAGGACGGCACGCTGCGGGCCAGCGGCGCGTCCGGGACGGTGACGTTGCCGGCGCAGGCCGCCGCGGCGTTCGATGAGCTGATTCCGTCGTGGAACGCGGTGACGCCCGCGTCCGCGAGCGTGACGGTGGAGGCGCGCGCGCAGGTGGGTGGGCGCTGGACGCGGTACTACAGTTTCGGCACGTGGACGAGCGCGCCTCAGCGCAGCAGCCTGGACGGTCAGGAGGACGCCACCGGGCAGGTCCTGACGGACACGCTGCGCCTGAACCAGAAGGCCACGGCGTACCAGCTGCGCGTGACGCTGCGCGGCGCCGCGCGCCTGGCGCGCCTGGCGGTGAACACCAGTGACCGCGCGCGCCGCACGGCGGGGGCGGGGCAGGCGAGTGACCACGCGGCGTGGGGCACGGTCCTGAACGTGCCGCAGCGTTCGCAGATGCTGTACCCGGACGGGGGGGAGGTATGGTGCAGCCCGACCAGCACCAGCATGCTGCTCGCGTACCACGGGGTCAACGTCACCGTCCCGGACGCGGCGCGGGCCACCTTCGACCGGGCGTACGACGGCACCGGCAACTGGCCGTTCAATATGGCGTTCGCGGGCGAGCGGGGCTTGCGGGCGTTCGTGACGCGCCTCCCGAGTCTCGCGGCGGCGGAGGCGTACGTGCGCGCCGGGTTGCCGGTGGGCGTGAGCCTCGGCTGGAAGCGCGGCGAGCTGCCGGGCGCGGCCATTCCCGAGTCGAGCGGGCACCTGATGGTCCTCGTGGGGTTCGACCGCGCGGGCAACCCGGTCCTGAACGACCCGGCCGCGCCCACCGACGCGGGCGTGCGCCGCACGTACCCGCGCGCCGCGTTCGAGCGGCTGTGGCTCGCGCACTCCGGCGGCCTCACGTACGTCGTCACGAAGCCCGGCGCGCCCCTCCCGCAGTGACGCGCGCGTGAACTTCCCGTTCCGCTGCCCGGCGTGTGACGCCGCCACGACCGTCCCGTACGCCGACACCGGCATGCATGACGTGCGCTGCGCCAGCTGCCGCGCGCGGTACGCGCTGTACCTGCGGCAGCACAAGTTCGAGACGCTGTTCGATTTCGGGGCGCGCGCCCTGCTGGACGGGTACGGGCGCGAAGCGACGCTGAACTTCGCCAGCAGCCTGGAGCGCGCGCTGGAGTTCTACCTGCGCGCCACGACGCTGGAACGCGCCGCCGGCACCGACGCGCCGCTGGAGGACGCGCAGGCGGCGCTGGACGCCACGTGGCGCACGGTCGCCAGCCAGAGCGAACGGCAGCTGGGCGCGTTTGCGTTCGCGTACCTCACGCGTGAGGGCCGCGCGCCGGACTTCCTCACGCCGGGCGCGCTCGGCACGGACTTCCGCAACCGCGTCGTGCACCGCGGGTACATCCCCACGCGCGCCGAGGTGGACGCGTACGCCGAGAAGGTCTACGCGATCACCACGCGACTGCTGCGCGACCTCGGGGACGCCGTCACGCACGCGCAGCTGGAGCAGGAACGCGCGTTCGAGGCGCACCTGCTCGCCCTGCCGGACGACGTACAGCCGGTCTTTCTGGAGCACAGCGGCATCCTGCGCGCGGCGAGGCACGCCACGCACGGCGCCCCGGTCGCGGCGCCCGCCAACGACCCGGGCGCGTTCGCGCGGGTGCTGCAGGAACGCGCACCGCTGATCGAGCGGCTGTTCACCAAGATGCCGAAGCGCCACTGACGCGCGTGCCGTACGCTGAGCCGCATGCGCCACGTCCTTGAGGTCTTTGGGGTGTTCCTGCGGCTGGGCCTCACGAGTTTCGGCGGGCCGGTCGCGCACCTCGGGTACTTCCGGGAGGCGTTCGTGACGCGGCGCGCATGGCTGACGGACGCAGCGTACGCGGACCTCGTGGCGCTCGCGCAGTTCCTGCCGGGCCCCGCGAGCAGTCAGGTGGGCATGGCGCTCGGGTGGTTGCGGGCCGGGTGGGGCGGGCTGGTGGCGGCGTGGCTGGCGTTCACGCTGCCGAGCGCCCTGCTGATGTTCGCATTCGCGCTGGGCGTGGGGCGCCTGGGCGCCACGGGCGGGTGGGCGCACGGGCTGATGCTGGCGTCCGTGGCGGTCGTGGCGCACGCCGTGGTGGGCATGGCGCGCACCCTCACGCCGGACGCCCCGACCCGCACCCTGGCGGTCCTGAGTGCGGCGTTCACGCTGCTGGCGCCCGGCCCGGCCGCGCAACTGCTGCTGCTGCTCGTCGCGGGCCTGCTCGGGTGGCGGTTCCTGCCCGCGACCGGGCTGCTGGTCGCCGCAGACGCCTTCCCGGTGCCGCGCGGGGCGCGCCGCGTCGCGCCGGTGCTGCTGGGCCTGTTCGTGGCGCTGCTGGTGGCGCTCCCGTTGCTGAGCGCCGCGTGGCCGGCCCCGGCGCTGCACTTGCTGAGCGCGTTCTACCGCGCGGGCGCCCTGGTGTTCGGCGGCGGGCACGTGGTGCTGCCGCTGCTGGAAGCGGACGTCGTCCGCACCGGCTGGGTGACGCCCGAGGCGTTCACGGCCGGGTACGGCGCGGCGCAGGCGGTGCCCGGGCCGCTGTTCACGTTCAGTGCGTACCTGGGCGCCAGCACGCACCTGAACGTGCCGCCCGCGCTGGGGGCGCTGTGCGCCGTGGTAGGCATCTTCCTGCCGTCGCTGCTGCTGGTGGCGGGCACCCTGCCGTACTGGGCGACGCTGCGCTCGAACCGCGCGGTGCGCGCCGCCCTGCGCGGCGTGAACGCAGCCGTGGTGGGGTTGCTGCTCGCGGCGCTGTACACGCCGGTCATCACGGGCGCAGTGCACGCGCCGCTGGACGTCGTGCTGGCGCTCGCGGCGTTCGCGGTGCTGGTCCGCACGCGCGTGCCTGCGTGGGCGGTCGTGCTGGGCTGCGCCCTGCTCGGGCCGCGCCTGTGACCCTGGAGGGGCGGGCCTCACCGCCCCTCCGGCGCGTTCCCCGTTACTTCCCGGCGCGGGCGAGCTTCAGGTAGTACGCGCTGGTCTTGTCGTTCGGGTCGAGCTGCACGGCCTGCGCGTACGCGTCCGCTGCGCCCGCGTAGTTCTTCGCCTCGTATCGCACGCGGCCCAGCCACGCCCACGCCTTGGCGTACTTCGCGTTCGCGCGCGTCGCCGTCAGGAAGCCCGCTTCCGCGGCGGCCTTGTCACCGGCGGTGTAGCGCGCGTACGCGCCTCGGAACGCCTGCACGGCGCCCAGGCCGTACTGCGCGCCCTCGCGGGCCACGCCGAGGTTGTACGTGTCGCTCGCCGTCGCGCCCGGCAGTTTCGTGAGCGCCTCGTACGACCGGACGGCCGCCGCGGCGTCCCCGAGTTCCAAGGCGACGCGGCCCCCCTCGCGCAGCGCCTCCACGAAGTTCGGCGCGCTCGCGGCCGCTTCGCCGTACAGCGCGAGCGCTTCGGCCTTCTTGCCCGCGTCGTACTGCTGGTACGCGCGCGTGAACGCCCGCGTCGCCGCCGGGCCGTACTTCGCGGCGTTGCGGCTCACCCCCAGGAAGTACGCGCTCACCTTGTCGTTCGGGGCGGCCTTGACGGCCACCTCGTACAGGCGCGTCGCTTCCGCGAACTGCCCGTTCTCGAGGGCCACGCGGCCCGCCCACTGCGCGCACTGCGCGTTGGTCGGCGCGAGCGACAGGCACTTGGCGAACGCCGTGCCCGCCTCGTTCAGGCTGCCGCGCGTGTACGCGGCGTACCCGAGGTTGTACTGCGCTTCTGCGGCGCGCGCCACGTCCGCGTCGCCGCTGCCGCCCGCCGCGAAGTACGCGTCCCACGCGCGCTCCGCCTGCCGCCAGAAGCCCACGTCGGAGTAGATCGTGGCGCGCAGGCGCAGGTACGCCGTGTTGGTCGGTTCGCCCTGCACGGCCCGTTCGGCCGCTGCGGCCGCTTCCTTCCAGGGGGACGTGTCGATGTTCCACGCGTTCTTCGGCAGGGCGCGCCCCTGCGCGGCGAGCGTCTGCGCGCGCTCGGCCGCCTGCGCGGGCGTCAGGGCCGCGAGGGCCGCCGCGGCCGCTTCCGCACTGCTGGGCGCCGCGGCGGTGCTGGTGGTCTGCGTGGTCGTGGGGCTGCCCTGCGCGAGGGCCGCGCCGGTGAGCGCGAGCGCCAGGGTCAGGGCCGGGACGTTCAGGGTCGTCTTCATGCCCTGAGCGGACCACGTGAACATGAGCGGGCCCGCACGCGCACCTGATCGGCACGTTCACGAAGAGGACCACCTGCGTTCGCTACATTGAGCGCGTATGCCCCGTTTCCGCGTCCTCGTGGCGCTCGCCCTTGCGGGCGTCACGGCCCTGTTCGCGCCTGCCGCGCCGGCCCTCCTGAAGTACGGCGCGTTGCCGCGCACGCCGGACGCGCCCATCACGCTGCTGCTCGCGGGCACCACCCCGAACTACGTGGCGAGCGCCACCGCCGCGCCCGAGGACTACACGGGCCTCACCGACACCATCGTCCTCGCGCAGTTCCGCCCGGCGGAACGGGAGGTGCGCCTGCTGAACATCCCGCGCGACACTTGGACGAACATCCCCGGGTGGGGGTACGGGAAGATCAACGGCGCGAACCCGCACGGCGGACCGGACCTGCTGGTCCGCGCGGTGCAGCAGGTTACGGGCGTCGGCGTGGACGGGTACGCGCTGCTGAGCCTGCGCGCCCTGCGGGACCTGACGGACGCCGCCGGCGGCGTGCCCGTAACGGTCGAGAAGCCCATGCGCTACGACGACAACGCCGCGAAGCTGCATATCAACCTGATGCCCGGCGAGCACCGCCTGAACGGCGCGCAGGCCGAAGGGTTCCTGCGGTTCCGGCACGACGGCCTGGGCGACATTGGCCGCGTGCGGCGCCAGCAGGCGTTCCTGGGCGCGCTGAGCGCGCGCCTGCGCAGCCCGCTGAACGTGTGGCGCCTGCCGGCCGTGGCGGGCGCGCTGGACCGCAACGTCCGGACGAACGTAGCGCGCGAGCAGGTCGCGGGGATGCTCGGGGTGCTGCTCACACGGCCGAACGTCAGCACGACGCTGCTGCCCGGCGCGTTCGGGCCGGGCGGCACGTGGACGCCGGACCGCGCGGGCATCCGCGCGCTGGTGCAGGAGCGTTTCCGCGCGCCGAACGCGCGCACCGCGACGGTCGTGCTGCGCAACGTGGCCGCGCCGAACGGCACGGCCCGCCGCACCAAGGCGCGCTTGGACGGCCTGGGGTATGCGGACGTGCGCATCGAGAACGTGGAGCGCGCGGCGCAGCCGGCCACGCTGATCCGCGGGCCGAGCGTGGCCGCGCAGGCGGTCGCGCGGGACCTGGGGTTCGGGCAGGTGCAGGCCGACGACGTGGACGCCGTCACGGTCACGCTCGGCGCGGACGCCCAGTAGGGGCGCCGCGCTTGACGGCGCGGCTCAGCGGTACGTTTTGCGGTACTGCACCCACGCGGGCTGCTTCACGTACCCGAGCGCCTCGTTGATGCTCAGCATCGGGCGGTTCAGGCTCTCGTTGCCGGTGCGCACTTCAGGGGCGCCCTGCGCGCGCGCCCAGCGGAGGCTCGCGAGTTTCAACGCGAACGCGAGGCCGCGGCGGCGGTGTGCGCGGCGCACGCCGGTCAGGCCGGTGTTCAGGTACGCGCCGCTGGACGCGTACAGTTCCGTGAGGCCCGCGTACTCGCCGGTGGGTGTGTGCACGGCCACCAGCACCCCTTCAGGCCGGAACAGCGGGTGCCGCGCGCGCCGCGCGAAGTCCTCCGGCGTGAGCGGCGTGGCCGGTTCCGGGCGCGGCACGTCCTGCCGGACCGCGTCGAACAGCTCGAACAGCTGCTGCTCGAAGGCCGGGTCGTTCGCGCGCAGGTCCTCGTACGTGCGCAGCGTGTACTCCGGGTGCACGCGCGCGCGGTCCTCGAACGGCGCGAAGTCGAACGCCGTCAGGTCCAGCCTCGACTCGAAGTACCGCTTGACCTCCTCGTACCCGCGCGCCTCCAGGAACGCCACGGACCGCGCGTGGTCCTCGCGGGCGTCCGCGAGGGTGCTGAGCACGCCGCGCGCGCCGAGGTGCTCGTCGAGGTGCGCCGTGAGGGCGCGGCCCACCCCGCGCCCCTGCCGCTCGGGGTCCACGATGACGTTCACGAGGTACTTGTCCGGGTGGTACATGCCCGTGAACTGCCCCGCCCAAGACGTGCCGACGACGCGGCCGTTCTGCTCCGCCACGAAGCGGCGCCAGTGCATGTTCGCGGGCGCCAGGTCGTCTTCGGCGCGCAGCATCTCGGCGGTGGTCGGTTCGTCCGGCAGGAAGCGCGTGTATAGCTCGGCGATCACGCCGAGGTCGTCAGGGGTGGCGTCGCGGATGGTCACGGTCATGCTTGATCCTCCCAGGTTTTCAGGAAGTTGATGAGCGCCGGGCCGCGCTCGAACCCGAGGCGGTCGTTCACCGCCAGGATCGGCGCGTTGCCGCTCTCGTTGCTGGTGTGGAGTTTCGGAACGCCGCGCGCGCGGGCGTACTGGACGGCGCGGACCTTCAGGGCCGTGGCGACCTGCTGGCCGCGCGCCGCGCGGCGCACGCCGGTCAGGCCGACGAACAGGTCCTCGCTCGCGCCGCTGGCGTACAGGTCGCTCGCGCCGAGCAGCTGCTCGCCGTGCGCGGCGAGGAAGTAGGCGTCCGGCAGGAACCCCGGGTCCTCCAGAATCCACGTGCGGTACTGCTCGAAGCTGATGGGCGTGGCCGGTTCGCTGCGCGGCACGTCCTGGCGGATGTCCGTGAACAGCGCGTACATGCGTTCGCGCCAGTCCTCCGGGTGCTGCGCGGCGAGGTCCGCGGCGCTCAGGATCGTGATGCCGCGCGCGCGCAGGTCCGCTTCGAGGTGCGCGTACGGCGTGAGGTCCGCGCGGGCCACGTCGAGCGTGCCCGTCCAGTAGCGTTTGCTTTCCGTGAAGCCGCGCCGCGCGAGGAACGCGAGGCTGTCCGGGTCGTTCTCGCGGGCGTTCGCGCGGGCGGACAGCGCGCCGTGCACTTCGACCGCGCCGAGCACCCACGCGGCGAGCGCGCGGCCCACGCCGCGCCCGCGTTCGTCCGGGTGCACGATCAGGTCGAGCGTGAACTTCCGCGGGTGGTACTGCCCGGGCGACTGCGCGTATTCCGCAACGCCGATGACGCGTCCGGCCTGCTCCGCCACGCACCGCGCGTGGTGAAAGCCGAGTTCCGCCTGGTCGCGGTCCTGGTTCGCGAGCTCCTCGGCGCTGATGGCGCTCGTCGGGTCGTTCAGGGTGTACAGGGCCGCGACGGCGTCCAGGTCGGCGGGCGTCGCGGGCCGCAGGGTGAAGGTGAGCTGCGTCATGCGAACGCCCGCGCGTACCGCAGGTGCGCGGTGTGCCGAATGAAGCCGAGGCGGTCATTCATGCCGAGCATCGCAGCGTTCGGCGCGTCATTGAACGTGCGGATCTCACCGCCGCCGTGCGCCTGCGCGTACCGCATGCCCTGAAGTTTCAGCGTGAGCGCCAGCCCGCGGCTGCGGTGCGCGCGCACGACGCCGGTCATGCCGATCACCCAGAACCCGCCCGGGTTCGCGCGCAGGCTGCTCCAGCCGATCAGCGGCCCGCGCGCGCCGCCATCCTCCCCGTCCTGCACCGCCAGGAACGTCGCGTCGGGCACGAACTCCGGGCCGTGCAGTTCCTGCGCGCGCCACGTCTCGAAGGACTTGCCGGTGGGGGTGTCCCCGATGGGCACGTCCAGGAACAGCTCCTCGTCGAGCGCGTGCAGCCAGCGGTCGAGCGGCTCGCCGAAGTCCGCGCGGGCCTGCGTGTACGTCAGGATGCGCGTGCCGTGCGCGCGCACGCGCGCCTCCACGTCCGCGTACGGCGTGAAGTCGAGGTCACGGGTCTGCAGGCGCGACTCGTAGCGGCGCCACACCTCCCGGAAACCGTGCGCGTTCAGGAACCCTTCGGCGCCCGCCTGATCCTCGGCGCGCATGCCCTGCACCAGCCGCAGCGGTTCGTGCGCGTTCGCGCCGCGCAGGAGTTCCTGCAGGAGGTGCGTGCCGACGCCGCGCCGCTGCCAGTCCGGGCGGACGTGCAGCATCGTCCAGTACTTCCCGGGGGCGCGCGCGAAATCATCCAGGGCGATGGTGCCCACGCCGACGATCTCGCCGTCCGCCTCGGCCAGCAGGTCACGGGCGTACATCGACGGGTCGCGCGCGTCGCGCTCCGCCTGCAGGAGCGCTGGCGTCCAGGGCCACCCGGGGTTCGCGAGGGTCATGGCGCGCGCGGCGCCCGCGTCGTCCACGCCGGGACGCGCGTCGCGCACCACGAAAGGAAGGGTGTGGGTCATGCGCGCAGTGTGCCCGGTTCACCGTCAGGGCCGCATCCGTCATCCGGCCCATGCGGGCGCGGCGTGTGGGCGGAGGTGCGCGGGCGTGCGGGTGCGATAGTGGGGGCATGGACAGCGCCCTCGTAAAACTGCTGATCATCGTGCCCCACCCGGACGACGAGGTGTACGGCGCGGCCGGCACCATCATGGACTTCCTCGGGGACGGCGAACGCGTCGCGCTCGTTACCCTCACGCGCGGCGAGGCCGGGCGCACCCTCGGCCTCGCGGACACGGCCGAGGACCTCGCGCGGCTGCGCGGCGCGGAACTGCGCGCGTGCCTCGACACACTCGGCGTGACCGAGCACGTGCAGCTCACGTACCCGGACAAGGTCCTGAACACCACACCGCACGAGGAGCTCGTGGCGGTCGCGCAGCAGTACATCCGCGAGTACCGCCCGGAGATCCTGCTGACGTTCCCGCCGAACGGCAGCAACGGTCACCCGGACCACGTGGAGACCAGCCTCGCGGTGCGCGACGCCATCAAGGCCCTCCCGGACGCCGAGCGGCCCGCGCGCGTGTGGTTCTACGCCGGGCCGCAGCCGGAAGCGCCGCACCTGCGCGACGCGTACCTCCCGCCCACCGTGGAGCGCGACGTGACGCACCACCTCACGCGCAAGCTCACGGCCATCGCCTGCCACCGCTCGCAGGCGCTCAGCACCGTGGACTTCATCCGCAAGTTCGCGGCGCGCATCACGACCGAGACGTTCCATGAGGTGCCCGGCCACGCGGTGCCCTGAACGCGCCGGCCTGCACGCGGGGCGCTGACCACCAGGTCAGCGCCCCGCGTGGGTTCCGGTCACTCAGGGTTTCAGGACGGGCGCCAGCACCATGCGCCGCTTCAGCATGGACCGCAGCTTGCCGAGCATCCCGCCGTCCCGTGGGGCCTCGTCGGGCTGCGGCGCGGCGGGCGGCGCGTCATTCACGTACAGCACGCCGCACAGCGTGCACTCGTACGTGCGGCCCATCTTGCGCACGAACTGATGACGGCAGTTGCGGGCGCGCAGGAACACCAGGTGCGCGCGCTCCTCGGCCTCTTCCGCCGTGGGCGCATTGATGCTGTAGAACGGGAAACGGCGGTAGTCCGTGACAGTGCGGAACCGCTCCTGCGTCAGGTAGAAGGTGCAGCGCACCTCCTGTCGGGGCGCCACGAAATCGTCATGCACGGTCAATCGGGAGTGCTCCTCCAGGGTGACGTGGTAGCCCTCCCACTCCAGCGTCGGTCGCATACCCGCCCATGGTCCCCCCGGGCGCCCGGCCACCGCCGTGAAAAGTTCCATAGCGCCCACCCCCCCTCATGCGTTAAAGGCCGTCCAGGCGCGGCTCATGTCTTCCTCAGCGGCAGGTGCCCCTCTGCTACGCTGAGCGCGTGACCACGGAACCAGCCCGCTCCGCCATCGAGGTGCGCGGCCTCACCAAACGATACGGGCGCCACCCCGTGCTGGACAACGTCAACCTCGACGTGCAGCCCGGCGAGGTATACGCCCTGACCGGCCCGAACGGCGCCGGCAAGACCAGCCTGATCCGCTGCCTGACCGGCCTCGCGTTCCCCACCAGCGGCACCGTCCGTCTGCTCGGGCGCAACGTCCACGAGGACGGGCCGCGCGCCCGCGCGTACCTCGGCGCCGTCGTCGAGGCACCCGCGAAGTTCTACCCGCAGTTCACGGGCACGCAGAACCTCGCCATGCACGCGCGCCTCGCCCGCATGGCCCCCAGCGGCCCGAATGTCACTCGCGACCGCATCCGCGAGGTGCTGGCCCTGCTGGAACTCACCCGCATGGCGGACGTGCGCGTCCGCGCGTACTCGCTCGGGCAGCGCCAGCGGCTCGGCGTGGCCGCCGCCATGCTCGCCGACCCGAAAGTCCTCGTGCTCGACGAACCCACCACCGGCCTCGACCCGCTCGGCATCGGCCTGATCCACCGCATCGTCACCAGCCTCGCTACCAGCGGCTGCGCCGTCGTCCTCAGCACCCACCACCTGCGCGAAATCGCCACGTACGCGCACACCGTCGGCATCCTGAGCGGCGGACGCCTCGTGGACACCGTGAACCTCCGCGCGCGCACCGCCGCGTACCGCTTCCGCGTGGACGACCCCACGCACGCCGCCGGCCTGCTCAACGGCCTGCCGTTCGTGACGCGCACCGCCACCCGCACGCCCTACGCCCTCGCCACGCTCAGCGGGGAAACGTACGTCCCCGACGCCCTCGCGCGCCTCGCTGGCGCCGGTGTGCGCGTGTACGAGGTCAGCCCGGACGTCTTCGACCTGTACGAGTACTACCGCGAGCGGGTGGAGGCCTGATGCTCAGCCTGATTCTGCTGGAGTACCGCAAGCTGTTCGGCGCGCGCAGCGCCCGCTTCGCCCTGGCCGTGTGCGCCCTGCTGCCGTTCCTGTGGTCGTTCGCGCCCGGCCTGCAGGACGTGTACAACCTCGTGCTGGTCAGCGCCTGGCAGGTGCCGGCCCTGGCCATGCTCACCGCCGCGCAGTTCCTGCTGCCGCTGTTCATCAGCATCACCTGCGCCGAAATGATCGGCACGGAGATCGCGCAGGGGACCCTCGCGCCGCTGCTGCTGCGCCCCCTGAACCGCAGCAAGGTGATCCTCGCGAAACTCGTCGCGGCGCTCACGTACCCCGCGATCCTGCTCGCCACGCTGCTGCTGTTCGGCCTGATCGCCGGCGCGCGCTTCGGGTTCATGGACTTCGCGGGCGGCACCGGCCTCACCCCTGCCGGGTTCGTCGGTGCGGGCGTCACCACCACCGCCACTGCCCTGATGGAGACGCTGCGCGGCTTCGGCATCGCCGCCCTCACGCTCATGCCCATCGCGGCGCTCGCGGTGCTGTTCGGCATCCTGTACCTCAACACCGCCGCTGCCGCGCTCGCCACCATCGCCACGCTGCAGGTCATGCGCCTGCTCATCGTGTTCCCCAAGGCGTTCCAGAAGATCCTGCTCACCACGCACCTCGACGCGTACCTGCGCGCCGCGCCCGCCGAGAGCCTCGTGCTGCTGATGATCTACACCGTGGGCTTCTCGCTGCTCGCGCTGTTCATCTTCGAACGCAAGGACGTGTAACCCCACAGGAGGGGGCCACGGCGCGTTGCCGTGGCCCCCTCCTGTGGCGCTCAGCGCGTCCGGCAGTTGCGCAGGAGCGGCTTCGTCTCGCGCGTGTCGGTGCCCGTGAACTTGCTGAGCGTCCCGACGCCCTTCGCCTCCCACCACTCCAGCCCGTGATCATCGACCTTCGGGCCGAACAGCCCCGCGTACCGCTCGCCGCTCGCGCTCGCGGCCTCCGCCAGGCCGAACACGCCGCCACTGTACGACACCACCGCGAACCGCGGCCCACCCGCGCCGTACCGCGCGTACCGCACCTCCACGCGCGCCCCGCCGTCACACGTGTACTGCGCGAGCGTGTACGAGAAGGCCTCCTGCGCGCCCGCACTCCACGCGCCGCACGTCAGCAGCGCGCCCGCAAGGACACCCCGCCACCCAGGCCGTTGAAGCTTCATCCCTCCACGCTAGAGTCCAGCACCCTCAAGTGGATGAGCGCGCGCCGGAAGGCGAATGCTACGCTTCAACACATGAGCGCGAAAGGTGAACTGATCAACCGACTGCGGCACCTCGGCCTGGACGCACCGCACTTCGACGTGCAGCAGGACGGGCCCGCGCACGACCCGCACTTCCGCGCGGACATCCGCGTGGGCAGCCAGATCCTCGCCAGCGGCGAGGGCCGCACCAAACGCGACGCCGAACGCGTCGCCAGCGAAGCCGCCCTCGACGTCCTCGACGCCGACGAGCGCGTCGCCGCGCCCCTGCTGCCCGATGACGAACCCGAAGAGTCCCTCGACGAGCTGGACGCCCCCGCCGACGCCGTGTGGCCCATTTACGCCGACGTCCTCGCGAGCGCCCTGCAGGTCGCGCACAAACGCACCGGCAAGAACGCCTCCCTCGACGACGTCCGCGACGCCGCCGCGCGCCTGTACGCCGACCTCCTCACCGACCTCGGCCACGGCCCGGAGCGCCGTTGACGCCCGCGCCCTTCACGCCCGCCTGGCCGCGCGGCGTGCTGTTCGACATGGACGGCGTCCTCACCGAGAACAACGCCTTCCACCGCCAGGCGTGGCAGGAAAGCGCGCGTGAACTGCTCGGCCTGGACCTCACCGAACACGACCTCGACACCAAAGTCGACGGCGGCCGCAACCCGGAAATCATGGCGCGCCTCACCGGCCGCGACCCCACCCCCGAGGAAGCGCTCGCCCTCCACGTCCACAAGGAACTGAAGTACCGCACGCTCGCGTACGGTCAGCTGCGCGAGGTGCCGGGCGTCAGCGCGTACCTCGACGCCCTCGACGCGCGCGGCGTGCCGTACGCCATCGTCACGAGCGCCGACCACGTGAACGTCGACTTCGGCCTGGACGCCCTCGGCCTCGCGCGCCGCTTTCCCCGGCAGGTGCGCGGCGAGGACGTTACGCGCGGGAAACCCCACCCGGAACCGTACCTGCGCGGCGCCGCCCTGCTCGGCCTGAACCCCGAGGACTGCCTCGTGCACGAGGACGCCGTGAACGGTGTCCTGAGCGGCGTCCGCGCGGGCTGCACCGTCGTGGCCCTCACCACCACGCAGACCGACGACGTCCTGCGCGGCGCTGGCGCGGCCCTCACCGTCCCGGACTTCCACGCGTGGCTGAAGCTGCTGGGCGCGTGAAGGGCGCCGACGCCGAAACGCGCGCCTGGGCGCACCTGAGCGCCCTCGGGCACGCCCTGCTGCACCGCAACTACCGCGTGCCCGGCGGGGAAATCGACCTGATCACCCGCGACGGCGACACGCTGGTGTTCACGGAGGTCCGCCACCGCGCCCGCGCCACCCACGGCACCGCCCTCGAAAGCGTCACGCCCCGCAAGGTCGCGCTGCTGCTGCGCGCCGCCACGGCGTACCTGACGCGCGAATACGGCCGTGACGACCTGCCGTGCCGCTTCGACCTCATCACCATTGACGGGCCCGTGAACGGCGGCGCGCTCCAGCACCACCAGGCCATCACCTGAGCGGGGCAGGGGAGAGGCGCGCCCGCCGCGTCAGAGGCGCTTCACGGGCAGCGTCACCTTCAGCGGCGCGTACCCCTTGAAGTGCAGCGTCACGTTCACTGACGCGCCCGCCTTCAGCGGCGCGCGCACGCCCTTCAGCATCAGGTGGTCCCCGCCGGGCCTGAACACGACCGTCGCGCCCGCCGGCACCGTCACGCTCGTCATGTCGTGCATCATGGTCATGCCGCTCATGTTCATCTGCTGCATCGGCACGACGCTCCGCGCCGCCGCCGTCGAGCCGCCGGTCAGGACGAGCGCGCGCGCCCCCTTGTTGCGGAGCGTCAGGTACACGGACGCGTCCGGCACGCCCGGCGCCGTCGCCTGCACGAACGCGCCGCTCACCAGCACCGGCGCGGCGGGCGCCGCGGCCCCCGCCAGCACGGACGTCGCCGCACCCACGAGCGCCCACGAACGAAGAAAAGCTTTCACGCGCCCACGCTACCGCCCCCCGATGAGGCGCGTGTCCCGCCCGCGTGAGGTGCGCCCGCTACCCTGAGCGCATGCTGCTCAGCGACGCCGACACCGCCGCGCACCTCGAAGCGGCGCAGGCCCGCAGCCTGCTCGCGCAGGGCCGCGCCGCCCGCACCCTGCACCCCGCCGCGCTCATCACGACGCTCAGCGTGCCGGGCGGCGCGGCCCTGTTCACGCGCGCCGCGTGGACCCGCAAACTCAACCACGCGACCACCATCACCCTCAATCCCGACACGCTGCGCACCCTGCAGGAGGCCGCCGCGCGCCACGGCGTCCCCCTCGACGTGGACGTTCCCACCCACGCGCCCGCCGGGACGCTCACGGTCCTCGCGGACGCCGGGTTCCGCATGGTCGCTGCGCAGCACGTGTACGCCGCTGACCTGCGCACCTGGACCGCCCCCGACACGCCACGGCACGCGCAGGCCGTGGCCGTTCCCCCCGACCTGCACGCCGCGTTCGTGGACGCCAGCGTCGCCGGATTCCACGCGCAACCGAACCCACGCGACCCGGACCTGCTGGCCCTGCTCGCCCGCATCGCCCTCACCCGCGTGGACGTGACGCCCTTCGCGGTGCTGGACGGCGCGCGCGTCCTCGGCACAGCCGCCCTCGCGCACCTGGGGGACGTGGCGCACCTGCACCTCGGCAGCACGACGCCCACCGCCCGAGCGCGCGGCGTCCAGACGGCGCTGCTGCACGCGCGCCTTACGCACGCCCGCGCAGCCGGCGCCACGCTCGCCGTCATGAGCGCCCGCCCCGGCACCGCCAGCGCCCGCAATGCCGAACGCGCCGGCCTGCACCTCGCATACGCCCGCCTCACCTGGCGCGCCGGCACTCCCCGCCCGTAGCGCCCCAACAGAGGAAGGACGGCCGTATCCTGGCCGTCCTTCCTCTGTTGGGGCTTCAGCCCTGATTCGTCGCGGGGACGCTGCGCGCCTCGCGCGTGTCCTCGTCGTCCTCCTGATTGCGGGCCGCGAACGCCTCACGGTCTTCCACGCTCTTCAGGTGGTGCTGCCCCATGTGACTCTGCGTGACGTCCTCACTGTCTCGGTCGTACTGGCCGGGCAGGCTGGTCTTCCCCTTGTTCTTGTCGTCCTGGTCAGGCATGCCCCCACTGTCCCGCACACTGAGGGGGCCTGAATGCCCGGGCAGCTCAAGACCCCTTGAGCGTTCCCCCAAGCGAACCTTCACTGTTCGGCCCTCAGAGCTTCGGGAGGGTCACGCCCGTTTGCCCCTGGTACTTCCCGCCGCGGTCGCGGTACGTCACCTCGGGCCGCTCACCCTCGAAGAACAGCAGCTGCACGCAGCCCTCGTTCGCGTACATCTTCGCGGGCAACGGCGTGGTGTTGCTGAACTCCAGCGTCACGTGCCCCTCCCAGCCAGGCTCCAACGGCGTGACGTTCGCGACGATGCCGCAGCGCGCGTACGTGCTCTTCCCGAGCGCCACGACCATCACGGTGTCCGGGATGCACAGGTACTCCACGCTGCGCGCCAGCACGAAGCTGTTCGGCGGAATGATGATCTCGTCCGACACCACGTCCACGAACCCTTTCGCGTCGAAGTCCTTGGGGTCCACGACAGTGTTGAAGGCGTTCACGAACACCTTCCATTCGGGCGCGCAGCGCAGGTCGTACCCGAAGCTGCTCAGGCCGTAACTGATGACGTGCGCGTTCTCGCTCGTGCGGACCAGGCGGTCCTCGAACGGTTCGATCATGCCCTCCCGGGCGAGTTCACGGATGCGCCAATCGGGCAGGATACTCATGCGTGGCAGTCTACCGGCTTCGCGCGCGCCTGCTACCCTGAGCGCGTGACGGACCTTCGCGTGGCGGTCATCAGCGACGTGCACGGCAACGCCTTCGCGCTCGACGCCGTGCTGGCCGACCTTCACGCGTGCGCGCCGGACCTGATCGTGAACCTCGGCGATCAGGTGGAGGGCAGCGCCAACCCCGCGCACGCCCGAGCGCGCCAGGCCGCGCTCGGCGCCACCGAAGTGCGCGGCAACAACGAGGAGAAGCTCTGGCTCGGCGGGCGCCGCGACGACGCCGCCCGCACGTTAGGCGTGTGGCTCGACACACAACTCCCCCCTGAGGAGCGCGCCCGCCTCGCCGCGCTCCCCCTGACCGCCACCGTCGCCCACGGCGAGGTCTTCGCGTGTCACGGCACGCCCGACACGCCCTGGGACAGCCTGCTGTGGGCGTGGCAGCGCGCCGGGGAGGGCGGCTTCTACCGCGCGCGCGACCCGCGCGAACTGCGCGCCCTGATCGAACCGCTCGGCGCGCGCGTCGTCGTGTGCGGCCACACGCACCGCCCCGGCAGCACCCGCCTCGGCGACACGCTCCTCGTGAACGCCGGCGCCGTCAGCGACCAGGTGGACGGCGACCCCCGCGCCCGCTGGACGCTCCTTGACCGCCGCGCCGGCCACTGGACCGCCGACTTCCGCGCGGTGCCGTACGACATTGAGGGCGCCGTCGCGTGGTCCACGGCGCACAGCCCGTTCGGCACGCTCGAAGCGCACCTGCTCCGCACCGGCACCTTCGACGCCCGCCAGAACCTCCCGTAGGCCGCGCCGAACGCAAGCCTCAACGCACGCTGTACCCGCCCGCCCTATCCGGCCCGCGCTGCGCGTGCGACAATCGCGTGTGATGACGGACGCCTCCCAGAACACCCGCGCCGGGTTCGTGGCCATCGTCGGGAAGCCGAACGTCGGCAAGAGCACGCTGCTCAACAGCCTGCTCGGCGTGAAGATCGCCCCGACCAGCCCCCGCCCGCAAACGACCCGCAAGCACATCCGCGGCATCTACAACACCGACACCGAACAGATCATCTTCGTGGACACCCCCGGTCTCCACAAACCCAAGGACGCCCTTGGGAAGTACATGAACAACGAAGTCCACACCGCCCTCGCGGACGTGGACGCCATCATCTGGGTCGTGGACCTCCGCCACCCACCCACCGACGAGGACCAGCTCGTCGCCCGCCAGGTCCGCGAGCTGCGCCAGCCGCTGCTGCTCGTCGGCAACAAGGTCGATGCCGCCAAGTACCCCGACGAGGCGTTCAAGCTGTACCGCGCGCTCATCGAGAGCCGTACGGGCGACACCACCGAGTTCACGCTCAGCGCGCAGAACGACCCGGTCGCCGTCATGGACGTCCGCACGTCCATCTTGGGCCTGCTGCCCGAGAACCCGTTCTTCTTCCCGGTGGGCGCCGCCAGCGACCAGTCCCGCGAGCAGTGGGCGGCAGAAATCGTCCGCGAGGAAGCCATGAAGAAACTCCGCGACGAGCTGCCGTACGCCGTCGCCACCCGCGTGAACAGCTGGACCGAACGCGACGACGGCCTGCAACGCATCGAAGCGGAAATCGTCGTCGAGAAGCCCGCGCACAAGGGCATGGTGATCGGCGCGGGCGGCAAGCAGCTCAAGGAGATCGGCCAGGCCGCCCGCAAGCAGCTGGAGGTGTTCCTGAGCCGCAAGGTGTACCTGGGGCTGCAGGTCATCGTGATCCCCAACTGGCGCGAGGACACTGAGGCGCTGCGCGAACTCGGCTACGAGTAAGGCCCGCAAAGTCCACCACGGGAGCGCCTGTGGGCGCTCCCGTTCTTGCGAGCGAGCGCCGCGCGGTCAGGGCTTGCGCATGGCCTGGTGGTGGATGACCTGGCGCGCGGCTCCCCGTCGCGTCTGCCACCCCGGGTGCAGGAGAGCCTGATCGGGCGCCTGAGGTCTACGCCACCCTGCCCGCACGAGCCACGGACGCTCAGGTCAACGCCGCCGCGGACGCCCCCTGCCCGTGCCGGGGCGACGCCGCATCCCGAACGACCGGGGCGCCTATGACGCGGTGCTGGCGGCGCGCCAGCAGGGTGGCCGGGTGGTGCGGGCCGTCCGCGATCGGCGTTTCGAGCAGGCGCGGTTCACGCTGCAGAAGGGCCGGGTCCGGGTGCTGGGCGCCTGGGCGAACGCCACTACCGGGACGGGAAGCACCCTGGCGCTCTGCACGCCCCTGAAGGTCGCCGTTCAGCGGGCGCGGCGGGTGAGGGCCAGCAGCAGCGCGAACGCCGCAGCGGACAGCGCGGCGCACAGCACGAACACCGCCTGGTAACCGAACACCTGCGCGCACGCGCCGGACACGACGCCCGCGATCATCGAGCCGGCGCTGGTGGTGTTCGCGAACAGCGTCGTGGCAGTGCCGATGCGGTTCGGCATGAGCTGCTGGAAGTACGCCATGCCGAGGCTCGCGGTGATGGCGAGTACGACGGCGCGCACCGCCTGCGCGACGATCAGCAGCCCCACGCCGGGCGCGGTGGCCACCAGCACGAAGTACACGGCGAACAGCGCGAACGCGAACAGGATCAGCCGCTCGTACGAGAAGCGGCGCGGCAACAGCACGAAGCTCAGCATCACCGGGATTTCCAGCAGGGCGCACAGGCCCACCAGGAACCCCACCTGACCGGGCGTGCCGTGCAGCGTCTCGGTGACGTGCAGCGGCAGCATGATTGACCCCATGGCCATGGCGGTGCCGTACAGCACGAAGCTGAGGGCGATGAGGCGCATGGTGCGCGGGGCGGGCGCCGCGTCGCCCGTGACGGTGGCGGACGGCGCGACCGGTTTCGCGTGGGCGCGCGTGCGCGTGGTGCCGACCAGCAGGGCGCCCAGCAGGAAGCACGCGCCGGTTGTGAGGAACAGCGCCGTGAAGTTCGTGCGGGTCAGCACGGCGGCGCTCACGACCGGGCCGACCACCCACGCGAGCGAGAACACGGACCGCAGCGTCGTGAGGCCGTGCTCGGCGGTGCTGGCCGGAGCGGAGGAGATCTGCGCGCGCGCGAACGCGAACAGCTGCGGGAATGCGGCGGCGCCCGTGCCGAGGAACACGCAGGCGATCAGGACGAGCGGCAGGTACGCGGTGGTGTTCGCGAGCAGTGCGTAGCCGGTCGCGGCAGCGAGCAGAGCGAGCAGGACGGTGGGGCGGCGGCTGGCGCGCCGGTCGGACCAGCGGCCCAGCTGGGTGCTGATCATGATGCTGCTGAGCGACATCAGCGTCATGAACACGCCCAGCGCGAGGGGCGTCATGTGCGCCGCCTGACGCCCGAACAGCGAGATGTACGGCCCTGCGAACGACGTGGCGAGGCCCAGCGCGAATACGGCGACGGACAGGCGGGTGAAGTCGGGCAGGCCACGCAGCGCGACGAGTGAAGTGGACGTCATGACTTCCTCCTGAGGGCAGGGCCTCCAGAAAACCCGCCCAGTGTACGCCTGCGCGGCGGTCGGCGCGCCCATCCGGGCTGGGCAGGGACGATACGCCACGGGGCGCCTGCTACCCTGGTAGGATGAATATTCCCGATCTCATCCAGAAGAAACGTGACGGCGGTGAGCACACCCGAGCTGAAATTGAGCAGCTCGTGGGCGGGTTCACGCGCGGGCAGGTGCCCGACTACCAGGTGAGCGCGTGGCTGATGGCCGTGTACCTGCGCGGCATGACGCCCCGCGAAACGGCGGACCTGACGCTCGTCATGGCCGAGAGCGGCGACATGATGGACCTCAGCACCCTCAAGAACACCGTCGACAAGCACTCCACCGGCGGCGTCGGCGACAAGACCAGCCTGATCCTCGCGCCGATGCTCGCCGCGCTCGGCCTGACCGTCGCGAAAATGAGCGGCCGCGGTCTCGCGCACACCGGCGGCACCATCGACAAGCTCGAAAGCATTCCCGGCTGGTCCCCGGAACTCGCGGACGAGCCGTTCCTGCAGCAGGCCCGCGAGGTCGGCATGGCCCTGGTCGGGCAGAGCAAGGACCTCGCGCCCGCCGACGGCCTGCTGTACGCCCTGCGCGACGTGACCGCCACCGTCGACTGCGTGCCGCTGATCGCGTCGAGCATCATGAGCAAGAAGCTCGCGTCCGGCGCGCACACCGTCATCCTCGACGTGAAGGTCGGCGCGGGCGCGTTCATGAAGACCCTCGACGACGCGCGCACGCTCGCGCGCGCCATGGTCGACATCGGCAAGCACGCGGGCCGCAACGTCCGCGCGCTCCTCACCGACATGGAAACGCCGCTCGGGCACATGGCCGGCAACAGCCTGGAAGTGCAGGAAGCCCTCGCGACGCTGCGCGGCGAAGGCCCCGCGGACCTCGTGGAGCTGTGCGTGCTGCTCGCGCAGGAGGCCCTCATGGCGCACGGCGTCGCCGAAGGCGAGGCGCGCGAGCGGGCGCTCGGCGTGCTCCGCGACGGCAGCGCCCTCGCGAAGTTCCGCGCGTTCGTGGCCGCGCAGGGCGGCGACCCCACGTACGTCGACCAGCCCGAGCAGCTGGACGTCGCGCCGGGCCGCGCGGACATCACCGCCCACCAGGACGGGTTCGTGACGCGCGTGGACGCCCTGTCGGTCGGCAAGGCCGTTCTCGTGCTCGGCGGCGGCCGTGAACTCAAGGGCGAACGCATCGACCCGGGCGTCGGCGTAGAACTCGTCCGTAAGCCCGGCGAGGCCGTGCAGGCCGGCGACGTCATCGCGCGCATCTACCACCGCGACGGCCGCGGCCTGGAGCGCGCCACCGAACTGCTCAATGCCGGCCTGATCCTCGGCGCGCAGCAGCCGGACGTGCCGCCCATCATCCTCGACCGCGTCAACTGAACCCCAGCGAAGCGGCGCCCCACGGGGCGCCGCTTCGCGTGCAGCGCGGCGCAAACCCCAAGTTTTTGTAAGCGCTGCGCGCGCCGCCCCGGCGTACCCTGAAGGCATGAAGTTCAACACGCTGCTGCTGATCGTGGTGCTGGTCCTGCTGGCCGTGCTGGCGGTCCTGAACCTGGATTCGCTGCTGTTCGGGCACACGCTGCGCCTCGGGTTCGCGACGTACGAACGCGTCCCGCTCGGCATGATCCTGCTGATCACGGCGGGCGTGCTCGCGCTGCTGTTCTCGCTGCTCACCAGCGTGTCCCACCTCCGCGCCGAAGCGGACCAGGCGCGCACGCTGCGCGAAATGCAGACGCTCCGCCAGAGCCTCGACAGCGCCGAGGCGAGCCGCTTCACGCAGCTGCAGGCGTACCTGGAAGGGCGCCTGAACGACCTGCAGGCCCGCACGGCGGACATGGAGGGCGTGAACGCCCGCGTGGACCGCGTGCGCGATGAACTGTCCGCCGACATCGGCGAACTCGAAGATTACCTGCGCCGCAAACTCGGCGACGAGCGCCCCCCCCTGACCGGACCGAGCCTCACGAAAAGCTGAAGCGAGGGGCCGTGGGGCCGCGCGGGGACGCCCGCGCGGCCCCACGGCGTTGTACCCGGTCAAGCTGAAGGTGAGGCGTGCGGTTAGAATGCCGGGGATTGTGCTTGGGCGGCGCGCCGCCCACGAAGGAGACCCACTTTGGCGCTCGATAAGTTCTTCCGCAGACGCCGCCCGCAGGTCACGGCCGAAACGGAACTCCCGGACCTCTGGACGAAATGCCCGCAGTGCAAGGCGAGCGTGTACAACCGCGACCTCGAAGTGGAGCGGTACGTCTGCCCGAAATGCGGGCATCACCACCGGCTCGGCGCGGACCGGCGCATCGAAACGCTGCTCGACGACGGCACGTTCGTGCGCCTCAGCGGTCACGTGCACCCCGCCGACCCCCTGCACTTCCACGACACCGAAAGCTACCCGGACCGCCTCGCGCGCGCGCAACTCAAAACCGGCCGCCCCGACGCCATCCTCACCGGCACCGGCCGCATCGACGGCGTGGACGTGGTCGTCGCCGTCATGGACTTCGACTTCAGCGGCGGCAGCATGGGCAGCGTCGTCGGCGAGGAAATCACCCGCGCCGCCGAGCACGCCCTCGAACGCGGCCTGCCGTACGTGCTCGTCGCCGCGTCCGGCGGCGCGCGCATGCAGGAAAGCGCCCTGTCCCTGATGCAGATGGCCAAGACCACCGTCGCCATCGAACGCCTCGCGGAACGCGGCCTGCCGTACGTGACCGTCCTCACGGACCCCACCACCGGCGGCGTCACCGCCAGCTTCGCGACCATCGCGGACGTCATCATCGCGGAGCCCGGCGCGCTCATCGGCTTCGCCGGCCCGCGCGTCATCCAGCAGACCGTCCGCCAGAGCCTCCCCGAAGGCTTCCAGCGCGCCGAGTTCCTGCTGGAGCACGGCATGGTCGACCTCGTCACGGACCGCCGCGAACTGCGCGGCACCATCGCCGGCCTGCTCCGCACTTTCCTGCATGCCGAGGTGCCCGCATGACCCAGGCCGTCCTCACGCAACTCGAAGCGCGCATCCGCGACCTCGAAGGGCTCGCGCGCGACACCGGCCAGGACTTCGCCGCGGAAATCCAGGCGCTGCGCGACAAACTCAACCGCGCCCGCACCGAAGCGAACGCCAGCATGACCCGCTGGGAACGCGTGCAGCTCGCCCGCACCGCCGGCCGCCCCACCGCCCTCGACTACATCGAGCGGCTCTGCACGGACTTCACGGAACTCCACGGCGACCGCGCGTTCGGCGACGACGCCGCCCTCATCGGCGGACCCGCCCGCTGGGGCGGCCGCCCCGTCATGCTGCTCGCGCAGCAGAAGGGTCGCGACACCAAAGACAAAATCAAACGCCGCTTCGGCAGCAGCAACCCCGAAGGCTACCGCAAGGCCGTGCGCCTCATGGACCTCGCGGACAAATTCCGCCTGCCCATCGTGAGCCTCATCGACACGCAGGGCGCGTACCCCGGCCTGGAAGCCGAGGAGCGCGGTCAGGGCTGGGCCATTGCGGAAAGCATCCAGCGGATGGTGCGTCTGCGCGTGCCCGCCGTGTGCGCCGTGATCGGCGAAGGCGGCTCCGGCGGCGCCCTCGCCGTCGGCGTCGGCAACCGCGTCCTGATTCAGGAGAACGCGTGGTACAGCGTCATCTCCCCGGAAGGCTGCGCGAGCATCATCTGGAAGGACGCCAGCAAAGCCCCCGAAGCGGCCGAAGCCCTGCAGCTCACCGGCCCGGACCTGCTGCGCCTCGGCATCGTCGAGGAAGTCATCCCAGAACCGCCCGGCGGCGCGCACCTCGACCCGGACGCCGCCGCCGCGCTGCTCGGCGAGGCCATCGGCCGTCACCTCGACGAACTGGCCAGCCTGAGCGCCGAAACACTCCGCGCGGGCCGCGACGCCCGATTCCGCAACCTCGGCGAGTACGAAGAGCGCTAAACGCGCTCGCCTGAACCCCCAGCCGGGCGGCCCGGCTGGGGGTTCAACGTCCCCGTCCCCAGCCCCGCAGACGGTTGCCCGCACCGCACCACGCTACGCTGAGTGCGTGCTCACGCCTGCCCAGCTCGCCTTCGCGGCCGCGCTGCTGTTCTTCACCCTCAACTACCTGCTTGGCCTCACGCTGCAACTGCGCCTCGTCCGCGTGCACGTCCGCCCCCTGCACCACACCCTGTACTTCCTTGCGTGCGCCGCCACCCTCATGGCCGCCGCGCTCGCCGCCCTCACCCGCACCCCCTGGTGGCCGCCCGCGCTGCTCCTCGCCGGCATGCTCCTCGTCCCCCGCACCCGCCCGGGCCGCGCCGACCACGCCGCCCTCGCCACGCTCCTCGCCGTCGGCTACGCCCTCGCCGCCCGGGACGCGTTCACCACCCCATGACGCTACCCTGAACGGCATGGACCTCATCGAGGGCATCCTCGCCCGACGCACCACCAACGGCGCGTTCCTCCCCGACCCCGTGACCCGCGAGCACCAGCACCTCCTCATGCGCGTCGCCGCCGCCGCCCCCAGCCACTTCAACAGCCAACCCTGGCGCTTCGTGCTCATCGAGAACCGCGACACCATCCACCACGTCGCCGACATCGCCGGACGCAGCATGCAGGAACTCATCGAACGCGGCGTGTTCTTCGAACGCTACCGCCGGTACTTCCGGTTCACCGCCGCTGAACTCGACGAACGCCGCGACGGCATCTTCATCGACCACCTCCCCGCCCCCCTCCGCCCGTTCACGCGGCAGGTGTTCAGCGACATGGGCCTGAAACTCATGCGGCAACTCGGCGTGCCCGCCCGCCTCGGCGAGGACAACCGCAAACTCGTCGCCGGCAGCCCCCTGCTCCTCGCCGTCCTCCTCGACAAGAACGAACACCGCCCCGGCGAACTCAGCGGCTTCTACAGCCAGTTCGGCATGGGCGCCGCCGTCGGCAACATCTGGAACACCGTCGGCACCCTCGGCATGGGCATCCAGTTCATCAGCACCCCCATGGAACTCCCGCACCAATGGGACGCCATCCGCGCCATCATCCGCGCGCCCGACGACCTCGACCTCATGGCCGTGTACCGCCTCGGGTACCTCCCCGAAGCGGAACGCCGCCCCACCATCGACTGGAGCAGCCGCCACCGCAAACGCCTCGCGCAATACGTGTACCGCGAAACCTGCGACACGCCCGAACGCGACCCCCAACCCACCCCCTGACCCCCAACCGCCACCTCCGCCACAATCCCCGCCCCCGCCCGCATGGTCAGATGCCCCGAACCACGCGCGCGGGGGCGCCCCCTGCCGCACCCGAGGAGGCACGCATGACGAACCCCACCCCGAACGCACAAGCCAGCGGCACCTTCACTATCGGCGGGGACCTCACCGTCCACCGCCTCGGCTTCGGCGCCATGCGCGTCACCGGCCCCGGCATCTGGGGCGACCCCCAGGACCCCCAGGAAGCCCGCCGCACCCTCGCGCGCCTCCCCGAACTCGGCGTGAACTTCATCGACACCGCCGACAGCTACGGCCCCGCCGTCAGCGAAGAACTCCTCCGCGACACCCTCCACCCCTACACGGACACCGTCATCGCCACCAAAGGCGGCCTCACCCGCACCGGCCCCGACGTCTGGATTCCCGTCGGCCGCCCCGAATACCTCCGCCAGGCCGTTCACCTCAGCCTCCGCCGCCTCGGCGTGGACCGCCTTGACCTGTGGCAGCTCCACCGCATCGACCCGACCGTCCCCCGCGACGAGCAGTTCAGTGTCATCGCCGACATGCAACGCGAAGGCCTCATCCGCCACGTCGGCCTCAGCGAAGTCACCGTCGAGGAGATCCAGGCCGCGCAGCAGCACTTCACAGTCGCGACCGTCCAGAACCTCTACAACCTCGTGAACCGCAAAAGCGAAGACGTGCTCGACCACTGCGAACGCGAAGGCATCGGCTTCATCCCCTGGTTCCCCCTCGCCGCCGGGAACCTCGCCCGCCCAGGCAGCGTCCTCGACACCGTCGCGCACCAACTCGGCGCGACACCCAGCCAGGTGGCGCTCGCGTGGGTGCTGCGCCGCAGCGCCGTCATGCTCCCCATCCCCGGCACCGGCAAGGTCAAGCACCTGGAAGAAAACGTCGCCGCCGCCGACCTGCAGCTCAGCGACGAGGACTTTAACGCCCTGAACGCCGCCGGGCAGGACGAGTGGACGAGCCAGCAGAAGCAGACGCCGCAGGACTGAAGCACAAAAAGGAAGCCCTCGCATGTGCGAGGGCTTCCTTTTTGGTGGCGATGGACAGACTTGAACTGTCGACCCCACGATTATGAGTCGTGTGCTCTAACCAGCTGAGCTAAAACACTGTCCAGGACAGTAAACACCTATTTTTCTAAAAACTCAAGACTCTAGAGAGCACACGATTGCGAATCGGTTGTCTTACCTCTGAATTTTTTCAGACAGTGTATTTTTAAATGATTTGCTAGTCAGATTTTTGAAAATATTCATTGAGATACTATTTTTCTAAATATATATGCGGGTGCTGATATTTTATAATCCTGTAACCTATCTTCGAAGCAGTAAAGATATCTGTAATTCAGTTTTTGCGAGAAGCTTTTCTATAGGATTGCAACAACGTAAGCTTAATGTCCTTAGCTAGTCCTTCTAGTCCTGGATATATGCCTTGATAACTGATTCCGCACTTGCTTAGCATATCAAATGATTCTGTTAGTAAATCATGCCCTATGAGAATGTTTTTCATTGGAATTTGTGAATAATTTTGATTGATTAAGCTTTCAGTGGACTGTGAAATATCTCCCTTAACTAAGAACGTTCCGCCCTGTTTCATTATACGTACATTTTTTAGGGCTGGCTCCATAATCCAAAGAGTAGAGGCTACTTTTTTGTACACGTATTCGGAGAAGAATTCATCGGGAGATAACTGGAATTTACGATAGTCCCAATCGAATTCCATCTCATTCTGCTGAAGCATTTCTAATGATCTTTGATTAAGAGCTCTGTAATCTACACAGAAAATTGAGGACTTTTTGCCGTCATCTGGTATAGCTCCATCCATAGCGAAAAACAGTGCAGTAAAAGGTGAAGTAGTTAAATCAAGCAATCTTGTGGGAGCACCATAATGCTGCATAAGGGACAGCCAAGCAAAATCCGTCGTTGGAAGCTCTTCTGCAACGGCATAGTGCCTAGCAGACGATTCAAACATATGTTTGAGATTCTTCTCCGTTTGATACAAGGTCGAACTGCTAAATCCCGGCTCCACTACTCTGGCAATACCAGGCTCAATCTTCCATGTGGAATCTAGTTGCCCTCTATACGCCCAATGGTTCTCCATTGATATAAAAAGCTCAGCCAGTTCCTTGATATCTGTAACTTCTATAATGTCCACTCAAAATCACCCCAGTCTTAGATTAGAGTAAATGTTTCTGATGACCTCTAGTGCTCTAGCGATCGAACCTTGATTGTCGCCGTCTATAGGTAGATCACGTATGGCTTCTGGATAGTCTTTTGATGAAATCGGGATGGGCTTCGCTGCTCTTTCTTGTTGAATCATAGCCTTTACCTCGTTTCCAGAAGCAATAGCTGAGCGTGCAGTTTCCTCAATCACTTCATGGTCTAGGTTATTTCCTTCTAGGGATAGCTCTCCCTTCCTGCCTCTTGCATCTTGAAGATACTTCTCTAGAGGCTTCTGAATCATTTCCTCTGCGTCAAATGGGTTTGGTGGAGTAAACTCGAAAGCAAATCTCCTAATTGAGTATGCAAATTCAAGTTGTTTCATAAAATCATTGGAGCTATATATGGGATCTATAACGACATCATAATAGGCTTCTTTTATAGTTTCTGAGTTCTCTAAGATCTCTTTGACTCTACGAGCTATAGTGTAAGTGTCAACGGTAAGTTTCGAATTCTTGGCTATTGCTACTAATCCGATGTAGGTATCGCATATTACATGCGTAGAGGGCCAATTTTCTGATGTTGAATCAGTAAATTGTCCCAGGCTACGATCAAAATTGCTTAAGTTTATGCCCGATTGTCTGCCAATTCTAAAGTAGGCAGCATTTCTATCAATGAGGCTAATATTCCCTATGCTCCAAGTGTAGCCTTTGTTTTCTGTCTGGGGTCTTTCGGAAATTGCGTTTAATAATATTTCAGACCTAGGGATTGAGGGAGTGAATAGGCCTTCAAAAAGTCTAATGCGAAACAACTCAAAGGTAACTGTTTCCATCGTGTGCTTGAACTCTACCATCCCGCTAAGCGGAAAAGAGCTAGGTTGAAGCCGTAACATCTTATAGACGCTCGTATCTAAAGTGTTACACTGCTGCCATGACTACCAAGGCCATTGCTTATTTTCGAGTTAGTCGAGAGAAACAGGCGCAAAGTGGCCTTGGGCTGGAGGCGCAAGCTGCTGCTGTCACAGCGTTTGTGCAGCAGCGAGGGTACGACGTTGTTGCGGAATACACCGAAGTTGAGACAGGGACCAGCAGGAAACGGCGTATCGCAATACATCGGGCAATAGAGCATGCAAAACGAGAGGGTGCCGTCTTGTTGATCGCCAAGCTGGATCGGCTATCTCGCAACCTTCATTTCGTCTCTGGCCTCATGGAATCTGGCGTTCGCTTTACAGCTGTCGATATGCCGGAGGCCAATCATCTCTCGATCCAGATCATGGCTGTGATGGCAGAACAAGAAGCCAGAGCCATTAGCACCCGCACCCGGGAAGCCCTCACCGCTGCCAAGGCGAGGGGCGTCAAGCTCGGCTCTCCGAAGCCCATGACAGAAATGGTAAGGGCAAAAGGGCGTGAGGCAGTCAGCCAAGCGTTCAGGGAGGCCTACAGACGAGAATATGGCTACATCAGTCTGATGAGGAAGAGCGGTATGTCTCTTCGAGCAATAGCGGCTAGACTAAACCAGGAAGGGCTACGTACCCGGTCAGGTAGTGAGTGGACGGCGGTACAGGTGAGCCGAATACTCAACAAGTTTGCAGCGTAAAAAGACGGCGGTAAAACCGCCGTTAATCTTTTTTCGTGTGCTCAAGCTTGGTCATGATGGTCTGATGCCCTCGCCTTTGATAAGTTGCCTTGTATTCTTCGTAGGGGTCGCTATATGTAATCTCCTGTTGTACAGGCAACCCATTTTTATCAGCTTTAATCTTGTTATTCGTGATTTCCATTCAAAAAGACCTCCAAAAGTTTTATTAATTATAGCGCTAATCACGTGGACAAAGTGGCTGTAGTTTTTCTCTGCTGCCTTACCTTTTTAGTCTTTTTTACGACTTGGGTATTTACGCCTTCGAAACGTAAATTCAGAATTGGCATCGGTTTTGCACCGGGACAAAGGTGCTGGATGAGGTGTTGCTGCACACGTAGAGCACCTTCCAGTGTGTCCGCAATCTCACCCATCTTCTCTAGTCTATTTTTGCTTTCCTTGGTGAATTTTCCACTAACGGGGTGCCTAAGGCGCTCTCCGAGAATGTAAAGCATGCCATCTGGATGATAAGGCTCCTTGCCTATCTCTATGCCTTCCACTATAATTAATCCCATTTTCAGTAATGTACGCAGAGCGTCTTTTACGGTATTCTTTGAAAGACCCCTATACTTCTCTATCATTGAGACGGTAGTGAAGCAGGATAACTTTCCGTCCTTCCATGCGTCAGCCATCATTTTGCTCGGCATATGCGATTTGTTGCCATAAAATGGCTCTTCGCTGCGATATGCCATATCGAGAAGGAACTCATAGACCTCGCTAGCTGCACTGCGACGGAAATATCTGCTCTCTGGAATCCTGAAAAAATTTGATGGTAATTTTATGAAATACTGTGTCAAGAATCACCCCTTTATGTTTATGTAGTAACTAGTGTTCTCGCAGTGTCAAACGTTTGACACTATATGTCATACTTTTGACAGCCCTCAAGAAAAATGTGTCAATGTATTGACATTGATGTGTCATCATTTTGACACTTGACCTAGCGCAAAGTAATCTAAAAACCAGCTACCACACACTTATTTTTCTGTTTGAGAAAAACATATAGTAGATAACTGGTTAGTAGATAACTTAGTAGTAGAGAACTATTGTCGCATCCTTTTAGATGCGAGCGTAAGGATTAAAGAGCTAGAATGCTTATTTTTTTATAGGAAGCAAGCCATTCTCTTGTGCCTCATCAATAGCACCCTGATTAAAAATGAGGCTTCCGTCAGACTGTTTAACAGCATTGAGTAAGTCGTCTCGGACAAGTTTTCGTATTTGTTTCTCGGTCAATCCAGTTTGTTTAGTCACATTATTCATCGTTATGTACATATAATCTCCTCACGCATGGTTAAGCCATGTGTGCTGTCCGCATTAAAGGGCATGAATTTGGGGCGATTTGATTAAATCCTCTGACAAAATAGGACTTTGCAAAGTGATATGAGTAAGTACCATCAAGCAACAAAAGGCCGAGCTAGGAGTAAGTGTGCACCCTTACCCATCGCTGCATGTGATTCTCCCAATTGCTTCCTACATCTCTATTCTAGCTTATGAACATGAGAATTTAGTAAGTATCTGTCACTGGAATGGCCTCTGGGACGGGATATGTTCACTCATTTTAAATTCTGGTTTTTAACCTATTACGGCAATGGCGTAAACAGCCACCCAAGGGGAAACTGCCTCGGCTCACTCCAGGGTAAGTAAACAGGGGGTAATCAACGCTTCCCTCGGACCAATGCAGGCGCTCCCATCGTCGGGAGAAAACCGCCATGGGAGCTTTGGTACTGGAATACCTAGAGGTTGTCTACGGGCGAGAAGCGTAGATGGGCCGCCTTGAGATCATCGTCAAGAAACGTCACATAGCGGCGAGTCATATCAAGGCTGCTATGCCCCATGATTTGTTGCAGTGTGAACACATCGCCACCATTACGAAGGAACTCGACCGCAAAGCCTCGACGGAATGCATGAGGGGCGCACACTTCTCTCTCTATCCCCGTGTTTTTGGCGAGCTTAGCAAGGCGGATGCTTACACCACTGCGAGTCATGGCTTCACCACTCCGGCTGAGGAAGACGTGTAGTACCCCTGGATGTTGCTGTTTGCGCTCTCGCCTGAGGTAGGCGCTGGTGGCGCTCATAGCTTTGGAACCAATCGGAACAAAACGCTCTTTATTCCCCTTGCCAACCACACGGATCAGCCCTCGTTCGAACAGCAAGTCTTCGACCTTCAGGCCAATTAGCTCGTGTACCCTCACGCCGGTATCAAATAGCGTCAGGAGCATGGCCGTATCCCGCAACTGTTGCCCTGCGCCTTTGCACGCTCCCAGGAGCTTCCAGAGGCGTTCTGAGGTGATGGCAGGCTGTCGTTCGTGGGGAAGAGAAGGCAGCTCCAGACGGCTAGCTAGGTTGCGAGACACTAACTCTTCCCGCTCTGCCCAGTTGAATAGGGCACGTAGCGCACGGGCGTGCGCATGTATGCCTCCAGGTCCAAGTCCCTGCTCTTCCAGCCAGACCAGAAATCCTCGGAGTTGCGAGACTGTCAGGGTATCCGTGGTCGCTTCAACCCCTTGCTCTTCGAGGAACCGTGCGAGGGTACGACGGGTCACGTCGTAGAAGTTGAGCGTGTTCTTGCTGCGGCGTTTGACCTTGAGATGGTAGGCGAAGTGTTGCCAGAGTTGGTCAATGCTCATGCATTAGCCCCTTTCTGACAGGTTTTTGCTTCCGTTGGAGAACACACGACTACGGTTGGATGAACCGAGTACAGCGACAAATGCAAAAAGAAAAAACCCCGTCTAGGACAGGGTTTTTACTCTTGGTGGCGATGGACAGACTTGAACTGTCGACCCCACGATTATGAGTCGTGTGCTCTAACCAGCTGAGCTACATCGCCTTGAAAAGTGCCCCGCATGAAGCGGGGCCTTTTTGGTGGAGCTGAGGGGATTCGAACCCCTGACCTTCTGAATGCCATTCAGACGCGCTCCCAACTGCGCCACAGCCCCGAAGGCTCCGATAGGTTACCAGCGGGACCGCAGGTTGTCAACAGGGGTTTTCGGCGTGGCGGGTGGGGGTGGCCGTTCAGACTGTGAAGCTGTGATGTCGTGGAGTCTGGAGGGCCGCTGGACGGCCGTGTTGGGGGCGTTGACGCTGGCGGTGTGCGGGTGGGCTTTGTGGCCGGCGGTGGTGCCGGGTGCGCGTGCACCGGAGGTGACGCGCGTGGCGGTGCCGGAGGTGCGGGCGCAGGCGGTGGCGCCGGAGTACCCGGCGACAGGAAGTGTGCAGCCGCTGATTTCCGGGCGGGTGAACCTGAATTCGGCGTCGCTGGAGCAGCTGGAGGCGCTGCCGGGGGTGGGGCCGGCGATGGCGGCGCGGTTGGTGGCGGGGCGGCCGTATCGTTCGCTGGCGGATCTGGATGCGGTGCGTGGGGTGGGGGAGGCGACGCTCGCGCGTCTGTCGCCGTTGGTGAGCTTCTGAGTCGGGTGGTGGGGCGCGTGGGGGTGCCGCGCGGGCCTACGGTGACGCCGGTGGTGGCGTCGGCGGTGGTGCTGGAGCGGGGGCGGCGGGCGTTCCTGCCGTGGCCGGTGGTGGGGGCGCTGGCGTTGATGGCGGGGGTGCTGGTGGCGTTCGGCGCGTGGTGGGGGGCGCTGCTGCTGGCGGTCGTGGCGGGCGCGGCGGCGTGGGTGCGGGCGCCGGCGTTGATGCTGGTGGCGCTGGTGTGTTTCGGGGTGGGGTTCGCGCGGGAGCGGGCGTGGTGGGCCGCGCCGGATGTGATGACGCCGTGGGTGGGCGCGCGGGTGACGCTGAGCGGCGAGTGGGACGGGCAGTTCCTGCGGTTGGCGGACCCGCCGGCGCGCGTGTCGGTGCGGCCGAAGCCGCGCGTGGATCCGGGGCGGGTGACGGTGGCGGGGGTGTTGGTGCGGCCGGAGGGGCGGCGCACGCCGGGCGGGTTCGATGAGGCGTTCTGGTTGCGGACGTCGGGCGTGCGGACGGTGCTGGTAGGCGCGCGGGGGCGGGCGTACGCGCCGGAGGCGGGGGTGCGCGGGTGGTTCCGGCGGGGCCTGAACGTGGGCCTGAGTGCGCGGCAGGCGGCGCTGATGGAGGCCGTTGAGCTGGGGGACCGGAGCGACATCGGGCGGGAGGCGTTTGAGGATGGCGTGGCGGTGCGCGAGGCGTTCAACCGGGCGGGCCTGGCGCACCTGATGGCGCTGAGTGGGCAGAACGTGGCGTTGCTGCTGGGGGCGTTGGCGTTCGTGCTGGTGCGGTCGCCGGTGGCGCGCGTGCGGGCGTGGCTGCTGGTGCCGGCGTTGGGGGCGTACTGGTGGCTGGTGGGGGAGAGCCCGAGCGTGGACCGGGCGTGTCTGATGGCGCTGGCGGTGCTGCTGGGCACGGCGACGGGGCGCGGGCGGTTGGATGTGTACGGCGTGATTGGCCTTGCGGCGATGGCGAGCCTGGCGCTGCATCCGGCGTGGCTGTTCGACGTGGGGTTTCAGTTGTCGTTCCTGGCGGTGTTGGCGTTGACGCTCACGCCGCGCGTAGCGGCCATGGTGCCGCGTTTGGGGGAGCGACACCGGGTGGTGCGCGCCCTGGTGTACGGCGCGGCGGCGACGCTGCTGGCGGAGGCGGCGACCCTGCCGGTGGTGGCGCATACGTTCGGGACGGTGCCGCTGGTGGGTCTGCCCGCGAACCTCGTGGCGGAGCTGATCATGGGGGCGCTGGTGCCGCTGGGGTTCCTGGCTGGCCTGCTGGGGCCGCTCGCGGTGGTCGTGAATCCGCTGGTGGGTGTGCTCGCGGACGCGCTGCTGGCGGTGGCGCAGGCGGCGGGGCGCGCGCCGGTGCTCACGTGGGGGAACGTGAGCGCGGCGGGCTTCGCGGCGTACGGGGTATTCGCGCTTGCGGGGGTGCTGGCGGTGCTGGGCCGAGTGCGCCCGCCTGCATTCCTGGCGGTCGCGGGCGTGCTCGCGCTGGGCACGTTGCTGCCCGCGCACCTGAGTCCGCCGCGCGACATCACGTACCTGGACGTCGGGCAGGGCGACAGCACGCTCATCCGCGCGAACGGCCTGCGCGTCCTGATTGACGGGGGTGGCAGTCCCGGCAGTGACTTCGACGTGGGCGCCCGCACGGTCGTGCCGGCCCTGCGCGCCCTGGGTGTGCGCGCGCTCGACGTCGTCGTGGCGACGCACGCGGACGCGGATCACGTGGAGGGCCTCACGGCCGTCCTGAACACCCTGCCGGTCGGGGAGCTGTGGGTCGGGCACCGCCACGAGGCCGACCCGGTCCTGCGGGCCGTGCTGGACGCCGCCCGCGCGCGTGGTGTGCGCGTCCGTGAGGTGCGGCGCGGCGACCACGTGCAGGCGGGCGACGTGGCCCTGAACGTCCTGTGGCCGCGCGGCGCGCCGTGGAGTGCCGCGGACAACGACAACAGCGTCGCCGTGCGCCTGGAAGCGCTGACGTTCCGCACGGCGTTCCTTGGGGACCTGCCCAGTTCGGTAGAGGACACCCTTGGCCTGGGGCGCCTCAGCGTCCTCAAGCTCGCGCACCATGGCAGCCGCCACAGCAGCAGCGCTGCCCTCCTGCGCGAAACGGCGCCCGCCGACGCGATCATCAGTGTGGGGCGCAACACCTACGGCCACCCGCACGGCGACGTGCTGGACCGCCTCGCGGGCGCGCACGTGCGCGCGTGGCGCACCGATCAGCTGGGCACGGTCACCTGGCCGATCCCCTGAACGCCAGAATGTTGAAGGTGTCCTAAGTGCCTTCTGAGCTTCGCGCGGGACGCCGCTCCTACACTGCTCGCAGGAGGAACCCATGAACCACCATCTGCCGCGCGCGGCGGCCCTGCTGCTGCCGCTCGCCCTTGGTCTGGCATCTGCCCAGAGCGCTCCCGGTACGCTCCCCGCCCGTCCCGGCGCGGCGCCCACGCCGGCCACGTCGGCCCCCACGCGGCCCGCGCCGGTCACCCCGGTCGCGCCGGTCGGCAGCGGCGCCAGTGCGGCCACCCAGAACGACCCGTGCCGCGAGTTCACGCGTGAAGCTTTCGCTGGGAAGACCCTGACCGCCGAGCAGGAGCAGCAGCGCGCCGCGAGCGAACGCCGCTGCCGCGAAGCGGAGAGCGGCAACCCCGACGTGCTGCTCGACATCCCGAACGTCAGCGTCGAGCAGATCACCCTGGAAGTCGACGACCTGCAGGCGCACGTCGCGCTCGACGCGCGCCTCGCGAACCTCCTGAAGCTCACGGCGGGCGCGGACGTGTCCATCGCGAAGGTGAAGCTGGACATCAAGGGCGTGCGCGCGCAGGCGCTGCTGAAAGTCAACCTCGACAACGTCGAGCGCATCATCGACCGGACGCTCACCACCATCGACCGCAACCCGCAGATTCTCGAGAAGCTCCTCACGACGGTCGACAACACCGTGAGCACCGTCGGCGGCGTCGCCAACAACGCCCTGCAGCCGGGCGGCGTCGTCGACAAGGCGGTCGGAACGGTGGGCGGCACCCTGAGCAACGTCACGCAGCCGGGCGGGCTGCTCGGGCAGACCGTGAACAACCTCGGGCAGACGGTGCAGCGCGTGCTCGACGCGAGCGGCAACATCGTGGAACGCACCGTCACGCCCGCCGGGGAGGTGCTGGGGCAGGCCGTGAACGTCGGCACGCTCAGCAGCCTGAAGGTCCTCAAGGAGACCACGAACGCCGCCGGGCAGGTCGTCCGCCAGATTCAGGACACCAGCGGCGCGGTGTTCGAGGTGACGCTCGACCAGAACAACAAGGTCATCGCGTACCGCTTGCTGCAGGCCGCGCCCGCGCAGGGCACGCCGAACAAGTAACGCGCGCCGTTCGGGCCTCAAAGACCGGGACGCGCACGCCCAAGGCGTGCGCGTCCCGGTCTGCTGGGGCTGCTGGTGTCAGAACGGCGGGAAGAACAGCGGCAGCACCAGCACCCCACCGTTCAGGCCGATGGACGTGCTCATCCCGATGTTCACCGTGCCGATCGACGTGGACAGGCCCAGCAGGCTGTTCATCTGCTGTGATGTTGGCGACGGCGCGGCCGTGCCGGGCGCCGGGCGGTCCACCTGCAGCAGCGCCGCGAGCGTGACGGGCGCGCCGCCGTTCTGCACCGTCACGTCGCCGAGCGCCGTGCGGTCCGTGACGGGCGCCGCCAGCGGGAACAGCCTTGAGACGCCCGGCCGGGCCACCCGCAGGAACGCGCCCGCGCTGAGGTCCCCGCGCACCGTGAGGCGACCGTTCAGGTCGTACGTGCCGATCACCTGACGTTGCGCGTCCAGAATGTCGAAGGTGTAGGCCGCCGCGGCGCCCGGCGCGCTCGGCGTGGCCGACTGCGCCGCCGCGGGAACAGGCAGCAGCAACGCCGCCAGCAGCAGGGGAAGCTTCATGCCGTCATTGTGGCCGCCCGCCGCGCGGGGCGCGCTGAGCGGCCCTTAACGCGCGCCCGTTACTCTGCCGGCGTGCGCGGCGCGAGACCCTGCTGACGCAGCACCGCCTGCAGGGGACCCTCGCGGGATTCCATGCCGCCGCCCGCCGCGAAGTACCGCGCGAGCGTGCCCGCCCAGTCGCCCCGCACCGTGATGGGCGCCATGACGGCGAGTGCCTCGTCCAGTTCCGCCGCGCTCGGCTCGCGGTACGCGTCCTCGTGCAGCACCAGGGCGCGGGGAATGCGCGGGCGCATGGGCGGCGCCTCATCCGGCACGCCCACGGTGAGCGCCGCATACGGCAGCACGCCTTCCGGCAGGGCGAGCGCCTCCACCAGTTCCGGGAGGTGCGTCAGCACGCCGCCGATCCAGCAGCCCTGGTACCCCAGCATCTCCGCGGCGAGCAGCAGGTTCTGCCCGGCGAGGACGGCGTCGCCCAGCCCGAAATGCACGGCCACGCCCGGCCACTCGCCGAACACGTGCCCGCCGCGCTCCAGCAGGCGCTGCAGGCGGTGCACGTCGAGGCACACGACGAACGCCTCACTGGCGGTCGCCACGTGCGGGTTGACCGTGAGGGCCGCCACGCGCTCGCGCACCTGCGGGTCCACCAGGCGGATGAAGCTGTACATCTGCGCCGTCGCGTCGGTCGGCGCGCGCTGCGCCGCGTGCAGCAGCACGTCCAGGTGCTCCTGCGGCATGGGCACCGGCTGGTACTTCCGCACGGTGCGGTGCGCGTCGAAGAACGCCCGCACCTCGGCGGGCGACAACGAATTCAGGGGGGTCGTCATGACGGGCAGTGTAAGCGCCGGCCCGCGCACATCTGCGTGCGACCGCACACAGCAGCCCTTACGCTGCGGGTATGCGCACCCTGCTTCTGGCCGCGCTGCTCACGCTGAGCGGCGCCCTGGCCGCACCGAAACTGGTCCTGGACGGGCGGCGGGCCGGGCAGCTCACGCCCGGCCTGTCCGAAACCGCGCAGTTCCCCGGCGACACCGCCCTCGTGCGCCGCCTGATGCGCGCCGCGAACCTGAAAAGCTGCGACCCGGCGGTGACGCAGAAGCTCAGCGGGTTCTTCACGACCACCGCGCAGCGCGAGACGCTGTACCTCGTGCGCAACTGCGTCGAGTTCATCGGGAGCGCCGTGCCGATGCAGGAGCCGCCGCTGGACCTGCTGATCACGACGGGGAAACGCGTCACGCTGTACCGCCGAGCGTTCGCGTACGGCGTGCAGGCCCTGCCCGCCCTCGCACCCGGAACGGTCCAACCGGTCGTGGCGCTGCAGTGGTCCGGGCCGCACATGGGGGAGTTCGCGCTGTACGGCGACGTGTACCGCATGAAGGTCGGGGCGTTCACGCGGGCGCTGCCGCCGGAAGGCCACCTGATTCCCCTCTGGCGCTCGTCCTGCCCGTACGAGGCGGACGGGACCGTGGAGGTCAGCACCCTGTGGACGGACGCCGCGCGGCCCGGGACGCTCACGCTCCGCACGTCCAGTTCCGCCGTGAGCGCCAAGGTGTGCGCCGGCAACCGCGAGCCTACCTTCGACCCGCGCACCGCGAAGCCGACCCACACGGTCACGTGGGGGATCAAGTGACGCGCCTTGTGCCCTGGCGCTCCTTTGCGCGTCCGGCTTCGGGTAGAATGCTCGGTTGAACGGCGGCGGGCCCCAGCGCGGGCGGGCCGCGCGGCAGGGCGGCACGTCGGCATGCGGGCGACCCCCTCCAAGGAGACTCTCCCATGACGGACGTACGCACCCCGCCCACCGCGGCGGTCCCCACTGATGCCCTCAAGAAGGTCGGCTTCATCAGCCTCGGCTGCCCGAAAGCGCTCGTGGACAGCGAGCGCATCCTCACGCAACTGCGCGCCGAAGGCTACCAGGTGGCCGGCAGCTACGAGGACGCCGACACGGTCATCGTGAACACCTGCGGGTTCATTACGCCCGCCGTCGAGGAAAGCCTGAACGCCATCGGCGAGGCGCTCGACGCGACCGGCAAGGTCATCGTGACCGGTTGCCTCGGCGAACGCCCCGAAACCATCATGGAACGCCACCCGAAAGTCGCCGCCATCACCGGCAGCGAAGCGGTGGACGACGTCATGCGTCACGTGCGCGAACTGCTCCCGCAGGACGACAACCCCTTCACGAGCCTGCTGCCCAGCACCGGCGTGAAACTCACGCCCCGCCACTACGCGTACGTGAAGATCGCCGAGGGCTGCAACCACACCTGCAGCTTCTGCATCATCCCGAAACTGCGCGGCCTGCAAGTCAGCCGCGACGCCGGCGCGGTGCTGTACGAAGCGTTCCGCCTCATCGCGGGCGGCACGAAGGAGCTCATGATCATCTCGCAGGACACCAGCGCGTACGGCGTGGACGTCCGCTACCGCGAGTCGGAATTCCAGGGCGAGCAGGTGCGTGCGCACCTCGTGGACCTCGCGCAGAAGCTCGGCGAGATGGGCGCGTGGGTGCGCATGCACTACATCTACCCGTACCCGCACATCGAGAACGTCGTGCGGCTCATGGCGGAAGGCAAGATCCTCCCGTACCTCGACGTGCCCCTGCAGCACGCCGCGCCGAGCGTCCTGAAGCGCATGCGCCGCCCCGGCGCCGGCAAGCAGCTCGAAACGATCCGCCGCTGGCGCGAGATCTGCCCGGAGCTCACCATCCGCTCCACATTCATCGTCGGCTTCCCCGGCGAGACCGAAAGCGATTTCCAGCTGCTCCTCGACTTCCTGGAGGACGCGCGCCTCGACCGCGTGGGCGCGTTCACGTACAGCGAGGTTGAGGAGGCGGACGCCACGCACTTCGAGGACCGCGTGCCCGAGGCCGTGAAGCAGGAACGCCTCGCGCGCTTCATGGAAGTCGCGCAGCGCATCAGCGCCGAGAAGCTGCAGGAGAAGGTCGGCCGCGTGATGGACGTCATCATCGACGAGTTCAACGACGACGAGGGCGACGCGCCCGGCACGAAACTCATCGGCCGCACGAAGGGCGACGCGCCCGGTATCGACGGGCAGGTGTACCTGTACGCCGGCGACCTCGCCGGGCAGGTGAAGATCGGCGACATCGTCGAGGCGATCATCGAGGACGCCGACGAGTACGACCTGTACGGCGAGGTGCAGGCCGTGAAGCCCTGGAAGCCGAACGTGCCCATGCTCGGCCACTTCGGGAAGCACTGAACCTCCCGGCGCATGGAGCCACCTGAGACGGGGCCGCGGGTTACACGCTCGCGGCCCCTCGCATTTGCGGCCGAACGCGCCCGCGCCGCCCCTACACTGAGGGCATGCACCGCGCCCTGACCACCACCCTCCTGCTGCTGAGCGCCGCAAGCGCCGCCCCCACCCTCCCGGCGGGTGGGGTGTACCGCGGCACGGTCGGCACCCTTCCGGTCGTCCTGAAGCTCGCCGGGGAGAACAGCGCGTACTTCTACACGTCGCGCGGCGTGAACCTGCGCCTCACGCCCGCCCGCGACGACGCGGGCCGCCTGCGCCTCACGGAAGTCGTGCGCGATTACGAGGCGGACAACGGCACGCGCGTGACCGGGCGGTTCGTGCTGAGCCCGAACGGCGCGGCCCTGCGCGGCACCTGGACGGACGCGAACGGTACGCGCACCCTCCCCGTGAATCTCGCGCCCGTACGCGGCGCGGACGTGCCGCCCGCCCTGCCGCTCACGCCAGTCCTGAAGGCGCTGCGCGCCAGTGACGTGTTCAACTACCTGCGCGTCAACCACGCCTGGGTGAGCGTGCCCGCGCAAAAGGCGTTCGGTGGGCTCGGCGGCGTCCGCGAGCCGCACTCCGGCGTGACGTACCCGCGCGTGCCCGGCGCGGCCGCCCTGAACGGCGCGTTGCAGGACCTGCAGCTGACCGAGGCGCTGGACGCGCTGGAGTGCGAGAGCACCGTCCCGCCCACCCAGGACCCTGAACTCCGCGCCTGGGAGGCCAGCACGCGCGTGGAGTACCGCACGACCCGCACCCTCACGCTGGTCACCGAGGGCATGGGCTTCTGTGCGGGCGCGCACCCCTTTGACATCGCGGACGCCGTCACGCTCGACACCCGCACGGGCGCGCGCGTGAACGTCCGCGGCATCTGGTCCGACCTGAGCGACAAGGCCCTGCGGACCCTGTACCGGCAGCAGTACGCACGCACGCGCGCCACGCCGGACGATCAGCCCTGCCGCGAAGCCATCAACGACGGGTCGGACACCCCGGACGTGTACCCGACCGCGCGCGGGCTGGCGCTGTGGCTGCCGGGCCTGCCGCACGTCATCTTCGCGTGCAACGAGGTCATCACCGTGCCGTACGCGCAGCTGCGCCCCGCCCTGAACAAGGCGGGCGCGTACGCCGCGGACTTCCAGCGCTGAATGCTGCTGTCCGTCGACTGGGACGCCTACAGCGGCTGCGTGGAGCACGTGTTCGACGCGCCCATCTGGGGCACCCGCGACCGCGCGGAGGACCGCCTGGACGCTTGGGTCGCCCGCACCCGCAACCGCGACCCGCACGCGCAGGACTGGACGCCCCTGGCGGGCGACTTCCCGCTCCACGGCGACTGGGTGGCGCTGCAGCAGTACGCGGGTCTCCCGGCCGCTCTGTCGTGGACGCACGCGGACGCCTATGCCTGGGTCGCCGGGCACGCCGGGCAGGACGTCGTGAACGTTGACAGTCACCATGACCTCGTGAGTTACAGCGGCGATCCGGCGCGCGTCCGCCCCGGCAACTGGGCGGGCCTCGCCCTCGCGCGCGGCCTGATCCGCACGTACACCGTCCGCTACCCCGCGTGGCACGCGCACGTCCGCGTTGCCGAAGGGTACGACCTCGAACGCACCCGCGACGAACTGCGCGCCCACCTGCCCACTGACCTGCTGGACCGCGTCCGGTTGGAACGCACGGACGCCCTCCCGCCTGCGCGGGACGTGACGGGTGTCCTGCTGGTCCAGTCGCCCGCCTGGACGAACCCCGCCCACGATGACGCCTTTCGCACGGTCGCCGCCGCGCTGCGCGCGCACGCCGTGCAGCCGTCCTACGTGCGCCCCTGGCCTGCCCCCTGAACCTTCAGGAACCGTGGCGCATCCTGGCACGCCGCGCCGCGCGCGTTCCGGTACAGTGAACGTACCCATGTTCCGTCCGGACCCCAACCCGCCGCTGCCGCCCACCTACCATGTCGGCCTGTACGCCGTCGTGCAGCGCGAGCAGCGCGTGCTGCTGCTCGAGTACAGCAGCGGTGTGACCGGCCTGCCCGGTACCGTCCACACGGACGCGCAGGCGTCCGCCGAGGAGGTCCTGCGGCGCGCCATCATGACGCAGGCAGGCGTCGCCGTCGATCAGTTCACGCTGCTCGGGAGCCGCACCTTCGTGAACACCCTCGGCGCCCTTCAGGTGAACCTGGTGTTCAAGGCCGACTACGTGAGCGGCCTCCCGAACCCCTCCACGAACACCGTCGACCTCGTCGAGTGGGCGCCCGTGCTGTCACTCGCGACGCGCACGGACGTCACGGACCTCACGCGCGACGCCGTCATGCGCGCCAACACCGCCCCCCCACCCGCGGTCGCCGCTGACGCGCGCATTGTGCGGCGCGCCGCCACAGCGGCGCGCCCCTGCGCTACCCTGAAGCACTGGCGCTCGCCCGAGCGGACGCCGACGCGCCCGCCCACACCACCCCGGCGGGCGCGCCCCATGAGGCCGCGACCTGTCCTGTCGCGCTGCCGGAGGAGTCCCCATGACCAAAGGTTCACCTGTGCTGTGGATCGTGCTGTACGTGCTGAGCGTCCTGCTCGCCAACCTCACCCTCAACCACTTCATTCCGCTGCCGCTCTACGGCCAGCTGTCCATCGGCACGATCTTCTTCGCGGCCGTGTTCACGCTCCGTGACCGCATTCACCGCCACGGCCTGAAGTACGTCTTTATCGCCATTGCGCTCGCCGTCATCGTGAACGTCGCCGCCGCGCTGTACACCCACACGCCCACGCGCTTCATTCTCGCGTCGTTCCTGGGCATCCTCGCCGGTGAACTCGCGGACACCGCCGTGTACCAGCGCTTCCTGCAGCGCTCCTGGTGGACGCGGGTGCTGGCCAGCAACGCCGTGAGCGTGCCCATCGACACGGCCGTGTTCACGCTCATCGCGTTCTGGGGTGACCCGCAGTACGGCCCGCTCATCCCGCAGATCATCTTCGCGGACGTCATCGTGAAGTACGGCATCGCCGCGCTGTTCGCTCTGCGCGCGCACCGCACCACGGCTGCGCCCGCATGACCGGTGCGCCCGCCGAGCCGCGCGCGCACCTGCGCACCATCGGGAACGCCCGGCCGCACCTGCGCACGACCGTCGAGCACGTCCTGCACCTGCCGGAACTCTGCCCGGCCAGCCACAACCCCGCGCCCGGCAGCACGCTCACCGTCCGGTACGCGCCGCGCGCGCACCTGCTGGAACTGTTCAGCCTCGACGCGTACGTCCGAGCGTTTCACCAGCATCCCGTCGTGCGCGACATCGAGTTTTTCGTGCAGACCGTGGCGGAGGACTGCGCGGCCACGCTCGGCCTGGAGGTGACGGTGTGCGGTGACGTGAAACTCAACATGGTCCGCCAGGAGCAGCGCGTCACCGTGACGGCCGGACCGCCCGCGTAACGAGCAGCCCAGAGCAGGAGGCCGGACAGACACGTCCGGCCTCCTGCTCTCTGGGGGCGTCAGTCGACCGGAACGCCGTTCGCCGCCGCGCCGCTCAGCAGGGCGTTGCGGAATGCGTCTGCGTTCCGCAACGCCCGCGTGGGCACCGGGTCGCGGCGGGCCTGGCCGTCCGCCGCGACGTACGACACCCACAGAACCCCCGCGGCGCCCTGCTCCACGCGGCGCACGTTCGCCCAGGGGACGTGCGCGCCGTGCATCAGGTAATCCAGGTCCGGTTTGCGGTACAGGAACACGCCGGCGTCGTCCACGCGCGGCGGGTGCAGCACCGCGGCCCGCTGGCTCCAGAAGGCGTACGGCAGGTACAGCACCCCGAACGCCAGCAGCGCCCACTTCCAGGCTGGGAGGCTCATGGTCAGCAGCAGTCCCGCCGCGAGCGCCGCGAAGCCGAGGAACCCCACGGCGTTCAGGGTGATCATGCGGCCCGGAGCGCGGTACTGCGCGGTTACAGGCGAGAACGTCACCGCGTCACTGTAAGGCCTGCGGGGGCGCGCCTGCACGAAGCTGCGCGCCCCCCGCGCTCAGAAGCTGACGCGCGGCGCCAGCGTCCGCAGCTGCGCGCGCACGTCCCCGCGCTGCACGCCGCCGTGGTACGCGACGACAATGTCCGCGTCGAGCGCCGCGAGCTTCCTGATGGACTGCAGCGCCGCCGGCATGTCCGGCGTCATGGGCGCCGGGGGCGGCGCCAGCTGCCCGTCGTGCACGACCACGGCGTCCCCGGCGATCAGCACGCGGTCGCTGGGGACGTAGAGGCTCAGGTGCCCCGGCGTGTGCCCGGGGGTATGCAGCATCCGCACCCCGCCCGCGACGTCCAGCACCTCCCCATCCGCCAGGGTGCGGGTGATCGTCACGGGGTCCGCGCCGCGTTTCATCATGGCGCGCGCGCCGGGCGGCAGGGTGCTCAGCACCGACGGCGGCGGGAGCTTCACGGCCCGCTGGCGACCATCAATGAACGGCGCGTCGTCCGCGTGCGCGAGCACCTGCGCGCCCGTCATGCGCGCGAGCGCCGCCGCCGACCCCACGTGATCGAGGTCCTGGTGCGTGAGCACAATCCGGCGCACGTCGCCCGGCGAGGCGCCCGCCTCGCGCAGCAGGGCCAGCACGGCCTCCTCGCGGCCGGGCAGGCCCGTGTCCACCAGGGTCGCGCCGCGCGCGTCGTCGAGGATCAGGCTCAGGTGCATCGTGTTGGACGCGGGCGCGCCCGGTTCGTGGAGCGGCAGAACGTGCACGTGTTCCGTCAGTTTCATGCGGCCTCCTGACCGCCAGCCCGGCAGGTCGGGTGGCGCCCTGAGAGCTTGAACCCTCGCGGGCGCCGAAACAAGTGGCGGGCCGCCCTGTGCGCGCGGCCCATGGTCACGTCAGGACGAACAGAGGCCGCAGGCATGCCCGCGGCCTCTGCAGCTGAACGCGTGCGTTACAGCATGCCGAGCTGCGCGCCGTCGTCGAGGTGCGCGAGGTGCTCGGGGAAGCTGCCGGGCTTGTCCATGAACAGCTGCTCGGCCTTGTAGCTGCTGCGCACGAGGGGGCCGCTCACGACCTCCACGAAGCCCAGGCTCATGCCGATCTCGCGCAGCTCCGCGAACTCCTCCGGCGTCACGTACCGTTCCACGGGCAGGTGGTGGTGCGTGGGCCGCAGGTACTGCCCGAACGTGATGACGTCCACGCCCGCCGCGCGGCAGTCGTGCATCGCCTCAATGACCTCCTCGCGCGTCTCACCGAGGCCGAGCATGATGCTGGTCTTGGTGTACACGTCCGGGCGGGCCTTCTTGGCGTACGCCAGCACCGCGAGGGTCTGGTCGTAGCTGGCGCGCACGTCACGCACGGGGTGCGTGAGGCGGCGGACCGTTTCGAGGTTCTGCGCGTACACGTCCACGCCCGCGTCGAGCACCAGGTCCACGCAGTGCGTGTTGCCGCTGAAGTCCGGCGTGAGTGCCTCCACGCGCGTTTCCGGGCTGACCTTCTTGATCTGCGCGACGGTGCGCGCGAAGTGGTACGCGCCGCCGTCCGGCAGGTCGTCGCGGTCCACGCTGGTCAGCACGACGTACTTCAGCTTCATGAGCTGCACGCTGTCCGCGACCTGCATGGGTTCGGTCACGTCGAGGTGCCCGCGGGGGTTGCCGGTGTCGACGGCGCAGAAGCGGCACGCGCGGGTGCACACGTGGCCCATCAGCATGAATGTGGCCGTGCCGCGCGACCAGCACTCGGCGATGTTCGGGCACATCGCCTCCTCGCACACCGTGTGGAGCTTGTGCTCGCGCACGACCTTGCGGACCTCGCCGAACACCTCGCCGGTGGGGATGGTGACTTTCAGCCACGAGGGTTTCGGCTCGCGCGTCTTGACGGCGTCCTTGCGGTAGATGCCGTTCTTGATGAACTTGATGTCGGGCGGGGTGGGGTCCTGCTGCGTCATGACGCTCCTTGAAGGGTGGGGGAGGGGTCGGCGGCGGGCGCCGGAATGGACCAGTCGTACGTGGCGAACGCCCGCGCGAACGCGCGCGCGATCTCGGCCTTCACGTCGTCCATGCTGGGCGGCGTGCCGAGGCCGCGCAGGGCGTACTCGCGGTCCACGCTGGTCATCTGGGTGTCGGTGAGGCCGCACGGGCGGATGAACTCGAAGTGGTCCAGGTTGGTGCTGACGTTCAGCGCGAAGCCGTGCAGGGCGACGTTGCGCTGCACCGCCACGCCGATGCTGGCGATCTTCTGCTCCAGCGTGCGTCCGTTCACGTCGCGCGCCTCCACGTACACGCCGGCGTACCCGGGGTTCGCGCGGGCAGCGAGACCGAACGTGCCGAGGGCGTCCACGAGGGACGCCTCCAGGAGCCGCAGGAAGTCGCGGACGCGCCGTCCGACGGGGAAAATCGCGTACCCGACGAGCTGGCCGGGGCCGTGGTACGTGACGTCGCCGCCGCGTTCAATCTCGAACACGCGGATGCCGAGGCGATCCAGGTGCTCGCGGGTGACGATGATGTTCTCGCCGGTGTACGCCTTGCGGCCCAGCGTGATGACTGCCGGGTGCTCCAGCAGCAGCAGGGTGGGCTGCGCGCCGTTCACCACGCGCGCGTGATGCTGGCGTTGCGTATCCCACGCGACGTCATAGGGGACGGTGCCGAGGTCCAGCACGTCAAACGCTTCGGGGGCCTTGCCACTCACGTTCCGGATTCTAAACCCGCCTGCCCCGACATGAGCGTTCCGCGCGCACCATTTCTCATCTTTCGTGCCCTCCGGCACAAAGCCACGCGCGCCGGAAGGGTGGAGGAAAGGCCCGCGCCTGTGGGCGTCGGCGCCCCCACGCGCCCACAGGCGCGCGCCGCTTGAACTTGGTGCACCTCCCCCCTTGAGGGAGGCGCCTCAAAGCGCGTATACTCCTACGGTCTGCCCCGCGACGACGCGGGCGCGCATAGCGATCGTGAACGCCTCTGCCCGCACGAGCGGGACAACCCGCCAGCCGCACCCCGGCTGCCCGTGGTGTGGGGCGGTCCGCCGACGCAAAGGAGAGACTATGAAGATCAACCGTGGCGCCATCCTGCGCTCCATCGAGCAGCCGCACCTCAAAGCGGACCTCCCCGACTTCCAGCCCGGCGACACCGTCCGCGTGGACACCAAGGTCCGCGAAGGCAACCGCAGCCGCCTGCAGGCGTTCGAAGGCGTCGTTATCGCCATCAACAACAGCGGCGCCCGCAAGAGCTTCACGGTGCGCAAGATCAGCTTCGGCGAAGGCGTGGAGCGCGTGTTCCCCCTGAACAGCCCGCTGGTCGACAAGATCACCGTGTTGGAGCGCGGCAAGGTCCGCCGCGCCAAGCTGTACTACCTGCGCGAACTGCGCGGCAAGGCTGCCCGTATCAAGAACGACCGCAGCCGCGTCATGAAGGACGCCGCGCGCGCCAACGCCGCGAAAGCGGCGGCCGCCACTGCCGCTGCCGCGCCCGCTGCGACCGAAGAAGCGCAGGGCGAGTAAGTCTCCCCGCACAGCAGCGCCCGCACGAACGTGCGGGCGCTGCTTCATTGTCCCGAAGCGACCCGGGATTGCCGGCAGCCACCTGACCAGAGGGCGCACGGTCCCCGCCCTGGTGAGAAACCCCACCGGCGCCCTGACAGGCCCCTGATACGCCCCGCACCCGCCGCTGACACATGAAGGGCATGCTCAGCCGCGATGAAGACACGTTTGCTGTCCGCCCTGCTCGCCCTCACCCTCGCCCCGGCCGCGCACGCCGCCGAACTGATCGGGTACGCCAGCATGCCCGCCGACACCTTCGCCGAAGGGCCCGCCAGCGGCCAGTACGACGGTGGCGTCCGCGCCGCCACTCCGCGCTTCCCCAGCCAGCCCGTGCAGGGCTTCAGCGGCGTGCAGTTCGGCCCGAACGGCACCTTCCTGTTCCTGCCGGACAACGGCTTCGGCGCGAAAGCCAACAGCGCCGACTACCTGCTGCGCGTGTACCGCATGAACGCCACCGCGAACACCGCGGCGGGCGGCGCAGGCACCCTCACGCCCGCATCGTTCATCAGCCTGCGCGACCCGGACCGCAAGGTCCCCTTCGTCCTCGTCAACGAAAGCACCCCCGAGCGCCTCCTGACCGGCGCGGACTTCGACGTGGAGTCCCTGGTCGCCGCGCCCGACGGCACCCTATGGATCGGCGACGAGTTCGGCCCGTACCTCCTGCACTTCGACGCGACCGGCAAACTCCTCGAAGCGCCGTACGCCACCCCGAACTTCGAGACGTTCGCCACCCTGAGCGGCAAGGCGCCCATCGTGATCGGGCACCGCGGCTCCAGCGGCACCCGCCCGGAACACACCCTCGCCGCGTACCAGGCGGCCATCGACGCCGGCGCGGACTTCGTCGAGCCGGACCTGGTGGTCACGCGCGACGGCGTCCTCATCGCCCGCCACGAACCCATCCTCGCGAGCGTCGACGCGAACGGGAAGGTCACCGAAGCCACCACCGACGTCGCCGACCACCCGGAATTCAAGGACCGCCTCACCACCAAAACCCTCGACGGCGTCACCGTCCGCGGGTACTTCGCGGAGGACTTCACCCTCGCGGAACTGCGTACGCTGCGCGCCAAGGAACGCCTCCCGCAGCTGCGCGGCACGGCCTTCGACGGGCAGTTCACCGTCCCCACTCTCGAGGACATCATCACGCTCGTGAAGGACGTGGAGGCGCGCACCGGCCGGAAGATCGGCATTTACCCCGAAACGAAACACCCCACGTACTTCCTCACCGAAGGCAAGCACGCGGACGGCACGCCCATCAACGTGAACCTCGGCCAGAAAATCGTCGACACGCTCGTCAAGACCGGCTTCACCGACCCGAACCGCGTGTTCATCCAGTCGTTCGAAACCGCGAACCTCCGCGAACTCGCCACGAAGATCCTCCCCGCCGCCGGCCTCAAGGTGCCGCTCGTGCAGCTCATCAACGGCGGCGGCGCCCCGTACGACTTCACGGCGAGCGGCGACAAGCGCACGTACGCGGACCTCGTCACGCCCGACGGCCTCAAAGGCATCGCGGCGTACGCGCAGGGCGCCGGCCCGAACAAGGCCCTGCTGTTCACGGCGGACAAGAACACCCTCAAACCCACCGCGTTCGTGCGCGACGCGCACGCCGCCGGCCTGCAAGTGCACCCCTGGACGGTCCGCGCGGAACCCGCGTACCTCCCGGCCGCGTACGCCGGCGACGTGGAAGCCGAGTTCCGCGACCTGATCCGCGCCGGCGTGGACGGGTACTTCACGGACTTCCCGGCCATCGGCACGCGCGTCCGCGCGCAGTACACCACCCCCGAGGTCCGCAGCCCCCAGAACCCCGCGCTGCTCGCCGCCGGCACCTCGCCCGGCGCCCCGAGCGCCGCGAACCTGAACCGCAGCAAAGGCTACGAAGGCCTCGCGCTCAGCGCCGACAAGACCCGCCTCATCGCGCTGCTCGAAGGCACCGTCGCGGGCGACCCGGACGGCACGCTCCGCCTGAACACCTTCGACCTCAAGACGCGCACCTTCACGGGCCTCGCGGGGCGCTACCGACTCGAGAACCCCGCGCACGCCATCGGGGACCTCACCGCCGTGAACGACCACGAGTACCTCGTGATCGAACGCGACGAGGCCAGCGGCAGCGACGCGAAATTCAAGAAGATCTACAAGATCGACCTGAACCAGCGAGACGCTGGCGGCAACGTCCAGAAGACCGAACTGGTGGACCTCCTGAACCTCCGCGACCCGCGCGGCCTCGCGCCCAGCACGCAGGCGGGCGTGTTCAGCTTCCCATTCGTGACCATCGAGGACGTCCTCGTGCTCGACCAGAACACCATCCTTGTCGCGAACGACAACAACTACCCCGGCACCGGCGGGCGCGGCAAGGACGTCAAGGACGACACCGAAGTGCTGTGGATCAAACTCGACGCGCCCCTCACGGTCGCGCCGGGCGTGGGCCGCTGACCGCCCACCCGCGCGCATGAGACGAGGCCCCGCCATTCGGCGGGGCCTCCAGCGTTGAGCCCACAGCTGAGCCCTGCGCGGCGCCGGGTGAGGCGCGAGCTGTGAACGCTCACGGGTCACGCTGCTCGCGCACAGCACCGGGAACGTCCTCCCCGTCATTGAGGGTGTGCAGGATCATCTCCGGGTTCGTCGCGTGCTGCAGCACCTCGGCCTCCTCGTCCACGCGGTCCGCCACGTTCGGCAGGTCATGCCGCAACTCCTCCAGCAGCGCAATTAGCTTCGCGGTGCGCTGCTCGGTCAGCAGCACCACCTGCAACTGCAGCTGCGCGCGCTGCTCCGCCAACTCCCCCTGGCGGCTCTGCCCGATCAGGACCGTCATGGTGATCAGCAGGCTCAGCAGCGCCAGCACGCCCTGCAACCAGTAGAATGGCGGCTCGTCCCACGGCGCGCGCCCCTCCGCCTTCATCACGAGGTTCACGCTGATCCACAACGCCGCCAGACCCAGCGCCCCCACAATGAACGCCGGGCGGCTCACCAAGCGGCTGAAGCGCTCGATGGGGCGGTGCAGCGCCGTCAGGTTCAGTTCGGCCTGCTGCAGCAGCAGCGCGTTGATTTCCGCGTTCTGGCTCAGCAGCTCATCGTGACGCGGCGGGGCTTCACGCATCTCGCTCCACCTGCGCGCGCCCCGGTCCTGTCCGCTCCATGCCTGCCACTGTCGCGCGTGAGCGCGCGCCCGCACGTGAGCCGCCGCTAAACCCCCCTACGTGAACGCCCACGGCGTCCCCCGAGAGGTAACGCCCGCCCCGCGCCGAACGCCACCCGAGCGTGCGTTAGGATGACTCGGAACACCCCACCGGAGTTCCCCAACACTCAAGGAGGCACCCCATGAAACAACCTGTACGCGTCGCCGTTACCGGCGCTGCCGGCCAGATCGGCTACAGCCTGCTCTTCCGCATCGCCGCGGGCGACATGCTCGGCAAGGACCAGCCGGTCATCCTGCAACTCCTCGAAATCACGCCCGCCCTCAAGGCCCTGCAGGGCGTCGTGATGGAACTCCGCGACTGCGCGTTCCCGCTCCTCGCGGACATCGTCACCAGCGACGACCCCAAGGTCGCGTTCAAGGACGCCGACTACGCGCTGCTCGTCGGCGCCATGCCCCGCAAGGCCGGCATGGAACGCGGCGACCTGCTGAGCGCCAACGGCGGCATCTTCAAACCCCAGGGTGAAGCGCTCGCCGAAGTCGCCAGCCGCAACGTCAAGGTCCTCGTCGTCGGCAACCCCGCCAACACGAACGCCCTCATCGCGCAGCAGAACGCCCGCGGCCTGGACCCCAAGCAGTTCACGGCCATGGTGCGCCTCGACCACAACCGCGCCATCAGCCAGCTCGCCGAGCGCACCGGCAAGCCCGTGAGCAGCATCAAGAACCTCACCATCTGGGGCAACCACAGCTCCACGCAGTACCCGGACCTCGCCCACGCCACCGTGGACGGCCAGCCCGCCCTCGAAGCCGTGAATGACCAGGCGTGGTACGAGAACGAGTACATCCCCACGGTCGCCAAGCGTGGCGCCGCCATCATCGAGGCGCGCGGGCTCAGCAGCGCCGCGTCCGCCGCGAGCGCCGCCATCGACCACATGCGCGACTGGGCGCTCGGCACGGCTGACGGCGAGTGGGTCAGCATGGGCATCCCCAGCGACGGCAGCTACGGCATCCCCGAGGGCCTGATCTACGGCTTCCCCGTCACCGTCAAGAACGGCGAGTACACCATCGTGCAGGGCCTCGACGTCAGCGACTTCAGCCGCGGCAAGATGGACGCGACCGCGCAGGAACTCGAAGAAGAGCGCCAGGCTGTGCGCGACCTCGGCCTGATTTAAGGCCGGAAGGAGGGAGGCCGCGGCATGACGCCGCGGCCTCCCTCCTTCACTCAGCCCTTCACGGTCAACAGGGGCCGAAGCGCCGCGACGGGCAACGCCATGCCGGCGCGTTCGAGGGTGTCCACGGTCGCGGCAATGGCCTTGTATGCGGCGGGCGCCTCCTGCGCGAGTTCCTGCCGTTTGCGCGCCCACACGTCCGCGCGCGTCGTGCGCGGGTTAACGGGCGTCACGACCCGCACGCCCTCCAGGCTCGCGGCGACGCCCGCATCACGCATGGCGCGCCCACGCGCGAGCGCGCGGCCCGCGCCGTGCGCGGCGCTGTGCAGGCTGCTGCCGCACCCCCGACCGACCAGCAGGAAACTCCGGTCACCCATACTGCCGGGCACCAGCACCGGCTCGCCCACATGCTCGAACGGCGTGCCCAGCAGGGCGGCGTCGCCGGGACCGCGCGCGGGCGTCGCGCCCTTGCGGTGCAGCGCCCCCCACGTGAGGTTGTGCGGCGCGTCGTACACGGCCCGCGCGCTGAAGTCGCCCGTCACGCGGCGCAGCGCGTCCAGCGCCTGCAGGGTCAGCAGCGCCCGGTTCACGAACGCGAAATTCGCCGCGTTCGCGATGACGGTGCGCGCTTCGTGCGCCAGCGCCGCGTCCGCCAACGGTACGGCCATGCCGACGTGGCCGCCAGCCGGCCCGGCGAGCGCGCGCAGCACGTGCGCGGCCGCGTGCCCGAAGCCGAGCGAGCCGCTGTGCACCATCACGCACACCGCGCCGGGCCGCACGCCCCACGCGTAGGCGGTGCGGGCATCCAGCACGCGCTCCACCACCTGCACCTCCACGAAATGGTTCCCGCCGCCGATGCTGCCCAGGTGCGCGTCCCGTTTCAGGCCGCCGCGCACCCAGTCGTCGAACACGGCGTGCAGCGGCGCGGGGCGGCTCCCGTGACCTTCCGCGAACACCGCGAGGTCCGCCGTCCAGGCGGACCACAGCGCCGACGAGGGGCGCGCCGCCCGGCTGACCCCAGCAAGACCGTCGGTCAGGACTGCCGCGCGCAGGGCCGCGGTGGTCGGGAGGTCCCGGCCCCCTCGAAGAACGTGCGCCGGAGCGCAACCTCCACGGCGCCCAGGTGCGGGGTCACGTCCGGCGCTGTGAGTGAGGTGACGTGCAGGCGCATGCCGCACCCCACGTCCGCGCCCAGGGCCACCGGGAGCAGCAGGCCGGGCGCGTGAAGGACGGTGCCGACGGGGACGCCCCGGCCCCGGTGGAAATCCGGCGTGAGGGTCACGGTGGGCGTGGCGGTGCCGAACGCCCGCGTGGTGCGGGCCAGGGCGTCCAGCAGGTCGCCCAGTTCCGTGAGTGCCGCGCGTTCCACGCGGACGTCGTCGGTGGCGTGCAGCGTCACCGGAATGCCGTGCGGGTTGTGCACGCACGTGCGAACGCCATCCAGGCGTTCCAGGTCAAGTTTCATGTGGTGTCCTTGTGCAGAGCGAAGCGTCAGCCCGGCGCGCCGGAGGGCGCCGCGCGGGCCTGGGAGGAGGTTCGCCCGCCACAGCAGCCGGTCATCTGGCGGATCAGCCTCAGTGTGCGCGCGCGGCGTCGGGCGCGCATCCGCCAATGGGCGCACCGGAGGAACATCACGTGCGCCGGCGGCAACGTCGGGCGCGCCGGGCCCGTACTCCTGAGCATGACGTTCCTGAAACAGCTGGCGCCTGCAGCGGCCCTCATGGCCGGCGTGGCCCTCGCCCAGACCCTCAGCACGCCGGACGCGCTCGCGCGCCTCGCCCGCGCGGACCGACTGGACGCCGCGTGGTTCAGTGCCGACTTCGCCGCGCTGATCCCGCAGATGCAGGCGGGCTTCCAGGGGTTCCGCGCCGCCTACGGGGACTTCGTGGGCGTCCAGGCCACCGGCACGGACACCTACGCCCTGAAGTACGCGCGCGGCAACGTGAACGTCCGCGCCACCACGGACGCCCGGGGCGTCTTCCGGGGGCTGCTCATCACCGGGATGCAGGCCGCGCCGAGCACCCCCCCGGCGAGCACCGGCGCCGCCCCCACCACCCCGGCCGTCCGCACCGGCGACGCGACCGGTCAGGCGCTCGCGCGCCTCCTGAACGCCGACGCCGCGAACCCGGCGTGGTTCACGCCGGACTTCACGCCGGACGTGCTCGCGCAGGTCGGCCCGGCGCTCGCCGCGTACCGCCAGCAGTTCGGGCGCCTCACGGCCGTCACGTCCATCGGGGAGGAGCAGTACCGCGCGGAGTACGAACGCGGCGCGGTGTTCCTGCGGGCGGGCGTCACGAGCGCCGGGCGGTTCTCGCTGCTGTACCTCGGCGGCGCGCTCCCCAACACCGCCGACGCGGCCGCGCTCACGCGCGCGTTCGGCGCCCTGGGTGGCCACGTGAGCGTCCTCGTGACGCGTGACGACACCACCATCGCCGCGCGCGAACCGGACGCGCGCCTCGCGGTGGGGTCCGCGTTCAAACTGGGCATCCTCGCGGAACTGCAGGCGCAGGTGCGCGCCGGGCAGCACCGCTGGGACGAGGTCGTGACCCTGAGCGACGCGGACCGCTCCTACCCGAGCGGCCGCCTGCACACCTGGCCTGCCGGGACGCCCGTGACCGTCGCGACGCTCGCCACCGAGATGCTCAGCGAGAGCGACAACACCGCCACGGACACCCTGTTGCGGCTTGTCGGCGCGGACGCGGTCGGGCGGCGCCTCAGGCAGCCGGTCGTGCCCAGCACGCGGCAGCTGTTCGTGCTGTCCGCCCCACAGAACGACGCCCTCCGCGCACGCTACGCCGCGGGAAACGACGCCGTGAAACGCGCCGTGCTCGCCGAGGTGAACCAGCAGGGCCGCCCACCTCAGAGCAGCCTCGTGAACAGCGCCGTGACGTACCCGCAGGTGGAGTGGTTCGTGAGCGCGCAGACACTGTGCGGCCTGCTCAAAGACACCGCAGCGCTCCCCAGCACCCGCGTGAACGGCGGCCCGGCCGAGAACCTCGGCTTCCCGAGCGCGTCGTACAAGGGCGGCAGCGAGCGCGGCGTGCTGAACCTCACCACGGTCGTGCGCGGCGCGAGCGGCGCGCAGTACTGCCTGGCCGCCACCTGGAACGACGCCGCCAGCCTGGACGAGCAGACGTTCCTGTCGCTGTACCAGGCGCTGTTCGCCCTCGTGAAGTGAACGTGCAGGCGGGCGGCCCAGACTCCGGGCCGCCCGCCTGCACGCGCGCTGTTACAGGCCCAGCTTGTTCATGTACGCGTGAATGAGCTGCTGCCCGAACAGCAGCGCCACCAGCGCGCCTATCGCGAGGTACGGCCCGAACTTCAGGCGATTCTCGCGCCAGATGGCCAGCTGCACGACGCCCAGCACCGCGCCGGCCAGGACCGCCACGACCAGGGCCACCAGGAATTGCTCCCAGCCGAGGAACGCGCCGATGACCGCCGCGAGCTTCACGTCACCGAACCCCATGGCGCTTGCGTCGAAGGCGTCGTCGTCGCCGGTGTCGGCCGGTTCCGGCTGCGTCCACCAGTACGCGCCCGCGATGAGCGCCGCGGCGCCCGTCGCCGCCAGGGCGTTCTGAACCATCAGGATCAGGCCCGGTCCGACGCCCGTGCTCGCCACCGCGACGCTCACCAGCAGCCCCCCCAGCGTCAGCAGGTCCGGCACGCGCACGACGCGCCGCGCGACGACATTCACGGCCGTGGACGCCAGTGCCGCCGCCACGCCCCACCACACGCCGCCCCACGCGCCCACCAGCGTGGCGAGCGCCACCTGCTGATACCCGATGGGGAAGTCCGGGTACTGCCGCTCCCGGAAGCGGCGCAACACCCACGAGCCCAGCAGGTCGATCAGCATCAGCACGCCCGCGCCGAGCAGCATGCCGCGCAGCGCTTCCGGGAAAGACGGCAAGCCCGCGCTGGACGCGCCGGTCCGCTCGTTCAGCACCGCGAACGCCAGGCCAAGCGCCGCGCCCGGCAGCGTCAAGCTGTCGGGGATGGTGCGGGTGTCCGCGTCGATCATGGACGCCACCAGCAGCAGCGTCATCAGCACCAACAGGCCCAGCAGGCTCGCGCCCACCGCCGAGAACGGGAACACCACGGCCATCAGGGCGTACAGCGCGCCCGTCGCGAGCTCCACCAGCGGGTAACGGACGCGGATGGGCGCGCCGCAGTACCGGCACTTTCCGCGCAGCGCCAGCCACGAGAACACCGGCACGAGGTCCAGCGCGCCCAACTGGTGGTTGCAATTCGTGCAGTGGCTCGGCGGGAACGCGATGTTCTCGCGGCGCGGCAGGCGGTAGATCAGGACATTCGAGAACGAGCCGACCAGCAGGCCCAGCACGCCCGCAAGCACAGCCATCACGGCATCAGGGGTCACGGCTGAAGTGTACCTTTCCGACTCTCACGAACCTCTTTCCCGGCGGGGTACGGTACGCCCAGTTCCTCCCCCAGCGCCGTCAGGAACGCATGGATGGTCCCGGCCCGGCGGGCCGCCTCCGCCCGCCCGCCGGGCGTGCGGAACGTGGCCGGGAGCCGCAGCAGCTTCACGAAGAAGTGGTCGAGGGTGTACTCCCCGTCGTCCAGTGCGCGCGCTTCGCCCCACGGGTCCAGGTCGTGCAGCAGCGCGCGGTCCAAGCGGCCGCCGGTCGCGGCGCACCGCAGGACGCCGAGGGCGCCCAGCGCCTCCAGGCGGTCCGCGTCTTGCAGGGCGTCGCCGAGCGGCGTGTCCGGCGTGGCGCCCCGGCTGAAACTATGGTCCCGCACGGCGCCCGCCACGCGCTCCACCTCGTCCGCCGTGAAGCCCAGGCCGGGCAGCAGCGCACGCGCCACGTCTGCGGAACGCACGCTCGCCTGGGCGCGCTCCGGGTGGTCTTTGGGCAGGTTCACGACGTCGTGCAGCAGCGCCGCCGCCACGGCCGCGCGCGCGTCTCCGGGCGGCGCGAACCGCACCGCCCACACGGCCACGCGCCGCAGGTGTCCCTCGTCGTGCGCGCCGTCCGTGCGCATGCGCGCGCGCACCTCGCCCTGCACCGCGCGCAGCGCGGCGTCCTGCGTCAGCAGGTGGTCCAGATCAACAGTCGAAAACACGCCTCATCATGCCGCGTCACGTCACGAATGGCGCGCACGGACGCCTGATACGCTGACCCTCATGTCGTCCTCACCGGCCCGCCCCGAACGCCTCGACGCCCTGAGCTTCGGGGCGATCATCGTGACCATTCTGTTCTGGGCGTCCGCCTTCGCCGGCATCCGCGCCGGCCTGGAGAGCTTCTCGGCCGGGCACCTCACCCTGTACCGCTTCTTGTGGGCGTCCCTCGCGCTCGGCATCTACGCCGCCGTGGCGCGCATCCCGTTCCCGCCCCGCGCGGACGCGCTGCGCATCCTGGGCCTCAGCTTCATCGGCATCACGCTCTACCACACGTTCCTGAACTACGGCGAGATCAGCGTCCCCGCTGGCACCGCCAGCCTGATCATCGCGGCCGGGCCGGTCATCACGGCCCTGCTCGCCACCGCCTTCGGCGGGGAGCGCCTGAACGCCGTCGGGTGGCTGTCCACGCTCATCAGCCTGAGCGGCGTCGCGCTGATCGTCCTCGGCAAAGGCGAGAGCGTGAACTTCACGACCGGCGCGCTGCTGATCCTCGGCAGCGCCGTGTGCACCGCCACGTACTTCGTGTTTCAGAAGCCGCTGCTGCGCCGTATGCCGCCCTTTCACTTCACGGTGTGGAGCCTGATTCTCGGCACGGTGCCCATGCTGGTGTTCCTGCCGGGCTTCGCCGGTGAGCTCGCGCGCGCGCCGCTGGGTGCGCACCTCGCCGTGGCGTACATCGGCGTGTTCCCCGCCGCGCTCGCGTACCTCACGTGGACGTTCGCGCTGTCGCGCGTGCCCGCGAGCGTCACCACCAGCTTCCTGTACGTCAGCCCGGTGTTCGCCATCCTGATCGCGTGGGTGTGGCTGCACGAGGCGCCCACCGCCCGCAGCCTGCTGGGCGGCGCCGTCGCCATCGCCGGCGTGATCCTCCTGAACCTCCTCGGGCGGCCCCGCACGGCTCCCGCCGCGCCCGCCCGGGAGCGCGACGAATGACGCCCAGCACCGACCCGAACGACCACGCCATCGACCTGCGCGACGTTCGCGTCCGCCTCGGCAACCAGAACGTCCTCGACGGCGTGGACCTGCAGGTCCGGCGCGGTGAGTTCCTCGCGGTCATCGGCCCGAGCGGCGGCGGCAAAAGCACGCTGCTGCGCGTCATCGGCGGCCTCCTGCGCCCCGCGAGCGGCGAGGTGCGCGTGTCCAGCCCACCCGCGTTCGTGTTCCAGGATTACCGCCTGCTTCCGTGGCGCACCGCGCTGCGCAACGTCCAGCTCCCGCACGACCTCGGGCGCGGCAACGGCGGCCTTCCCGCCCGCGAGGCCCTGAAGCTCGTCGGCATGGAGGCGTACTGCCGTTACTACCCGTCCGAACTGTCCGGCGGGATGCGCGCCCGCGTGGCCCTTGCCCGCGCCCTCGCGCAGTCCGGCGACGTCCTCCTGCTCGACGAGCCGTTCGCCGCGCTCGACGCCCTCGTCCGCGAACGCTTCAACGCCGAACTCAAGCACCTGCACGACAAGACCGGGCGCACCACCGTCCTGATCACGCACTCCATCCGCGAGGCCGCGTTCCTCGCGGACCGCGTGGCTGTGCTGCAGCACGGCCGCATCATCGCCGTGCGCGAAACGAACGGCGGCGGGCGCGTCAGCGCGTACACCGACGGCCTCGAAGCGGAACTCCGCGACCTGCTCGGCACCGGCGACAGCACCCGCCTCGTGCGCGAGGAACGCCCCCGCCACGCCTGGTGGTGGTCGGTGCTGCCCCTGGTCGGCCTCGCCCTCGGGCTGCTCGCCTGGCACCTGCGCGCCGACGCCCTCCAGAACCCCCTGCTGCTCCCCCGCCCGCAGGCGGTGCTCGTCGCGCTCCTGCGCGACGCCCCCACCTTCCTGAGCGCGCTGTGGGTCACCGCCCGCACCATGATCGCCGGCGCGCTGCTCGGCGGCGCGCTCGGCGTCCTCTTCGGGTACCTGCTGGGGAAGTTCGTGGCGCTCGAACGCTTCGCCAGCCCGTACCTCGTGGCCCTCCAAAGCACCCCCATCGTCATCCTCGCGCCGTTCCTCACGCTGTGGCTCGGGTTCGGTACAGTGCCGGGCATCGTCGTGTCCGCCATCAGCGCCCTGTACCCCATGCTGGTCGCCGCGATGATCGGCGTGCGCAGCGTCCCCCGGCCCGACCTGGAACTCTTCGCGAGCCTGCACGCCACGCGCGCGCAACGCCTCCTGCGCCTGGAACTCCCGCACGCGCTGCCGGTGCTGCTCGGCGCGCTGCGGCTCGGCATCAGCCTCGCGCTTATCGGCGCGGTCGTGTGGGAGTTCGTGGACCCGAACGTGCGCGGCCTCGGCTTCCTCGTGAACCAGGCGGGCGCGTACTACGACTCCTCCCGCAAGTTCGCGGCGGTGCTGCTGCTCGTGCTGTTCGGCGTGGTCCTGTACGCACTCGTGACCGCCCTGGAACGCTGGAGTCTCCGCCACCGCCCACGCTGAAGGAGGGGCGCCCGCACGGGCGCCCCTCCTTCAGCGTGGGTCCTTCAGGGTTCCAGGCACTGGACGTGCTTCGGGCATTCCCACGCGGCCGAAGCGCTCGGCGCCACCACGAGCATCAGGGCCGCAACAGCGGCAGCAACACGGAACACGTTCTTCATGATTCCCCCCCTGGGGTGCAGTTGACGCGCGGTGAGCAGGACGACGATCAGCAGCGGCCAGGGCCGTAGTTGTCGCCGGAGCACGGGTACGCCGAAGCGGTGCCGCTGACGGCCGCGACCGCGACGGTCAACGTCATCAGGGCCAGGGCCGCACGAAGGAGCTTCTTCATGGTTCACCTCCTCTGGTTGTGGTGTGCCCGTACTGTACGGAACGCGCGCCGCGTGCGCGGCGCAGCTTCGCTTGATTCGCCCGCGCAGGCGCGGTAGGGCGCCGGGTCAGTACGACCGGCGGACGTACGCGAAGTACGCACGCACCGACGCGGGCGCGAACAGCAGCACGCAGAAGACCATGAACAGCGCCGCGAGGCCCAGCGACAGGCCCGCCACGAGCGTCAACCCCGAACGCACAGGCCCGGCGGGCCGCACCGCGAGGTCCTGCAGCAGCGCGACGTTCACGATGACGCCGGTCAGGCCACGCGTGAACAGCAGGAACCCCAGCACCAGCCGCGCCCACAACCGGGCGATGTAGATCTGCCACGCCAGCGCGCCCATGATCAGCAGCCACACGACCTGACCGCCCGTCGGTTGCCCCACCACGGCGGTCAGCAGCAGCAGCAGCAGCCCCAGGCCGAGCATGGTGCCCAGCACGCCCACCACCGTCCGGAAGCCCCGGCGGATCAGGCGTTCTTCCGCCTGCACCTCCGCGTGCTCCGCGGAGGCGTCCGGAACGGTGGGTTCCAGCGGCGCGGGTGCAGATGCAGCGGCGTGGCGGCCAAGCGGGCGATCATCCATGACCACATCGTCCCATGACCGGCGGACGGGCATGCCCGCAAAGCCACGCGGCCCGGTAACTGCACCGGACCGCGTGAGGAGAGCGTTACAGGTACTGGCGGTGATCGGCGAGCATGCAGCGGTCCTGAATGACGTCCATGCCGCGCGCGCTCAGACGCTCCGCGAACGCGTCATTGCGGATGCCGAGCTGCAACCACACCGTCTTCGGCGCGTGCACCATCGAGAGGATGTCCGCCTCGTGCTCCAGCACGGCCTCGCTGCGGCGGAACACGTCCACGATGTCCACCGGCACCTCGATGTCCGCGAGGCGCGCGACGACCTTATGCCCGAAGTACGTCTCGCCGGCCAGCGCAGGGTTCACGGGAATGACGGTGTACCCCTGGCGGTGCAGGTACTCCGGGACGTAATGCGCGGGCTTCGTGGGGTCGCGGTGGAAGCCGACGACCGCCACGACCTTCTGTTCCTGCAGGACGTGCGTGACGTCCTTGATGTCCGTGAGGATCATGCCTTCACCTCGGCGAAGGCCGCGCGCGCGGCCTCCAGGGTCCGTTCGAGTTCGGCGTCGCCGTGCGCCGCACTCACGAAGATGCTCTCGAACTGGCTGGGCGCCCAGTACACGCCGCGCGCCAGCAGCGCCTGGAACCACCGCGCGAACGCGGCGGTGTCGGCGTTCGCGGCGTCCGCGTACGAACGCACCTCCCCGTGCGGGAGCGTGGCCGCGTCGAGGAAAAACACCGTGAGCATGCTGCCGATATGCTGCACGGTCACGGGCACGCCCGTCGCGTCCGCGGCGGCGCGCAGGCCGTCGGCGAGGCGCGACGTGTACGCGTCCAGGCGCGTGTACACGTCGGGGTCCGCGTCGAGCGCGCGCAGGGTCGCCAGGCCGGCGGCCATGGCGAGCGGGTTGCCGCTGAGCGTGCCCGCCTGGTACACGGGGCCCTGCGGGGACACGAAGTCCATGACGTCCGCGCGGCCGCCGTACGCGCCGACGGGCAGGCCGCCGCCGATGATTTTGCCCCAGCAGATCAGGTCCGGGTGCAGGCCGAGGCGTTCGGTCGCGCCGTTCCGCGCGAGACGGAAGCCGGTCATGACCTCGTCCGCGATGAGGAGCGTGCCGCCCTCGCGCGCGCGGTGCAGCGCCGCGAGGAACGCCGGAGTGGGCACGATGACGCCCGCGTTCCCGATGACCGGTTCGAAGATGATCGCGGCGATCTCGTGCCCGCGTTCCCGCATGAGTTCGTCGAGGGCGTCCGCGTCGTTGTACTCGCTGACCAGCGTCAGCTGCGCGTACGCCTGCGGCACGCCGGCGCTGCTGGGCGCGCTCGCGCCCAGCCCGTCCGCGTTCGTGATCAGGCCGCTGCCGGCCTCCACGAGCAGCCCGTCGGCGTGCCCGTGGTAGTTCCCGCGGAACTTCACGATGTAGTCCCGGCCGGTGAAGCCGCGCGCGAGCCGCAGGGCGCTCATGGTCGCCTCGGTGCCGCTGTTCACGAACCGGACCTTCCCGACGCCGGTCACGCGGACGATCAGTTCCGCGAGGTCCACCTCGCGCCAGCCGGGCGCGCCGAAGCTCGTGCCGCCCGCAAGGGCATCCGTGATGGCCGCGCGCACGTCCGGGTGGTTATGCCCCAGGATCATGGGGCCCCACGAGCCGATGTAATCGATGAGGTCGTTGCCGTCCGCGTCCGTGAGGTACGCGCCGCTCGCCCGCTCAATGAAGCGCGGGCTGCCGCCCACGGACCGGAACGCCCGCACGGGCGAGTTCACGCCGCCGGGCGTGACGGCACGCGCGCGCGCGAACAGCGCCTCGGACCGTTCGGGCGCGTGGCCGACCCGGGGTTCCGGCGGGCCGTCGCGCATGACCTGCTGCTCACTCACTTCACTCACCCGACCACCTTACCGGAAGGGCACGTGAGGAAAGGCGACGGGTCACGCAGACGGGCGGGGCGCGCAAGCATCCCGCCCGTCTGCGTGTGGCTGGCCTTACTTGCGGATGGCCGCGTCCGCCGGGAGGACGTAGATGGTCGCGAGGCCCCACGGCTGAGGCTTCGCGGGGTACTTGGCGTCGCGCCACACGACGTAGTTGCCGATGGCGTCGGCCTTCAAGACGGTGTTCTTGTACGGCGCGTCCGGCCACGTCACGCCCTCGGGCGCGTCCGCGTCGGCCACGGCGATCAAGCCGCCCGCGCCGAGTACGTCACTGAGTTTCGCCATGGGCGCGTACCCGTCGATGCACCAGAACATCACCTGCGCGCCCTGCTGCGCGAGTTCGTCCACGTTCGGGATGCGCGCGCGCAGGAACGCGTCGAGGTCGTACGCCTTCACGTTCACGTCGCGGTTGTAGAGGTAGTCGGCGGGGATGGCGACCATTTCGGCGCTCCCGGTCGCGGCGAGCGTCGCAGGCGTCACGGTGGCGTTCGCGAGGGCGGTCACGCGGAACAGCGCGAGCTGCTGCGCTTTGCTGGGCACGGGCGCGGCGTGCGCGGCGCCCAGCAGGGTCAGGGTGGCGAGAGCGGACAGGGCAGAGCTGACGGTTCGGTTCATTGCCCATCTGTTGTACTGGCGATTCCCGTGAAGTCAAGGCGAACTTGACCGCGCCGGGAGGAACCTCACGTTTCGTCGTCCTCGGCGGTGGCGTCCGCCGCGGCGGGCGCAGCGCGCGTACGCAGCTGCCCGCCGCCCTTCGGCCGACCGGGGAACATCCGCTGGATGTCCTGAAACGCCGGGTGCTGCCGGATGCCCGCAATGCCCGCCGCGCCGCGCGTGGCCGGCACCGCGCGTTTCGGCGCGGCCGGGGCCGGGTCGGCGTCGTCCTCCCACGGGGACGGCTCGGGGGCAGGCAGGGGCGCGGTCGCCGGGACCGGCGTGGCGACCGCGACCGCCGCGGGCGCGTCCTCCCAGGGGCTCGGCTCCGGCGTGGCTGGGGGCGCCGCCCTCGGTTTGGGCGGCCCGAACGGCATGTCGCCGCCCAGGTCGTCCCAGTCCGGCTCCATCGTGATGGGTTCCGGCTCGATGTAGACCTTGCGGGCGCCCGCTTCGGCGGGCAGTGGAGGCGCGTCGGCCACGTGCGCCGCTGGGGCCGTGATCGCCTGCGGCAGCGGGGCGGGCACCGCGTCGTCCGGGCTGGGCGGCGGAACGCGCACCTCCGCGGCGGGCGCGGCAGGTTCCCGGCGGCGCGGCGTGGGCGGCCCGAACGGCGGGATGTCGTCCACGCTCGCGCGGCGCGGCGTGACCTCCGCGCGCGGGGCTGGGTCGGGCAGCGGCGCGAAGTCCGGGCCGCGCGCCGCCCGCTCCCGCGGGGCGGCCGTGGCAGCCGGGGTTGGCGGCGTGGCCCGCCGTGGGGCGGGCTCCGTCGGGCCCGGCTCGTCGTGGTCGTTGCCGCCACTGGGGGCTGAGCCGCCGGCGCGGCCGCTCGGCCCGGCGCGTTTCGTGACGTCCGGGCTGATCAGCTCGAACGTGACCGGCCCGAACACCCGCGCGACCAGTTTCGCGACCTCGTCGAACTTGTCCGCGACCTGACGCGCATGGAACTTCCCGCGCTCGTCGTACGTGAGGCTCACGTACCCGTCCTGCGTGTGCATGCGCGCGGGCTTCAGGAACGCGCGCGTCTGCATGCCCGCGAGGCGCACCACGTCCGCCCAGGTCCCGCCGGTCGGTGGGGGCGGCGCGGCGTCCACCGGCGCGCGCGCGGGGACCGGCCCCGCCGGGCCTCGGCGTTCGCCCGGGTCGAAGGCTGGCACGCCCCCACCGGGCCCGGCGGGCGCAGCCGGGCGGGCGCCACTCGCGCGCAGCGCCGCGAGGTCCCGTTCCAGCTTCGTGAGGCGCGCCGCCAGGTCCCCGGCGGGCGCCGAGGCCGCCGCGACCGGACGGGCAGGCGCCCCACTGGCCGCGCTGTCCCCCTCGGCTTTCAGGAGCGCGTGCGTGAGCGCCAGTTCCAGGCTGCCCAGGTCCGCCGCACGCGCAAACCGCGCCTCCTGCTCGTCCAACGCAGCCTGCAGGCGCAACAGGCGCGGCACGTCCGCGCCCTCCATGGCCTCGCCGTCCAGGCCGAGTTCCGCGTGCAGCGCGTCCCGCAGGGCCGACACGAGGCCCTCCACGACCGTGCGCGCCGCGAAGCCGTCGCGGTACAGGCGGCCCGCCTCCCCGAGCGCGCCCGCCGCGTCCCCCAGCACCAGGGCGCGCGCCATGTCGCGCACGCGCTCGCCGGGCGGCAGGCCGAGCGCCGCCTCGACGCCCGCGCGGGTCACGTTGGTGCCCGCTGCGAGCATGCGTTCCAGCAGGCTCTCGCCGTCACGCATGGCGCCGTCCGCGAGGCGCCCGATCAGCGCGAGCGCCTCAGGCTGCGCGCGGACCCCTTCGCGCTCCGCGATGCCCGTGAGCTTCCCGGCGATCTCGGTGTCCGTGAGGCGCCGGAAGCGGTAGTGCTGGCAGCGGCTCATGATGGTCGGCAGGACCTTTTCAGGCTCTGTCGTCGCCAGAATGAAGATCACGTGCGCGGGCGGCTCCTCCAGTGTCTTGAGCAGCGCGTTGAACGCCGCGCGGCTCATCATGTGCGCCTCGTCGAGGATGTAGATCTTCTTGCCGCCGCGCATGGCCGCGAGCCCGACCTTCTCGCGCAGTTCGCGGACGTCGTCGACGCTGTTGTTGCTGGCCGCGTCGATTTCCAGCACGTCCGGGTGCGACCCCGCGCGGACCTCCAGGCAGGACGGGCACGTGCCGCACGGCTTGGGGTCCGGGCCGGTGCAGTTGGCGGTCATGGCGATCAGGCGTGCGGTGGTGGTCTTGCCGACGCCGCGCGGGCCGCTGAACAGGTACGCGTGCCCGACCCGGCCGGCTTCGAGGGCGGCGCGCAATACGTCCTTGACGTGCTCCTGCCCGACCACCTCATCCCAGTGGATGGGTCGGGCGCGCTGGTAGATGGCGCTCATGCCGGGCGGCCTCGGGGGGTGGGGGAGGGGGTGCGGACCTTCACTGGACCATCCTAGCGTCCGGGGAGGCTTTACGCAGTGAGCGAAATCCGCCTGACTTCAGAAGGCCCGCTCCAGAGGCAGCAGGGCCCCTGCCCCACCCAAAGGGGCAGGCGGGAGCGTACGCTCCCGCCTGCCCGCCCGCTGTTAGTAGCGGTACTGCGTGTTCTCGGTGACTTGCACGTTCAGCGTGCGGTTCGCGCCGCGCGTGACCGTCAGCGTGGCGGTGCTGCCGTTGCGCGTCAGCGTGCCCACGTACCCGCCGGACGTCTGACGGGTGTTCTGCAGCGCGTACCCCTGACGCTGCAGGTCCGCAACCTTCTGGTCGTACGCGCTGCGCGCCGGGTCCTGCAGCTGCACGCCCGTGAACGCGCCCAGCAGGTTGCGGAACAGGTCCAGCACGACGTTTCCGGGCTCCTGCGGCGTGACGGCCAGCGGGAAGTCCGCGTTCACGTTCGTGGTGCCGCCGGCGCGCACCGTGACGGTCGTGGTGTAGTCACGCGCGCCGGGCGCCTGCACGCGCACCGGGTACGTGCCGGGGCGGATACCGCTATACGTGACGTTCGCGCCGCCGAGCCGCTGGTTGTTCAGGTACACGGTGGCGTTCGGGACGTTCGTGCCGACGAACACGCTGCCGGTCTGCACGGGCGTCTGCGCGGTCACGTTGAAGAACGCCGTGTCGGTCACCCAATTGTTCTGCGGGACGGGGTTCACGACGATGCTGAGCGCCTGCGCGAACTCCTGCTGCCCCTTGGCCGCCACGGTCGCGAACTGATCCTGGCTGCTCCGGAAGGTGCTGAGCTGCGACAGGTCCAGCGGCGTGGTGCTCGCGAGCGCGAGGACCTTGTTCAGGCCGGCCTCGCCGTCCACCGTGAAGCGGAACGCGCTGCCTGCCGGGGGGAACACGGCGGTGGTGTTCGCCTTCACGAAGTTCTCGCCGCCGAGGCGGTTCGGGAGGATCTGCGTGACGTCGCCGGACGGGTCGACGCTGAACAGGTACACGTACGCGTCCTGGTTGACGGTCGTGCTGATGGTGACGTTCTCACCCGCGCGGTAGTTGGGGACGCCGGTGCCGCTGGGGTCGCGGTCCACGCGGACGCGCACCGTCAGGTCCGCCGGGGTGGGGTTCACGATGATGCTCTGGGCACTGATGCGCGGTTGCGCGAACGCCGCGCCGGTCAGGGCCACGCCGAGCGCGAGGCCGCAGGTCATACGTTTGTTCATGGCTGCATGATGCGCGGCGCGCTTGACGGGCGCCTGACGCCCCTCCTCAGAGGACTTGTGGGGCTTCTCATGAACCGCGCGCAGGCTGGCTTGCTCACCAGCAGCCGACCAACGAAGCCAGGTCCCGCCGGGTGAACGTCACCGGGGTGAGGGCCGGTACGTACCCGGTAGGCGACCGCACCTGCGCCCCACCGGCGGTCCAGATCACCCGCACGCCCGGCATGGTCCACCCATCCGGGCCGGTGGACGCCGTGCGCGCCACCCGGCGGACCACCCAACGTCCACACGTCAGCACGGCCTGCTGCGCCCACATGCCGGGCTGCACCGTTCCTTCCAGGCAAAGGTGCGGCCAAAACCACGGCGCGTGCGGCGCGGCCCAGACCCGCTCCACGCGCGGGCGCGGCCAGACCCACGGCGTCAGCAGCACCGCCACCACGGCCGCCAGGACCCACCACCGCGGCAGGGTCGGCGCGCATGCCCCGACCCTGCACCCCGCCAGCGCGCGCGGACGCGCCCGTGAGCGGCGCCGCTACCCCTGCAGGTCCGCGCGGGACTCCTCGGTGCCGCCCACGATCCGGTCCTCCACCACCAGGCGCTGCGGGTCGTCCACGACCAGCACCTCGCGGCCCAGTTCCACCGTCAGCGTTTCCTGCGCGGTCACGGCGCGGCGCAGCACCCGCACGTCCTGATACGCGACGATGTCCTTCACGACGCGCGACGCCACGCGGTACACCTCAATTTCCCGCCGCTCCCCGGCGCGCAACTCCTCACCGTCGATGGTGACCATGCCCGCCCCGGGCGCCACCTCGATCACCAGCGTCTCCACGGTCTCCTCGGCCGGCAGGTGCACGGTGCGCGTCTCCACGCGCCGCGCGACCGTCACGTGACCGATGCGTTCATGCACGCGGTCCACCACCAGGCGTTCCTCGCGCAGCTGCACGCGCGCCACCTCATGCAGGTCGTTCATGGCCACCTGCTCATTGGCACGCCGTTCATTCGGGTCGTTCATGCTCATGTGGCCTCCAGCGTGGCGCGGGGACGAGGGTGCCTCGTCCCCGCGCCGGGGTGTCCGGTCCGGCGCGGGGCCGGCCCTGTTGGGTTAGCGTTGGTTTTCGGGGCGGTCGATCTTGCCGTCCATGCGGTCGATCGTGTTGTCCACGGCGTCCACGCCGCGTTCCACGATGCCGCGGTCGTCATGGGTGCGGGTGCCGGCGCTCATGGTGCTGTCGGTGGCGATGCCCTCGCCCGAGATGCGCGCCTCGCCGGTGCGGTTCACGTCGAGCACTTCGCGGCCCACGGTTTCCGTGAAGGTCTGCGTGTCGCTGACGGTGCGCTCGCCGACGCTGACTTCCTCGGTCACGTACGCTTCCTTGCGGACGTTCGCGCGTTCCGCTTCGAGGTCCACGCGGATGGCGGCGGTGTCGGCGCCCAGCACGGCACCCTCGACGGGACGCTGGTCGGTGACGGCGTGACGCTCGATGACGACCTCGTCACGGCTCACGGTGACGTTCACGTTCTCCTGGCGCGTCTCGACATGCTTGCCGATTTCGACGCTGCCCGCCACGTAGCGGTCCTTGTCGACGATCAGGCGCTCTTCGAGCAGCTGCAGGCGACCGGGCGTCTTGAACATGGTGTCGCTGGTGTCCTGGTCGCGGTAGTTGTAGCGGCGCTCGGTGGCGGCCCCTTCGGTCATGGTGCCGACGGCGGCTTCGTCATAGCCGATGTTGCCGTTGTAGCCGGTGCCGCGCAGGACGCGCTCGTCGCTCACCTGGGCGTCGTAGTCGTACGACTCACCCAGGGCGTAGGCGCGCATGTCCTTGACCTGGTCCTTGGTGAGGTTGTCGAAGTACACGCCGTCGTCCTCGGTGCGGGCGTACCCGACGGGGATCAGCACGTCTTTGCTGCTGAACCAGCCGCCGACGTCCACGATCAGGTAGCGCAGGCGGCCACTGTCCGGTTCCACGAGCGCGCCGCGCACGGTGCCGAGCTTCTCGCCGTCCATCCCGTAGGCGGTCTGCCCGGTGGGGTCGTAGATGTTGTCGCTCTTGAAGTCGTAGTTACGGTCACGCATCAGGTCAGACAGGGAAATCAGGTTCGCCATGTGGTGCTCCTTCTGCCTTACCGGCAACGGCAAGGGCGGTGTGATCTAACGTCCCGAGTGTCCACCCGGCCAGCATGGAAAAGCTGAGGGGGGGACATAGGGTCAGTTCAGAAATCAAGTGCCCCTAAACCCTGCGGGGTGTTTTCTCCATGAACGTGCCAGAAGCATGAACGACCGCGCCCTTCCTAAAGGCCCGCCCGCGCCCCGTGCGTCAGGACACCTGCCGCGCGCCCGGCCCGTAGCATGACGGCATGTCCCGACGCGTTCCGCTCGTGCCCACGCTGCTGGTCGTGTGCGCCCTGATCGCCGCTGCCTTCCTGTTCGCCCGCCGGGCACCCGGCGAGGGCAGCACCGACGTGCGATTCATCCGCGAGATGACTCAGCACCACCTGCAGGCCATCGACATGGCCGTGCGCCTGCGCGACCGCACGCAAGACCGCGACCTGCGCGCCATCACGCTCGACATCATGCTGTCCCAGCAGGACCAGGTGGGGCAGATGCGCGGGTGGCTGACCCTGTGGGGCCGCCCGTGGGCGGGGCAGGGCATGACCGCCGAGCACGCCCGCGCGATGGGCATGGCCAGCGCGGCGGACCTCCGCTCGCTCGACACGCTGCCGGTCCGCGACGCCGAAACGCAGTTCCTGAAGCTGATGATCCGCCACCACCAGGGCGCCCTCAGCATGGTCCAGCCGGTCCTGAACGGCGGCGTGCAGCCGGCGGTGCAGGCGCTCGCGCAGCAGATCAACGCCACGCAGACCGGCGAGATCAACCTGATGAAGTCCCTGCTGGCGCGCCGCGGCGAGCAGGCCCCCACGCCCAGCATGCCGGACATGCCGGGCATGAGCGACCACCACCACTGACCTGCGCGCGGGCGGGCCGACGCTCAAGTGAGGGTCGGCCCTCGCCGTTCACCAGTCGTCCGAGTCGTCGTCCATCTTCCGGCGCGCTTCCCGCCGCGCCCGCCGCCGTTCCTCCTTGCCGCGCGTGCGTTTCGGCTTCGGCGGGACCTGCAGCGTGTACAGCCGCCCCGCGTCGCACGCCGCAGGGACCTCGCCCAGCCGCAGCTGCGCCTCCGCGAGGTCCCCGCGTCCCGCCGGGTGGAAGTGCGTGCCCGCGCAGTACGGGCAGGGGTCCACCACCCACAGCAGCACCCGCGTGCCCGGCATCTCCCGCAACGTCACCGGCGCGACCGGCGCGCGCTCCACACTGCCCCTCCCCTTGCCCTTCATGCCCCGGAGTGTCCCGCGTGGCGCGTCCGCGCGCCGTGGCGCACGCGACAAAGGCCCGCGTTCACCACGGCATGCCGCGCAGATCCACCCGCCCCGCCGGCCACGCGCGGATGGACGCGCGCACCGGTAGGACCATCACCGGCGAACCGGCCCGCTCCACCCACATGCCCTCGTCCGGGTCGAGGCTCCACGTGCTGTTGGGCACGCGCACGAACCCACCCGACGCGTAGAACGGCGCGACCTCCTCGCGGCACTCCAGGAACGCGAAATCCACATCCGGTGCGGCGTGCGGCAGGGTCCGCAGCAGCCGCGCGCCGTACCCGCGCCCACGGTGCGCCGGGTGCGTCGCCACGGCGCCCACGCCGGCCACGCGCACGTCCTCGCGGCCCACGCGCACCGTGCGTCGCCCGAACCCCAGGTGCGCGAGCACCTCACCGTCCGGCGCTGAGAGCCACAACCGCGCGTCCGCCGGGCCGCCCCAGAACGACGTGCCCGCCCAGAAGTCCGCGAACTGAGGGTACGCCGCCATCAGCAGCGCCCGGAAGCGCCCTTCCTGTTCCGGCGTGATATCCGCCGCGTGGGTCAACTGCACCTTGAACGGGTTCGGCATGCTTCAGGGACCATAGCGCGTGCCGAGCGCCCAGCACGCCGGAAATGGCGGTTTCGCACACCCTTGCGCGCCCCCGCCTTGCTACCATGAGGTATGCCCTGAACAGGGTACGACGACGCCCACCCCATGAACACCACCGCGTGTTTAGAGGGGCGTTTTTTTATTTCCCCCCGCCCGGAGGCTCACCGTGCAGCACAACGACTTGCTGACCCTGCGTGCCCAACTCGCCAAAGCGGAAAAAGAAGCGCGGCGCACGCCCAAAACGCCCCCACCGCCCCCAGCGGCCAAGCCCGTGAAGCCTCAGCGCGAAGCGGACCTCGCCGGCATCGACACGCGCGACCACACGCTCGCCCGCGCCCACGCCCGCCTCCGTGACGCCATCCTCGACGGCCACTACGACGTGCGCCCGCACGCCGTCGGTCACGCCCGCGCCGAAGGGTTCCTGGAGCACGACATCCTCCACGTCCTCATGAGCGGCCGCGTGAAGGCCGTGTACCCCGAAGACCGCCGCTGGCTGGTGTGCGGCACCTTCGAGGCGCACGGGTTCCGCATCCCCCTGCACGTCGTCGTGGAGGTGCACGAGCGCGACCACTGGATGGACATCGTCACGGCGTTCGTCCCGAAAAACCCGCACCACGTCATCAGCCGCGCGCGCCTCGCGGTGCTGCTCCGCTGGGACAACGAGCAGGTGCAGCACCGCACCGCCACGCCCGGCAACAAACCCGGAAATCGCAGCAAAGGCCACTGGCGCAAGGGCGCCTGAGCTCCGGGCTGCCTGAGGAAGTCGAGCGTGCGGTACGTTCCGAAAGCCGTGCCTGGCGTGGGCTGGCGCATCGGGAACACCGAAATGAAGCGCTGGTGGGGTGAGCCGCAGGCGGCCTACCCCGCGGCGCTGCTGCACGAACTGAACGGCCCGAAACGCCCAGCGCCGCTCATGGCCCTCGCCCGCCAGCCCACCTGAGGGTCCGCCCTGCTCCACGATTGCGTCACGCCCGCGTCGCTATGCTGCGGGCGTGACGCGTTTGGGTTTGGAAGACACAATAGCCGCCATTTCGACCGCGCCCGGCGCGGGCGGCATCGGCGTGGTCCGCGTGAGCGGTGAGGACGCCCTGCGGGTGGCGGACGCGATGTTCGCCGGGCGGCGCGCGCCGGGCCGCACGCCCGGCGGGCGCTTCCTGTACGGCCGCGTGCTGGACGCCTCGGGCGACGTGGTGGATGAGAGCCTCGCGCTGGTGTTCCGCGCGCCGCACAGCTACACCGGCGAGGACGTCGTGGAGTTCCAGACGCACGGCAGCCCCGCTGTGCTGAACCGCGTACTGGCGCGCGCGCTCGAAGCGGGCGCGCGGCCCGCGAAGCCCGGGGAGTTCACGCTGCGCGCGTACGTGAACGGCCGCCTGGACCTCGCGCAGGCCGAAGCGGTCCTGAGCCTCGTGAACGCGCAGACGGACACCGCGCGGCGGCAGGCGACGCTCGGCCTGACGGGCGCCCTGGCGAACCGCGTGGCCCTGATCCAGTCGCGCGTCACGCGGGTGCTCGCCGCCGTGCAGGCCATGCTGGACTACCCGGAGGAGGGCGTGCCCGAAGAGGACCGCGAAACGCCGCTCGCGCTCGCCGCGCAGGACTTGGAGGCGCTCATTGCGTCGTCCCGCGCGGGGCAGCTGGCCACGCGCGGCGCGCGCCTCGCGCTGATCGGCCGGCCGAACGCCGGGAAGAGCAGCCTCCTGAATGCCCTGCTGGGGTACGAGCGCAGCATCGTCACGCCCGTGGCGGGCACCACGCGCGACTACCTGGAGGCGCAGCTGGAACTGGCCGGCGTGCCGATCACGCTCGTGGACACCGCGGGCCTGCGCGACACCGACGACGCCATCGAGGCGGCGGGCGTGCGGCAGGCGGTGGCGCTCGCGGGCGGCGCGGACCTGATCCTGCACCTGGAAGACGGCAGCAGCCCCCGCGAGGACGCCGCGCTCGACACCCCCGCGGACCGGACGCTGCACGTGCGCACCAAGGCGGACCTGCCGCCCGCCTGGGCGGACGCCGCGACCCTGCCGGTGAGCGCCGTGACGGGGGCGGGCCTGCCGGCGCTGCGGGAAGCGATTCGCGCGCGGCTGCTCGGCGACGCGGCGCGCGGCGAGGCGTGGCTCACCACCGAACGGCAGGGGGACGCGGCGCGGCGCGCGCTCGGGCACGTGCAGGCCGCCCGCGCCCTTCCGGACGAACTGGCCACGCTGGAACTGGAGGAGGCCCTGCGCGCCCTGAACGACCTGACGGGCCGCGACGTGACCGAGGACGTCGTGGACGCCGTCTTCCGGAACTTCTGCGTCGGCAAGTGAGCCCGGCCGCGCCCCTGCGGGGTCAGCGGGTGGGGCGGCAGCTCAGGCGGTCCGTGAGAACCAGGGCGTTCGTGACCTCCTCGGACGGCAGGTCACCGCGGACGGTGCTGCCGTCCGTGACGCGCAGCGTGCGCGGGCGGCCGCGCGTGTCCGTCACGCGGTACGCGCCCTTGGCGTTCAGGCGCACGGCGCGCGCGAGGCACGCGGCGTCCGCGGACCCGAACGTCGCCGTGAGCGTGCGCGCCTGCCCCTGCTCCGCCCACGTGAACGTCAGGGTGTGCGGCCGGTTCGGTTCAAGGTGACGTTCGGCGCCACTTCGGGCTGTCAGGGCGCCCGTGATGGACAGCAGGATCGGCGCGAGCGCCGTCAACGCCCACACCCGCGCGGCGCTGAGCGCCCCGGGCCGCGCGAGCACCCGCACCAACACTCCAGCGGTCAGCACCGTGACCGCCACGAACACCCACGCGAGCGCCGAGGCCATCAGGAACCGCCGGCGCGTCGCTGCGCTTCCTCCAGGGCGGCGCGCGCCGTCGCCTTCCCGCTCGTGGCCTTCAGGATCGCGTCCTCCAAGTACCGCTGCCACTGCGCGTACTCCGGCAGGCGCGGGCGCGGCACGGCATCGTCCAGCTGCGCGAACACCGCCTTGCGGTACGGGTTCTGCGCGTAGTAGGTCTGCAGCTGCGCCTGCACGCTGCGGCGCGGCGTCATGTACGCGGTGCGTTCCACCCAGCGTTTCAGGGTGTCGCCGTCCATTAGGTACCGCCAGAACGCGAACGCGCCCGCCTGCTCCGGCGCGCTGGCGCCCTGCAGCACCACCAGCTGCGCGCCGCCGAATGGAACGGCGCACACCTTCTCGCACGGCATGGGCGCCGCGCCCGGGCGGAACAGGAACCCGAGGCGGTCGAAGTCCGTCCAGTTCGCGATGCTCGCCGCCGCGATCACGTGCTGCCCGCGCACGAAGTCCACGGCGGCGCGCGTGCCGTCGCTCAGCGTGCGCGGCTGCGCGGCGCCCGCCTGCGTGAGCCGCACGAGCGATTCGAGGGCCGCGACGACCTCCGCGCTCGTGAAGTTCGGCTGGTCACCGCGGACGACGCTGCCGCCGCGCGCGGCGACCAGCTGCTCGAACGTCCACGCGTCCGCGCCGAACACGAACGCGCGCCGACCGCTGCTGAGCTTGCGCGCGGTCACCTCGAACTCCGTCCAGGTGCGCGGCGCGTTCACGCCGGCCTTCTTGAACGCACCGATGTTGTAGAACAGCACGGGCGTGCTGACGTTCCACGGCAGGCCGTACCGTTTCCCGCCGTAATCGCCGTAGTTCCACACGGCCGGGTAGAAGTCCCGGCGGAGGTCCGCGTCGAGTTTCGCCTCGTACTGGTCGAGGTTCACGAGGCGGCCCTCCGCGACGAGCTGCGGGAAGTACGTGAGTTCCGCCTGGAACAGCACGGGCGCGTTCCCGGCTTTCAGGGCGCCCTGGAGTTTCTCCTGCGCCTGACGGTAGTTGCCGACGCTGGTCGGCACGACGCGGTACTGGTTCTGGCTGCGGTTGAATTCGTCCGCGAAGCGCTGAACGAGGTCGCGGACGCCCTCCATGCTGTGCCAGAACGTGACGGTGACGGGCGCGGCGCCCGCCGTGACGGCGAGGGCGAGCGCGAGGGTGGCGGCGGCGCGGCGCATACCCCGGCAGTATCGCGCACGCGCATGAGCGGCGCCATGATGAAGGCCGGAAGGGCCGCGCGTGCGTAGCGGGTGCGATACTGCACGCATGCAATGGTTCACGCGGACACTGATGGCGTTGTGGGTGGTGCTGGGGGTGGCGTTCGCGCAGACCCCCGCGGCGGAACAGGCCGCGGACGCAGCGGTGCGAACGTGGCTGGCGGGCGGGTTCACGACGAAGATCGACCCGGAGGACCCCTGGAAGGCCCTGCGGCAGACGCTGAACTTCCAGCCGGCCCCCCGTGACGGGCGCGTGAATGTCGCCCTGCGCGAGTTCGGCACCGCGGAGGGGAACACCGAGACGTACCGCTACCCGGTCGCGGACCGCGCCGGGAACCTGCTGACGTACGACGTGACGGTCACGCGCGGCACCGACGGCACGTGGACGCCCACGCGCATCATGCCGGAAGCGGCGCAGGCGAGCCTGCCGGAGAGCCTGAAATCGCCGCTCGCGACGGTCGTGTTCGCGCTGCTCAGCGTGGCGTTTGTGGTGGCGGCCTTCACGAACACCTTTATCCGGGAGGGCCTGCGCCGCGCGCTCGCCATCGCCCGCGAGACGCTTCCTGTGTACGGCGTCATCAACGCGCTGCTGTACGGCGTGTTCGCGCTCGGCATGGCGTTCGGCGTGTCATTCCCGGAAGCGGCGCGTGAACTCGGGAACCTGCTGGGCGGGAGCCTGCGCCAGACCGGCATCCTGGACTTCGCGAGCAACGTCCCTTCACTGGCGCTGGGCATCTTCACGTGGAACTTCATGAGCGGCGCGTTCCTCACCACGTACGTGCCGGGGTTGTTCCTGGGCGTGCCGGCGCCGCTGTTCAACCTCGCGCGGTTCTTCGCGATTGGCGTGGCGCTCGCGCCCACCGAGGGGCTCGGGGCGTCGTTCTGGCTGCACCTGCCGGTGATCATCATCGAGCTGCAGGCGTACATCTTCATTGCGTGCGCGGCGGTCGGGTGGCTGTTCCGCTGGCCGCGCGTGGGGTTCGTGCGCGCGTGGCGGGATTACGCGTACAGCCTGCTGCCGGCGGCGCTGCTGCTCTTGATCGGCGCGTGGTACGAGGCGCTGGAGATTCTGGTGCTGGTGCCGATGTTCCGCTGAGCGGGAACCCGCAGCAGGAGGCCGACCCACACGTGGGTCGGCCTCCTGCTGGTTGGGGTGGGTTACCGGGCGGGGCGCGCGGGCTGCTCGGGCTGGCGGTGCGACGGGGTGGCACCGAGCGCGTGCAGGCGTTCAGTGAGGGCCTGCACGTCGCCCTGCCATTCGGTGCGCGTCATGAACGGCGCGAAACCGAGGGCGTGGTTGATGCCGAGCATGGCGGCGTTCACGTCGGCGTTGCCGGTGCGGACGCGCGCCGCGCCGGGGCAGTGCGCGCGGACGTGCTGCAGCATGCTGGCCTTCAGCCACTTCCCGAGGCCGCGCCCGCGGTGGTCGGGCCGCACCGCCGTGGCGCCCTGGTACACGAGCGGGGCGCGCTGCGGGGACCAGAACACTTCGGTGTACGCCACGAGTTCCCCGGTGGGGAGGTGCTCGACGGCCATCAGGTGTCGCTGCTCGCCCGCTGCGGCGACGCTGTCCTCCCACGCGCGGATCATCTCGGGCGTGATGGTCCAGTCGTCCATGTCCAGGTCGCCCTTGGGGGCGGTGTTCATGACCATCATGACCTGCGCGGTGCGCTCCAGGTACGCCTCGGGAATGCGGGTGAAGTGGTGCAGGCGGTACGGCTCGCTGTCGGGGCGGGCGGTCCAGCGGGCAAGCAGGGCTGCGTCGAGCGCGTCGAGGCGCAGCTCGTTGCTGATCATGGGAAGGGCGGGTTCCGCGCCGAGCGCGCGCGCGAACGCTTCACCGGCGGGGCGTCGGCTGCCGGTCCACACGGTGATGGTGCGGCGGCCTTCCGCACGCGCCGCGTCGAGGACGGCGGCGGCCAGCGCGCGCCCCACGCCGCGGCGGGTGTGATCGGGGTGGACGAGCACGTCCGCGAAGGCGATGTGGAGGTTCTGCTCGGTGGAGTACCCGAGGGTCGCCCAGCCGACGGGTTCGCCGCGCTCGTCGCGGGCGAGGAACAGTTGCACGTCCTCGCCGGGGGTGACGTGCCGGAGGTCCTCGGCGTCGGCTTCGGGGATCATCGGGGGGTCTTCGGGGAAGCTGACGGCGTACGCGGCGGCGCGGAGGTGCGCGCCGGCGAGGCGCACGTCGAGCGGTGCGGTGCGGGCGTCGTGACGTTCGATCTGGACGGTGGAAGGCATGCCCTGATGGTGCGCGTCGCCGGTGGCGTGCGGCATCGGCCATCGGGCGTACGCGCGGTGCGTCAGGTGCCGGACGTCAGGCGTTGCGGGGGCGGCGCAGGTGGTGGCGCCATAGGCGCGCGCGCTGCTGCAGGCGCTGGAACGGCGCGGGCGCGTGCTTGCGTGCGAAGTCGACGGTGGCGACCTCGCTGCCCACGTCGAACCCGTACTGCTGCGTCAGGAAGTACCGGTGGTCCATGACCCACAGGTACAGGTCCGCGGGCGTGCGGCCCGGGAACAGGCGCATGACGTCGTGCGCGTCGATCTGCGCGGTGATGCGTGCGTACAGGCGGCGGTGCCAGCTCTCCACGGCTTCTTCCCAGGTGACGTCCCGGTCGAGTTTGCGGCCCAGGTAGTACTGGCGTGTGCGGATGTGGTCGAGCAGGATGTCGTACCGTCCGGGCGTCGTGAAGCAGATGGGGTCGTGGTCCGGCACGAGCTGGTTCAGGCCGGTGAGGCGCAGGAAGCGTGCGTGCTCGCCCTTGATGATCAGGTCCTTGAGGGTGTCGCCCGGTTCGGGTGGGACGGTCACGTGCAGCTCGATGATGTGCGCGTCGATGAACGCCTGGCCGTTGCGGCGTGCAACGGACACGCGGTGGTTGCCGTCCTTGACGAAGTACACGCCGCCCACCTGGTAGACCTGGATGGGGGGGAGTTCGCGGCCCTGGAGTTGCGCGGCGCGGACGTTCACCCAGCGTTCGTCGAGGTGTTGTTCCTTGGGGAGGTAGTAGCGGTCGAATTCGCGGTAGCGGTCGACGCTGCCGACAATGGCGTTGACGGGGATGGCGCGGACGCCGGCGTGCGATTCGCCTTCGGGGTTGAGGTGACGCACCCAGTCGAAGGGGATGAGTTCGTTCGGCACACCGCGCAGGACGCTGAGGACGTCGTGGACACCTGCGAGCAGGCGCGCGCGTTCGACTTCGGCTTTGGCTTTGTCCTGGACGTTCATGCTGCCTCCGAGGCGGGCAGGCCCCAGCCCGCCTTTGTGTTGTCTCTACACTAACGCACGGGGTGTCACGACACCATGACAAACGCCCCATCTCCCACAGTGCCCCGCCGCCCTCAGCGCCGCGTCAGCCCCAGTTCAAGAACCTTTGGGCTCCACCACACCCCCACCCGCCCCTACACACCGTACGCTGCAAGGTATGCTTGGCCGCTTCTTCAAAAAACCCAGCGACGACATGGGCGGGCGCGTCCCCCCCGGACAGTCCCTCACCGCCCGCTTCCCCGTCCTCACCTACGGCCCCACCCCCCGCATCGAACCGCACAACGTCGAAGTGCGCGTCACCGGCCTCGCCGAGGAACGCACCTTCACCTGGGCGGACCTCATGGCCCTCCCGCAAACCACGCACACCTACGACATCCACTGCGTCACCCACTGGAGCAAACTCGACACCACCTGGACGGGCGTCGCCGTGCCCGACCTGATGCAGCACATCCAGCTCAAACCCGGCGCCACGCACGTCCTGATCCACAGTTACGGCGGGTACACCACCAACCTCGCCCTCAGCGACTTCGTGCGCCCCCTCAACCTGCTCGCGCACCACTACGAGGGCGCGCCCCTGGAAACCGAACACGGCGGCCCCATGCGTCTCGTCGTCCCGCACCTGTACTTCTGGAAGAGCGCCAAATGGATCAGCGGCCTCGAATTCCTCGACCATGACCAGCCCGGCTTCTGGGAACGCAACGGCTACCACATGCGCGGCGACCCCTTCAAAGACGAACGCTACAGCGACGACTGACCCCGCGCCCCCGACCACCACGGCCGTGAACGGCTCGGCCGCCCCGAGCCGACCGGTACGCTGAACGCATGACGCCCACCGAACCCGCAGACGCCCGCCCACCCGGCGTGCGCCTGTCGCCGCTCAGCGCCAACCGCGCGTTCGCCACCATCCTGCTGCTCCAGAACGTGATCGGCGGCCTCGTCGGCCTCCGCTCCATCGGGTGGGGCCTCATCGCCGCGAGCGTCCTGAACGCCGTCACGCTCCTCGTGTTTTTCCGCCCGGCCCTGCGTGACCTCACCCGCACCGACCGCTGGCGTACGCCCCCGCCGGTCCTGACCACCCTCGGCGCGCTGCTGCTCACGCTCACCAGCGGCCAGGCGCTGCTCGCCGGCCTGCTGGGTCTGTGGCCGGAACTGCGCCTCGGCTACGACGCTGACGCCTTCAGCGCCAGCGGCGCTGGCCTGGTCCCCCTGCTGATCGGCGGGGCGCTCCTCGTTCCGTTCATCGAGGAGCTCGCGTTCCGGGGGTTCCTGCTCACGGCGTACGAACGCGCGCTCGGCGTGCGCGCCGCTGGCCTCGCCGTCGCCGGGCTGTTCGCCCTCGCGCACGCCGTGCCGCTTCAGGCGCTCGGCATCCTGCCCGCCGCGTGGATCCTCACGCGCGCCGTGCAGCACACCGGCAGCTTCTGGACCGGGTACGCCATCCACGTCCTGAACAACACCGCGGCGCTGCTGCTCCCGGCCCTCGCCCGCAGTGGCCCCCCGTGGCTCCGCGACGAGGCCGCCACCCTCACGCGCCCGCAGGCCCTGCTCGCGTTGGGCCTCAGCGTCGCCCTGCTGGCGCTCGCCACGCGCTGGCTGCGCCCCCGCCCCGTTCAGGTGCGCACGCACGAACCCGTCTGGAGCGCCAGCCTGATCACAGTGATGGTCCTGACCGCGCTGGTGTTCGCCGGGGCGCTGCTCGGCATCCTGTACGTCACCCTGACCGGCGGGGACCTCCCCCGGCCCGGCTGAGCTCGCGGGTCGCCTCAGACAACGGCGTTCAGCGCGTCGCGGAAGCCGCGCGCGGCCTCCACCGCCGCGTCCACGTCCACGCCCGCCGCGTACTGCACGCCGCGGCTCGCGTTCACGACCGCGCCCACGCCGCCCGGCAGGAACGCCGCCGCGAGGTCCTCCGCGCGGCCACCCTGCGCGCCCAGGCCCGGCAGCAGCAGCACTGCTTTCGGCATGCGCGCCCGGAACGCCGCGAGCTCCTGCGGGTGCGTCGCCCCGACGACCGCGCCGACGCTGCTCAGGGCCTCCGCCTCGGGCGCGCTCAGGCGCGCCACCTCGTCCGCGACGCGTTCACTCACGCCGCCGCCCTGCACGTCCGCCTGGTCCGGGTTGCTGGTCTTCACCAGCACGAACACCGCTCCGCCGTTCGCGCGCGCCGCCGTCACGAACGGCAGGAGCGTCCCGAAGCCCAGGAACGGATTCACGGTGAGCGCGTCGCCCGCGTGGCCGCCCGACAGCCACGCCCGCGCGTACGCTTCAGCGGTGCTGCCGATATCGCCCCGTTTCGCGTCCAGAATGATCGGCAGGTCCAGCGCGCGCGCCGCCGCGCACACCTCCTCCAGCAGCTGCAGCCCCGGCAGGCCGAGCGCCTCGAAGAACGCCAGTTGCGGCTTCATGCACGCGGCGTACGCGTGCGTCGCGTCCAGCACCGCGAGCGTGTGCGCGCGGAGCGCCGCGAAATCCGCGTACGCGTCCGCGCGCGGGTCCAGGCCCACGCACAAGCGGGTGTTCAGGCGGAGGGTCCTCTCGGTCAGGCGCGCAGCAAACGTCATCCGGGGGAGCGTACCACGCGAGCGGCGCAGGCCCCCGACCAGGGCCTGCGCCGCGCATTCACCGGGCGTCAGTGCGCCGCGCGGGGCTCGCCGCTGGCGGCCAGCGTATCCCAGTTCACGCGGCGCTGCCGCCAGCGGAACACGAGGACCTTCGCGACCTCCTCCGCGCCGCGCGCCGCGAAGATCGCCCACGCGCCCAGGCCGAGGTGCAGGCCCAGCAGGGCGAGCGGCAGGCCCACCACGAACGCGCCGATGACGTCGCCCATGATGACGCCGCGCGCGTCGCCGGCACTCGGGAGGACGCCCGCGCCGAGGACCATGTTGCGGACCTTGAACACCTGGAACGCGGCGTTGATCAGGATGCCGACGACGGCGATGGCGCGGACGTCTCCGCTGAGCTTCGGGTACAGCAGCGGCAGCAGCAGCGCCGTGAGGGCGAACAGTGCGCCGAACGCGAGGCTGGTCATCAGGCCCGCGTGCGTCACGCGCGCCACCCACGCGCGCGCGGCGGTCGCGTCGGCGCGGCCGACCGCCTGGCCGATCAGGGTGGTCGCGGCGCTCGTGAGGCCGATGCTGCCCACGATGAACAGGCCCTCCAGGGTGTTGACGATCTGGCTGGCCGCGAGGGCGGTCACACCCAGGCGCGCGAACACGACGGTGTACAGGAACGTGCCGACACTCCAGGCGACCTCGGTGACGGCGAGGGGCGCGGCGAGGCTGAGCAGCGGCGCGAGAATCGCGCGGCGCGCCCCGGGGCGCGGCAGGGCGAGGCGCGCGAGGCGGCGCGGGCCGTACACCTGGTACGCCAGCAGCAGCGCCTTGAGGGTGTAGGCCGTGAAGGTCGCCCAGGCCGCCCCGACCACACCGAGCGCGGGAATGGGTCCGAAGCCGAACACCAGGACGTATCCGAGCAGGGTGTTCACGGTCATGCTGATGAGCGTGGCCGTCATGGGAAGGCGCGGGTGGCCGAGGGACCGCAGGGTGCCGCTCAGGACCGCCCCGGCGACCGACGGGACGAGTGCCAGGATGCTGACGCGCAGGAACGGCGTGGCCGCGTCGGCCACGGCACCGTTCCCGCCGGCGAGGTGCAGGACCGGGCTGGTGAGCGGAATCAGGATAGCGGCGCACAGGGCGGACAGCAGCGTGCCGAGCGCGAGGGCGCTGCCGATGGTGCGGTCCACGTCGCCGGGCCGTCCGGCGCCGTGCGCGCGGGCGATCAGGATGGCGGCGCTGCCGCCGAGGGTGCCGAGGGCCAGCACGAAGATGAACGAGACGCCGTGGGCGAGGCCGACGGCGGCCACCGCCACGGCGCCCAGCCCGCCGACGATCACCTGATCGATGACGCCGAGCAGCAGCTGAAACACGAATTCGAGGCTGACGGGCACGGCGAGGTGCGCGATCTGACGGGTGGGGGAGGAGGGAAGGGTGGCGCTCACGCGGGCACGGTAGCACCGTTGTCGCGCGCTCCGCCATGACGCTTAGGAACGATGTCTAAATCGGTTCAGAAGCGGCGCGTCCGGCACGCCAAATCCCCCACTTGAGCGTTTCTTCAGGCCACCCCGCTCAGGCGGTCCCGCGCTCCCATGGCCACGCACCCGGCGCGACCGCCAGCCCCACCGCCTTCGGCCCGGTGTGGATGTTCAGCACCGGGTTCACCGCCGCGAATCCCGCCCACACCAACTCGTGCCGCTCGCGCAGCAGCGCCAGCAGCGTGTCCGCGTCCGCGCGGTCCACGCCGTACAGCAGCCCCACCCGCAGCGGCGTGCCCGCCCCGAAGCGCGCCGTCACCTGCTGCGCCACCGCCTCGATCGCCTTGCCCCACGACCGGGCGCGTCCCACGTTCGTATACGCCCCGGAGGTCTTGTCCACCGTCACGACCGGCTTGAGGTTCAGCAGCCCACCGAGCGTCGCCGTGACCCGCCCGATCCGCCCCCCACGCCGCAGGTACTCCAGCGTGTCGATGGTGAAATACAACTCCGTTTCCGCGTGCACCGCCTGCATCCACGCGCGCGCCGTCTCGACCGTGTGCCCCAGCTGCCGCGCCGAGCGCGCCGCGTGCACCTGAAACGCCTGCGCCGCCGACAGCGTGCGGCTGTCATGCACGGTCACGTCCGCGCCGGGCACCAGCGCGCGCGCGCCCTCGGCGGCATTCAGGCTGCCGGACAGCCCACTGCTGATCGTCACGGCCAGCACCGCCTCGTCACCAGCCGCGCGGTACAGCTCCGCGAACTGCTGCGGCGTCGGCTGGCTGCTGGTCGGGTGCGGCCCGCCCGAACGGAGGCGCGCGTACAGGTCCTCGCGGCGAATCTCGTCCGCGCGGAAGCTCTCGTGGCCCATGTGCAAGCTGAACGGCGCCACCGGCACGTCATTGAGCAGGTCCGCGTACGCGTCCAGCCCGCCGTCCGCGACGACCCGCCAGGGCTTCAACGGATCTCCTGGTCATTCAGGCGCTCGATAAGCTTCAGCGCGGCGGTGTGGTCCTCGTCCGCGCCGACGGCGTTCGCGGCGCCGCGCATCAGGCCTTCCACGGCGTTCAGCACGGGCGCGCTCGCCCGCGCGTCATTCACGACGCGCAGCGCAATCCCGGCGTCCTTCGCCAGCAGCCCCAGCTTGAACGTCACCGGGAACGCCCGCGTCACGACGCGCTGCGGAATCAGGTTCTCGGTGGCGTTGCTGCGCCCGCTGGACGCGTTGATGACCTGCAGCGCCGCGCTCACGTCCACGCCCGCCCGCGCGAGCGCCGCGAGGCCCTCACCGGCCGCCCACAGGTTCACGGCCAGCAGCGCATTGTTGATGGCCTTCACCGCGAAGCCCGCCCCGCTCGGCCCGACGTGCACGACCTTCGCCGCGAACGCGAGCGTCGGGCGCACGCCGTCGAGCGCGCCTGCGTCCCCGCCGACCATCACGGTGAGCGTGCCGGCGTCCGCGCCACTCGTCCCGCCCGACACGGGCGCGTCGAGGAACACCACGCCCGCCTGCGCGGCCCTGACCGCCAGCGCGCGCGCTGCCGCCGGCTCCCCGCTCGTGCAGTCCACCCACACCAGCCCCGCGCTCGCGGCGCCCAGCACGGTGTCCGCGAGCGCGTCCACCTCCGCGCTCGTCGGCAGGCACGTGAACAGCACCGCCGCGCCGCGCACGGCCTCCGCCACGTCCGCGCACGCTTGCGAGCCGTGCTGCGCCGCGTGCTGCTGCGCCTTCTCGGGCGTGCGGTTCCACACGCGCGTCTCGAACTGCCCTGCCAGGTGTCCCGCCATGGGGTAGCCCATCGCACCCAGACCCAGGAATGCCACCGTTGTCATGCCGCCAGCCTACAGGAGCGCGGCGCGCTTGCCTGCACGCGTGGGCGCAGTTCAAGCGCGCCGACCGTACACTGAACGCATGAACCCGGACGGCGCCCTCAGCGTCCTGTCGGCCATGATCACCCCCGCCGTGCTCATCAGCGCGGGCGGCACCCTGATCCTCAGCACCAGCCAGCGGCTCGGGCGCACCACCGACCGCGTCCGCAGCCTCACGGGCCGCTTCAAGCAGCTGATCGGGGAGGGCCGCCTGGAGCCCCTCGCGCGCGAGGAGAAACGCATGATCATCTCGCAGATTCCGCGCCTCACCCGCCGCGTGCGCCTGCTGCAGCGCGCCCTCACGTCCTTTTACGGGGCGGTGGCGGTGTTCGTGCTCACCAGCCTCGTCATCGGCGGCGGCGAGGTCCTGGGGCGCGGGGCGGCGTCCGCGCCGACCCTGCTGGGGCTGCTGGGCGCCGTGGCCCTCGCGTACGGCAGCACCCTGCTGATCTTCGAGGCGCAGCTCAGCTACCGCACCACCCGCCGCGAAATGGACTTCCTGCAGCAGCTCGGCGACCATTACGCCGAACTGTACAAGCAGGAACGCGAACCCGACCGCTCCTGACCCCACCACAAAAAGCCCCCACCTCACGAGGTGGGGGCTTTTTGGTGCGCGTGGGCGATCAGTCGCCCGCGCCGGGTTGCGTGGGGCGGGGGGCGTCCGCCGGGCGCGGCGCGCGCGTCCCGTCGGCGTCCGTGAGGCCGTACTTGTCGAGGGTGCGCTCGTCGGCGACCTGCATGGTGCGGACGCTGGCGAGGCCCGTCCCGGCGGGAATGAGCTTCCCGAGGATGACGTTCTCCTTCAGGCCGATCAGGTCGTCCACTTGGCCCTTGATGCTGGCTTCGGTGAGGACGTGCGTGGTGTGCTGGAAGCTCGCCGCGGACAGCCACGACTTGGTCGTGAGGCTGCTCTTGGTGATGCCGAGGAGCACCGGCTTCCACGACGCGGCCGTCTTGCCGTCGCCGAGGGCCTCGTTCGCCGCGTCGACTTCCCAGCGTTCCACCGTCTGCCCTTCGAGCAGTTCGGTGTCGCCACCGTCGGTGATTTCCACGTAGCGGAGCATCTGACGCACGATCACTTCGATGTGCTTGTCGTGCACCTTCACGCCCTGGCTGCGGTACACGCGCTGCACTTCCTCCACGAGGTACCGCTGCGCGGCGTCCGTGTCCTTGTACATCAGCAGGTCGTGCGGGTTGATGGCGCCGCGCGTGATCGGCTGGCCCGCCTCGACGTGGTCGCCGTCGCGGACGATCATGCGCAGGTTCTTGCTGATCTTCGTCGCGGTCTTGCTGCTGAACTGCTCGTCTTCCGCGTCGATGCGCACGAGGTAACGCTCCTCGTCCTCTTCGATGCGAATGACGCCGTCACGGTCCGCGACAACCGCCTGGCTCTTGGGCTTGCGAGCCTCGAACAGCTCGATGACGCGCGGCAGACCCATGGTGATGTCGCCGCCGCCCGCCACACCGCCGGTGTGGAAGGTACGCATGGTGAGCTGCGTGCCCGGCTCGCCGATGGATTCCGCGGCGACCACGCCGACCGCTTCGCCCAGGGACACGGGCTTGGCCTGGCTGAGGTCGTAGCCGTAGCAGGCCTGGCAGACGCCACTCTTTACGCGGCAGTTCAGCGGCGTACGGACGTACACCTCGCCGATGTTGCGCGCGTCCTTGATGATGGCCTTGACGTCCTCGAGGCTGAGCATTTCGCCCGCCGCGATGGTGCGGCCCGCGACCTCGAGGTCGGCGCTCAGGGTGCGGCCCTGAATGCTGGTCTCGATTTCGCTGCCCTTGCGGGCGCGCCACTCGCCGCTGCGCTCGTCGGGCGCGCCGAGGGAGATCACGGTGTACTCGCTGGTTTCGCAGTCGAGGTCACGAACGACGATTTCGTGCGCGACGTCCACGAGCTTACGGGTGAGGTAGCCGGAGTCCGCCGTGCGCAGCGCGGTGTCCGCGCTGCCCTTACGGGCGCCGTGCGTCGAGATGAAGTACTCCAGCACCGTGAGGCCCTCACGGAAGGACGCCTTGATCGGCACTTCGATGGTGCTGCCGTCCGGGCGGGCCATCAGGCCGCGCATGCCGGCGAGCTGGCGGATCTGCTGCGGGTTACCACGCGCGCCGGACTGCGCCATGATCCACAGCGGGTTGAAGGGGTAGTTCTTGCTGAAGTTGTCGAATACCGCGTTCTTGACTTCGTCGGTGGTGTCGTTCCAGAGCTGCACGACCTGCTTGTAACGTTCCTCTTCGGTGAGGAAGCCGAAGTCGAAGTTCTGCTCGATCTCCGCGAGTTTGCCGTCCGCTTCGGTCAGGATGTCCTGCTTGGCGGGCGGAATGACGACGTCGTCGATGCCGATGGTGATGCCCGAGGTGGTGGACAGCTTGAAGCCGCTGTCTTTCAGGGCGTCGAGCAGCTGCGCGGTCGCTTCCACGCCGAGACGCTTGAAGCACGCGATGACCATGTCCTTCAGGCCGTCTTTTTCGTACGTGGTGCTCAGGTCCACCAGTTCGTCCACGAGGTGGGCGTTGCGGGTGCCGAGCGCTTCGGTGACGAGGCGGCGGAACATCACGCGGCCGGCGCTGGTGTCGTGCGTGACGCCGTTCACGCGGATGCGCACCGCGTCCTGGTAGTCGAGCACGCCACGTTCCACGGCGAGGATCGCTTCGTCGGGGTTGCTGAAGGTGAACTTCAGGCGGCCCGGCGTGACCTCGCGGTCACCGATCTTCACGGGGCTGTTCAGGCGGATCTCGCCACGGTCGTACGCGTCGAGGACGGCCTGCTCGTTGTCGAAGTTGCGGCCGGCGCCGACGGTGTCGCGGCGCAGCTGCGTCAGCGTGAAGATGCCGAGGATGATGTCGCGGCTGGGCTTCACGTTCGGCTCGCCGTTCGCGGGGGACAGCAGGTTGTGCGCGCTGAGCATCTGGATGCGCGCTTCGGCCTGCGCCTGCGCGCTCAGCGGGACGTGAATGGCCATCTGGTCGCCGTCGAAGTCGGCGTTGAAGGCTTCACAGACCAGCGGGTGCAGCTGGATGGACTGGCCCTCGACGAGCACCGGCTCGAACGCCTGAATGCCGAGGCGGTGGAGGGTCGGCGCGCGGTTGAGCAGCACGACCTTGTCCTCGATGACCTCTTCGAGGGCGTCCCACACGCTGTCGCGGGTATCGCGGTAGCGTTCGAGCATCTTGCGGGCCTGCTTGATGTTCGTGACTTCGCCCTTCTCCTCAAGCAGCTTGAACAGGAACGGCTTGAAGAGTTCGAGCGCCATGCGCTTCGGCACACCGCACTGGTGCAGTTTGAGCTGCGGACCGACGACGATCACGGAGCGGCCGGAGTAGTCGACGCGCTTCCCGAGCAGGTTCTGACGGAAGCGGCCCTGTTTCCCGCCGAGCAGGTCGGTGAGGGAGCGCAGGCTGCGGTCAGAGCCGGGGTTGGTGACGGGGCTGCCGCGGCGGCCGTTGTCGATCAGCGCGTCCACGGCTTCCTGGAGCATGCGCTTTTCGTTGCGGATGATCATGTCCGGCGCGCCCTGGCTCATGAGTTTGCGCAGGCGGTTGTTGCGGTTGATCAGGCGGCGGTACAGGTCGTTCAGGTCGGAGGTCGCGAAGCGGCCACCGTCCACCTGCACCATGGGGCGCAGGTCGGGCGGCATGACGGGCACCGTCTCCAGGATCATCCAGGAGGGGTGGTTGCCGCTCTTGATGAAGCTGCGCGCGACTTCCAGGCGCTTGCGGGCCTTGGCGCGCTTGTGGCGGCTGTTGTCCTTCATCTGCTCGCCGAGTTCGGCTTCGAGCGTGGGCAGGTCGAGGTCGTCGAGGAGTTCCTTGACGGCTTCGGCGCCCATCTTCGCTTCGAAGTCGTACGACTCGATCACGCGGACCTGCTTGCGCACGAGGTCCAGCTCGATGCGGCCGCTGATCTCGCTGCGGATGTTGCCGCCGTCGGCGAGGTCGTCGCCCGGCTCGACGCGGTCACCGTTGATGACGAGCGGCTCGTCCTGGTACGGGTAGACCTTCGCCTTGCTGACGATGATGCTGGCGGGCGCGTGCAGCGTGATGGTGCCGTCGCGTTCGGCGGTGACCATCTGCTCCTCGTCAATCGCGCCGATGACGCGCTGGCCCTCGCGGACCTCGCTGCCGTCGCCCACGAGGACGTGCATGGTGGGGTTGATGGGGTACGTTTCCGTGCGCTCCCAGTGGGCCGTGACCTTCACGAAGCCCTTCTTGGGGAACGTGACGCCCGCGAGGCGGCTGTCGCGGCTGACGCGCAGGCGGCTGCCGCTGCTGGCGGTCGCGATGACGGCGCCCACGTCGAGCTTCTCGCCCTGGGCGATCTGCACGTTCATGCCGTGCGGCACGTACACGCGCGCCATCACGTCGTCGTCCTCGTCGCGGAGTTCCACGACGACGCTGTCCTCGCCGAGGTCATGCATGAACGCGATGCCGGCGAGCGGCGCGGTGATGCGGACGTCCTCGGTGAGTTCCGCGAGGATCTCACCGGCACGGAAGCTTTCCTGCTCGATCAGCTGGGCGGCGTCGATGGGGAGGCTCGCGTCGGCCTGCTCGCGGTAGTGGAGTTCCGCGCGGCGGGGGAAGCGGTACTGCGCGAGGCCGTCCATTTTGCTGACGACGTTCCCGCCGAGCACCTGACCGCGCGTGACGTACTCACCGTCGCGGATGGCCGCTTCGGTGCCGTTCGGCAGGGTGTAGGTTTCCTGGCGGCCGTAGCGCAGCTCGCGGTACTCCTCGTCGCTGAGGAGCTCGCCGCGCTTGAGCGGACGGCCGTCCTTCTGGGCGTTCTCGGGCTTCGTGACGAGGAAGCTGCTGAAGTACAGCACCTTCTCCAGCTGCGCGGCGCTGAGGTCGAGGAGCGTGCCGATTTTGCTCGGGGTGTCCTTGACGTACCAGATGTGCGCGGCGGGCGTCGCGAGGTCGATGTGGCCCATGCGGTAGCGGCGGACCTTGCTGCTGGTCACTTCGACGCCGCAGCGTTCGCAGACCTTGCCTTCGTAGCGCTGGCGCTTGTACTTGCCGCACGCGCACTCGTAGTCCTTGATCGGCCCGAAGATGCGCTCGTCGAACAGACCTTCGCGTTCGGGCTTGAGGGTGCGGTAGTTGATGGTTTCCGGCTTCTCGACTTCGCCGAAGCTCCACTCGCGAATTTTCGCGGGGCTGGCGATGGCGATACGGACTTTACTGAAATCTTTCAAAGCATCACTCCAGTGGGGGAGAGGCTTGGGGTTCTCGGGAGCGCGCGGCGCGCACGTCGCGTGCGTTCCGCGCCGGGAAGCCGGAGGTGCCGGCTTCCCGCAGCGGGGTTACCGCTTGGGCATCATCCCTTCGAAGATGTCCACGGCCTTGTCGCCCTGGTCGAGCACCTCGACGTCCAGGCCCAGCGAGTGGAGTTCTTTCACGAGCACCTTGAAGGACTCGGGGATGGTGCTGGCCGCCACCTCGTCGCCCTTGACGATCGCCTGGTAGGCGGCGTCGCGGCCTTCGATGTCGTCGGACTTGATGGTGAGCATTTCCTGCAGGGTGTGCGCGGCGCCGTACGCTTCGAGCGCCCACACTTCCATTTCGCCGAAGCGCTGACCGCCGAACTGCGCCTTACCCCCGAGCGGCTGCTGGGTGATGAGGCTGTACGGGCCGGTGCTGCGGGCGTGCAGCTTGTCTTCCACCATGTGGTAGAGCTTCATGACGTACATGGTGCCGACCACCACGGGGCCGCTGACGGCCTCGCCGGTGCGCCCGTCGAACAGGACGCTCTTGCCGGTGCGGGACAGCTGCATCTGCGCTTTGTCGTACTCGCCGCCCGGGTGGTCGATGACGCCGAGCTTGCCGGCGCGGTCGAGCACTTCCGCTTCGCGGACGTCGGTTTCGAAGCCTTCGTCGCGGCGCTTCTGCAGGCGTTCGGCGGCGGCCACTTCGAGCATGTCCTTGATGGCCGCTTCGGTGGCGCTGTCGAACACGGGCGTCACGAACTTCGCGCCGACCAGTCGCGCGACCTCACCGAGGTGCGTTTCCAGGATCTGGCCGAGGTTCATGCGGCTCGGCACGCCGAGCGGGTTGAACACGAGGTCGACGGGGGTGCCGTCGGGCAGGTACGGCATGTCCTCGGGCGGGAGGATCTTGGACACGACGCCTTTGTTCCCGTGGCGGTTCGCGACCTTGTCGCCCACCTGCAGGCGGCGCTTCTGCGCCACGTACACGCGGACCATTTCGCGCACGCCGGGTTTGAGGTCGACGCCTTCGTCGCCGCGGCGGAAGCGCACGGTCTTGACGACGATGCCGCCTTCACCGGAGCGGACGCGCAGCGAGGTGTCCTTCACTTCACGGGCCTTCTCGCCGAAGATGCTGCGCAGCAGGCGCTCTTCGGGGGTCGGCTCGCTTTCGCCCTTGAAGCTGGTCTTGCCGACGAGGATATCGCCGGGTTTGACTTCGGCGCCGACGCGGACGATGCCGTCCTCGTCGAGGTCGCGCAGAGCCGCTTCGCTGAGGCCCGGGATGTCGCGGGTGATCTTTTCCGGCCCGAGCTTCGTGTCACGCGCGTCGATCTCGTCTTTTTCGATGTGGACGCTGGTGTAGAAGTCTTTGCGGACCAGGGACTCGCTGATGCAGATGGCGTCTTCGAAGTTGAAGCCGTCAAACGGCATGATCGCGATGGTGATGTTCTGACCGAGCGCGAGGCGACCGTAGTCGCTGGCCGGGCCGTCCGCGATGACCTCGCCGCGCTTGACCGTATCGCCGATGTTGACGATGGGGTGCTGGTCGAGGTTGGTGCCCTGGTTGCTGCGGGTGAAGCGGATCAGTTCGAAGGTGCGGACGTTGCCCTTCACCATGCCGACGTGCGGGGCGTCCTCGCCCAGCGTCACCTGGATGACGCGCGCGTCGACGTACGTGACGGTGCCGTCCACGTCGCTCACAACGCTGGTGCCGCTGTCGATGACGACGCGCTCCTCGACGCCGGTGCCCACGGCGGGGCTTTCGGCGCGCACGAGCGGCACGGCCTGCGACTGCATGTTGGAACCCATGAGCGCGCGGTTCGCGTCGTCGTGCTCCAGGAAGGGGATCAGCGCGGTGCTGACCGACACGATCTGCTTCGGCGAGACGTCCATGTACTGCACGTCGGCCGGTTCGTAGAAGCTCGGGTCGCCCTTCTTACGCGCGAGGACGCGGTCCTCGGCGAAGCTGCCGTCGGGGTTCAGGGGGCTGTTCGCCTGCGCGATCGCGTACAGGTCTTCCACGTCGGCGGTCATGTACATGACGTTGTCGGTCACGCGGCCGTCGACGACCTTGCGGTACGGCGCTTCCATGAAGCCGAGGTCGTTGACCTTCGAGAAGCTGGCGAGCGAGCTGATCAGACCGATGTTCGCGCCTTCCGGCGTTTCGATCGGGCACACGCGGCCGTAGTGCGTACGGTGCACGTCGCGCACGTCGAAGCCGGCGCGTTCGCGGGTCAGACCGCCCGGGCCGAGCGCGGAGATGCGGCGCTTGTGGCGCAGTTCCGCGAGCGGGTTGGTTTGGTCCTTGAACTGGCTGAGCTGGCTGCGGCCGAAGAACTCGCGCATCGCCGCGACAATCGGGCGGTTGTTGACGAGCTTCGTGGGGGTGGCGGCGTCGGGGTTGCCGAGCAGCATGCGCTCGCGCACGCCGCGCGCCATGCGGCCGAGGCCCACGCGCAGCTGGTCGGCGAGCAGTTCACCGACGGTGCGCACGCGGCGGTTGCCGAGGTGGTCGATGTCGTCCTCGCCCACGGGCACGGTGATGGCCACGCCGTCCTCGTCCGCACCGACCGTCATCTCTTCGAGGCCGGTCTGCAGGGCGAGCAGGTAACGGATGGTGTCGATCAGGCCGGCGTCCGCGAACTTGCCGTTTTCGAAGGTGAGCAGCGTCCGCTCGTCACGGTTCGTGCCGAGCTTGCGGTTCATCTTGAAGCGGCCGGGGTCGCCGAGGTCGTAGCGTTTGGGGTCGGCGAGCAGCCCGTACAGGTACTGCACGGCCTTGTCGCGCTTGGGGGGGTCACCGGGACGCAGAACCGTGAACAGGCGCAGCAGCGCTTCGTCGGCGTTCATGCCGGCGCTCTTGTCCTCGGGCACCTCACCGTTCGGGTCGAACTCGGTGAGCAGCGTCTTGATCTGCGCGTCGTCCATGCCGAGCACGCGCAGCAGCATGCTGACCGGGAACTTGCGCTTGTTGACCTTCATTTCCAGCACGCCGCTGTTGAACTCCAGTTCAATCCAGGGGCCGCGCTTGGGCATGGGGATGATCGCGCCGGTGTAGGTCTTCTTGATGCCTTTGTAGCTGCTCGTGAAGTACACGCCGGGGGAGCGGTGGATCTGGCTGATGACCACGCGGTCGGCGCCGTTGATCACGAAGCTGCCGTCGATGGTCATCAGCGGCAGGTCCCCGAGGAACACCTGGTCTTCTTTGATCAGGCCGCTGTCCTTGTGGATCAGCTGCAGTTTCGCGTAGAGGGGCGCCTGGTAGGTCAGGTCCTTTTCGCGGCACTCTTCGGGGGTGTAGGGGGCGTCGCCGAGCTTGTATTCGAGGAAGTCGAGGACCAGGCCGCTGCTGCGGCCCTTCTCGGTTTCGTCGATGGGGAAGACTTCCTTGAACGCGCTTTGCAGGCCGGCGTTTTCGCGGCGGTCCGCGGCGACGCCCGTCTGCAGGAATTGGTTGAAGGAACGGACCTGAACTTCGGTCAGGTCGGGAAGGGGGATGACTTCGGTGATTTCACCGAAACGCTCAATGCGTGGCCTCATGTACACCTCTCGCACGAGAAATAAATGGCTTCCCCGGACCTGCCATTGCCCATCATGGCTAACAAGGCTGAGGGGAGGCAGGGGGCTGGCGCCCGCGCCTCCGAGTCATACCGATGTGAGATGGAGTTCCAGCAAACCTGCAAGTCGCTCCTGAATTACCACCGATCGTGGTGGCCAAAGACAAGATTATACCCGAGTGTGCAGGGATGTCAAGCGCGCGTTGGGGAAGTGCAGCAAAAACCCCAGGCCGAAGCCTGGGGTGCACACCCGGTGAGGGGAGGTTTACTTGAGTTCGACGCGGGCGCCGGCGCCTTCGAGCTGCGCCTTGAACTTCTCGGCGTCTTCCTTGCTGACGCCTTCCTTGACGTTGCCGCCCTTCTCGCTGAGGTCCTTGGCTTCCTTCAGACCCAGGCCGGTGATGGCGCGCAGTTCCTTAATGACGTTGATCTTCTGAGCGCCGGCGTCCACGAGGACGACGTCGAACTCGGTCTTCTCTTCAACGGGCGCAGCAGCGGCAGCGGCGGGGCCGGCGGCCACGGCGGCGGTGACGCCCCAGGTTTCCTTCAGACCGTCGATGAGGTCCGCGAGTTCCATGATGGTGAGCTGGCCGAGTTGGTCGATAAGCGCTTGTTTGTCGTAAGCCATGGTGTAATCCTCCGGGATTGAATTTCACAGTGCGGCGCGCGGCCGCGCTTGAGTTTGATGGGATGAAGGGACAGGCGCTTAAGCGCTCTGGCCTTCGAGCTTCTCGCGGTACGCTTCGAGGATGCCCACGAAGTTCGACAGGTGAGCGCTGAGCACGCCGACCAGTTCGCCCTGGAGGCTCTGCTTGCTGCCGAGGCTGGCGAGACGCTCGACGACTTTCACGTCGACGCGCGTGCCTTCCACGAAGCCGGCCTTCACGGCGGGGATGCCCTTGTCGTTGCCTTTGCTGGCATCCGCGAGGACCTTCGCCACGCCGGCGGGGTCGTCCTGAGCGACAACCACGGCGCTGGGGCCGTGCAGGGCGTCCGCGAAGTCACGGCCGCCGTCCTGCAGCGCGATGTTGATCAGGGTGTTCTTGGCGACGATCAGTCGCCCACCCTTCTCCACGAGCTGCTTGCGCAGGTTGGTGAGCTGACCGGCGGTGAGACCCTGGTAGTCGACGACGTAGAACGTCTCGATGCCCTTCATGGTCTCCTGGAGCGCGGCCAGGGTTTCTTTGTTACGGGGGTTCGCCACTGATAATCCTCCTTGGCTGTGACCCTGTCCAGTGCGTGAGCACAAGACAACTCGGCGGGGTATTTAAACCTGGCAAGGGTGCCCGCTGTCTACGATGCCGTTCAGAGGTGCTTGCGCACCGGGGTGCTGAGGTTCAGCAGGGACCGGGCCCTGCCCGGTCCCCGGGTGTTACTCGGCGCTGGCGAGCGTCACGGGCACGCTGGGGCCCATAGTGCTCGTCACGAACGCGCTGCGCAGGTACACGCCCTTGGCGCTGCCCGGCTTGGCCGCTTCGAGCGCGCCGACGAGCGAACGGAGGTTCTCCGCGAGCTGCTCGGCGCCGAACGAGGCCTTGCCGATGGGGGCGTGCACGACGCCGGTCTTGTCGTTACGGAACTCGATGCGACCGGCCTTGAGGCCCTTCACCATGCCGGCGACGTCGGGGCCGACGGTGCCGCTCTTGGGGTTGGGGAGCAGGCCGCGCGGCCCGAGCAGACGCGCGAGCTTCTGACCGACCTGGGCCATCATGTCCGGCGTCGCCACGACGGCGTCGAAGTCCATGTAGCCACCCAGGATGCGCTCGATGAGCTCTTCGGCGCCGACGACGTCCGCACCGGCCGCTTCGGCTTCGGCGAGCTTGTCACCCTTGGTGATCACGGCGACGCGCACGCTGCGGCCCGTGCCGTGAGGGAGCGCCACGGTGCCGCGCACCGTCTGGTCGCTCTTGCGCGGGTCGATGCCGAGGCGGAAGTGCACTTCGACGGTCTCGTCGAACTTCGCGGTGGCGAGTTCCTTGACGAGGGTGGTCGCTTCGTCGACGCTGTACAGCTTGCTGCGGTCCACCTTGCCCACCAGGGCGTTGTAGCGTTTGCCGTGCTTAGGCATTGGGGCCCCCTTCGACGGTGACGCCCATGCTGCGCGCGGTGCCGGCGACGGTGTTCGCGGCCGCTTCCACGCTGGCGGCGTTCAGGTCAGGCATTTTGGTCTTGGCGATTTCCAGCACCTGGTCCCAGGTCAGCTTGCCGACCTTGCTCTTGTTGGGGGTGCTGCTGCCCTTGGCGATGCCCGACGCCTTGCGGATCAGGTAGCTCATGGGCGGGGTCTTCGTGATGAACGTGAAGCTGCGATCCGCGAAGATCGTGATCTCCACGGGAATGATCGCGTCACCCTTGTCCGCGGTGGCGGCATTGAACGCCTTCGTGAACTCCATGATGTTCGCGCCGTGCTGACCGAGCGCGGGACCCACGGGCGGGGCCGGGGTGGCCTTGCCCGCCGGCAGTTGCAGTTTCACCAAACCGACGACTTTCTTCATAACTTCCTCCTTAGCTCCCCCTCAACGCGCGCAAACGGCGCGCGCGTCCTGCGGGGTGCTGACGCTAAGCGCATGCTGCCGCGAAGGCAGCAACTCTCCCAGTGTACAGGACCGACGCTCGGCTTGCCAAGCGGTCTGCGAGAATCAGCCGCGGCTGACCTGCGAGAAGTCCAGTTCCACGGGCGTTTCGCGCCCGAAGATGCTCACGAGCACCTTCACTTTCGCCTGTGCGGCGTTCACTTCGCTGACCACGCCACTGAAGTCCGCGAACGGACCGCTGGTGACGCGCACCATGTCGCCTTCCTTGAAGTTGACCTTGATGCGCGGCGCCACTTCGGTGGCCTTCGCGGCCACGCCCACCGACGCCAGCAGACGCTGCACTTCCTCGGGAGAGAGCGGCACCGGGCGAGTCGTCGTGCCGACAAAGCCGGTCACGCCGGGCGTGCCGCGCACCACTTCCCACGACTCGCCGAGCTCGCCGGGGCTGTGCTCGTCCTCAATGTCCATCTGAACGAAGACGTACCCAGGGAACATCTTGCGCTTGACGGTTTCCTTCTTGCCGCCCTCTTTCAGCTCCACCGCTTCTTCAGTGGGCTGCAGGACCTGGAAGATCTTGAGGCCGTACATGCTGTACGCGCGGGCGCGCTTGATCAGGTTGTCTTCAACGCGGTCTTCCTGACCGACGTAGGTATGCACCGCGTACCATTCGATACTCATGGCAGCACCAGCTTCACGAGCACCTGGAACACCTTGTCGTACAAGAAGGTGATCAGGGTCAAGGCGATCACGAAGATCAGTACCGCTTGCGTGCCCTCCAGCACCTGCTGGCGGGTGGGCCAGGTGACACGCAGCAGTTCAAGCCGCGCTTCCTGGAAATACCGCACGATCCCGTTCATGCTTCACCTCGGGCGGAAGCCAGACAGGCGGGTCGGGTCAAAGCCCGACCCGCCGCTGGACCCGCTTTAGATCTTCTTCTCTTTGAAGACGACGTGCTTCTTCGCGACGGGATCGTACTTCTTGAGTTCCAGCTTCGCCTGCGTGTTCCGACGGTTCTTGGTGGTGGTGTAGTAGAACCCCGTGCCGGCGGTGCTTTCCATCTTGATGATGATGCGAGGACCATCCTTCGCCATGTTGCTCACTCCTTTCGTCAGGCGCCCGCGGGGGCCGTCCCTGACTCCCAGTGTCCGCCTGCGCGGTGCCCATTTCGAGCTTCACTGGTGAAAAGCCTGCCCTACGGCAGGCAACATTCCAAAGTATACGGGCGAAGCGTTCCGCTGTCCACCCACGCTTCCCCAATGACGGGGAGGCCGTGGAATTCCCCACGGCCTCCCCGTCCGCCGAGATTACTCGACGATCTTGGTGACGACGCCGGCGCCGACGGTACGGCCGCCTTCGCGGATGGCGAAGCGGAGGCCTTCTTCCATGGCGATGGGCTTGATCAGGTCCACGGTGAAGCTGATGTTGTCACCGGGCATGACCATTTCGACGCCTTCGGGCAGTTCCACGATGCCGGTCACGTCCGTGGTGCGGAAGTAGAACTGCGGGCGGTAGCCGCCGAAGAACGCGCTGTGACGGCCACCCTCGTCCTTGCTGAGGATGTACACGCTGGCTTCGAACTTGGTGTGGGGCTTGATGGTGCCGGGTTTGGCGAGCACCTGGCCGCGTTCCACGTCGTCACGCGCCACGCCGCGCAGCAGCAGGCCGACGTTGTCGCCCGCCATGCCCTGGTCGAGGAGCTTGCGGTGCATTTCGATGCCGGTGACGGTGGTCTTGCGGGTGTCGCGCAGGCCGACGATTTCGACTTCGTCCTGGACCTTGATGACGCCACGTTCGACGCGGCCGGTGGCGACGGTGCCACGACCGGTGATGGTGAAGACGTCTTCGACGGGCATCAGGAAGGTCTTGTCGGTGTCGCGCTCGGGGGTGGGGATGTAGCTGTCGACGGCGTCGAGCAGTTCCCAGATCTTGTCAACCCACTGGTTTTCGCCGCGGGCGGTCTTGGGGTTGCCCTGGAGCGCTTCGAGGGCCTGGAGGGCGCTGCCCTTGATGACGGGGAGGTCGTCGCCGGGGAATTCGTAGCGGCTGAGCAGCTCGCGGATTTCCATTTCGACGAGTTCCAGCAGTTCTTCGTCGTCGACCATGTCGACTTTGTTCATGAACACGACGATGTAGGGCACGCCGACCTGACGGGCGAGCAGGATGTGCTCGCGGGTCTGGGGCATGGGGCCGTCAGCGCTGCTCACGACCAGGATCGCGCCGTCCATCTGCGCGGCGCCGGTGATCATGTTCTTGACGTAGTCGGCGTGACCGGGGCAGTCCACGTGGCTGTAGTGGCGCGTGGGGGTGTTGTACTCGACGTGCGCGGTGTTGATGGTGATGCCGCGGGCCTTTTCTTCGGGGGCCTTGTCGATCTGGTCGTACGCGAGCTTCTCGACGGTGGGGTCGCTGGCGGCGGCCGTGAAGGTGATCGCGGCGGTCAGCGTGGTTTTCCCGTGGTCGACGTGCCCGATGGTGCCCACGTTCACGTGCGGCTTCGTGCGTTCAAACGTACCTTTAGCCATGATGATTCCTCCTCAGGAATAATGAATGCTGCACATGAGAATGCGGCCCGCACGTTACTGAGCGGGCCATTCATTCTACTGTTGGAGCTCGTGGTCGGGATTGAACCGACGACCTCTCCCTTACCAAGGGAGTGCTCTACCACTGAGCTACACGAGCGTAAGCGGGAAACGAGATTCGAACTCGCGACATTCAGCTTGGGAAGCTGACGCTCTACCAGCTGAGCTATTCCCGCGTTACCTGGTGGGCAGGGGCGGATTCGAACCGCCGTACTCGTATGAGAACAGATTTACAGTCTGTCGCCTTTAACCACTCGGCCACCTACCCAGATTTTGCCTTATTCAGGCTGGCCCAAATTGTTTGGAGCCACTCAGGAGAATCGAACTCCTAACCTTCCGATTACAAGTCGGGTGCTCTACCAGATTGAGCTAGAGTGGCACCTGTCCCGAGTCGGAAAGGTCACGCCTCCCGAGCGTTTTGGAAGTGCGGTCCGCGCCGAAGCGCTCGCTGACTTCCGGGTTGAGATGCTACCACCGGCCCAAAAACGTGTCAAGCACCACGCGAGGGTGTGTCAATTGGCGCATGTTCTCCCCGCAGGGGCAGGCGTACACTGGATCGTTTTTGTGCCCGTCAATCCGGCAATTCCCCACCCCACCCGAGGTGACCACTTGCACCCCCTACACACCCTGTGGCCGTACCTGCGTCTCCACCGGCGCCAGTACCTCATCGGCCTCGTCGCCGTGCTGTTCTCCAACATGGCCGTCCTGTTGCCGCCCTACCTGCTCGGCCGCGGCATCGACCACCTCAGCGCAAGCGTCGACCGCAACCCCGCCACGCCCGGCCTGAGCGTCAGCACACTCGCGCTGTACGCCCTCGGCATCATCGCCGCCTCCGCACTGTCCGCTACGCTGATGCTGATCATGCGGCGCAACATCGTCGTCGCCAGCCGCGAAACCGAATACGAGATCCGCCGTGACCTGTTCGGCCACCTCAGCCAGCTCGACAAGCCCTACTTCGACCGCGCGCGCACCGGCGACCTCATGAACCGCCTCACCGGCGACCTCAGCGCCGTGCGCGAAATGCTCGGCTTCGGCGCGTGGCAGATCGTCAACGTCACCAGCGTCTTCATCGCCAGCTTCAGCGTCATGTTCAGCGTCAGCTGGCGCCTCACCGTCGCCGTCCTCGCCGTGTTCCCCATCATGATCGGCCTGCTCGTGTACCTCTCCCGCCTGATCGCCCAGCGGTACGTGCTGGTGCAGGAGCAGAACAGCGCCATCAGCGCCAAGGCGCAGGAGAACTTCAGCGGCGCCCGCGTCGTGAAAGGCTACGCCATCGAGGACCGCGAAATCAGCGCGTACCGCGCCATGAACCTCGAACTGCTGCGCCGCTTCCTGGCCCTCGCACGCGTCGACGGTCCCCTCCAGGCGTTCATCAGCCTGCTCATGGGCATCGCGTACGTCCTCGTCCTCGCGTACGGCGGCCGCATGATCCTCGGCCTCGTGCCCGGCGCGGACCTCAGCCTCGGGCAGTTCGTGCAGTACGCCACCACCCTCGAACGCCTCGCATGGCCCATGCTGAGCATCGGGTACATCGCCAACCTCACGCAGCGCGGCCTCGCCTCCTGGGTGCGGTTGCAGGAGATCTTCGACGCGCACCCGCAGGTCCGTGACCGTCCCGGACGCACCGCCCCCCTCCAGGGTGAGCTGCGCGGCGACCTCAGCTTCGAGAACGTCAGCGTCCGCTTCGGCGAGCGCCCCGTCCTGCAGGGCATTACCCTGCACATCCCCGCCGGCATGACCCTCGGCATCACCGGCCCGACCGGCAGCGGCAAGACCGTCCTGTCCCAGCTCGTCACGCGCCTGATGGACCCCACGAGCGGCGCCGTCCGCCTGGACGGCCGCGACCTGCGCGAGTACCCGCTCGCGCAACTCCGCGACGCCATCGCGGTCGTCCCGCAGGAACCGTTCCTGTTCAGCGACACCGTCGCCAACAACATTGCCTTCGGTCTGAACGGCGCGCAGTACCCGCCCATCCCCACGCGCGTGAACGTCCGCGACGCCGCGGCGCCCATCGCGGACGACCCCGCACCGGACATGGACCGCGTGCGCGACGCCGCCCGACTCGCCGGGCTCGACCGCGACATCGAGGACTTCCCGAACACCTACAACACCATGCTCGGCGAACGCGGTGTGACGCTCAGCGGCGGCCAACGGCAACGCACCGCCCTCGCGCGCGCCATCGCCCGCCAGCCGAAAATCCTGATTCTCGACGACAGCATGAGCGCCGTCGACACCGAAACCGAACGCCGCATCCTCACCGGCCTTCAACAGGTCCAGCAGGGCCGCACCGTGCTGCTCATCGGCCACCGCGTCAGCACCCTGCGCGGCGCCGACCACATCATCGTCCTCGAAGACGGCCGCATCATCGAACAGGGCAGCCACGACGAACTCCTCGCGCTCGGCGGTCACTACGCCGACCTCGACCGCAAACAGCGGCTCGCGCAGGACCTCGAACAGGACCTCGGCACCGACCTCACCACCACCGACCTCACCACCACCGACCCCAACGCCACGGAGCGCCAAGCATGACCCAGCCGGACGAAGCCTTCAAGAAGGCGTTCGATGCCCAACTCACTCGCCGCGTGCTGGTGTACCTCAAACCCTACCGCCCCCTGGTGATCGGTGGCCTGATCCTCGCGTTCCTGATCGCCGTTGCGCAGCCCACCTTCGGCCTGATCCAGCGGCACGCCATCGACCAGTACCTCAGCGGCACAAACGTCCTCCAGCAGCCTCAGAACGCCCGCGAGGCCCTGTACCACGGCCTGCTCGTCGCGGCGCTGCTGTACCTCGGCCTGAAGGTTGTGGAGTTCCTGCTGCGCTACGCCTTCACCATCGCCATCAGCTTCCTCGGGCAGCGCGTCCTCAACGACATCCGCGCCGATATCTTCACGAAACTGCAGCGCCTGCACCTCGCGTACTTCGACCAGAACCCCGTGGGGCGCCTCATCACCCGCGTCACCAGCGACGTCGACGCCATCAACCAGTTCATCACCAGCGGCCTGGTCAGCCTGATCCAGAGCACCTTCCTGATCATCGCGTACGTCGTGATCATGCTCAGCATCAGCTGGGAACTCGCGCTCGTGAGCTTCGCCGTCCTGCCCGTGCTGTTCCTCGTCACGAACTTCTTCCGCGCCCGCATCCGCGACGCCTTCCGCAACACGCGCCTGCAGCAGGCCATCGTCAACACCAAACTCAACGAAAACATCACCGGCATGCTCACCGTGCAGCTGTTCGGCCGCGAAGCGCGCTCCGCGCACGACTTCGACCGCGCCAACCGCGGCCTGCTCGGCGCGAACATCAACTCCATCCACTGGTTCTCGCTGTTCATGCCCACCGTCGCGCTGCTCGGGCAGGTCGCCGTGGCCCTGGTCCTGTGGTACGCCGGCCGCGAGATCCTCAGCGGCCAGGGCATCAGCCTCGGCACGCTCGTCGCGTTCACCGCGTGGGTCACGCAGCTCTTCCAGCCCATCCAGGACCTCGCGGACGTCATGAACAACCTGCAGGCCGCCATGGCCAGCAGCGAACGCATCTTCGGCGTGCTCGACACCGAAGAGCGCATCACCGACAAACCTGACGCGCGCCGCCTCGAGCACTTCAAAGGCCAGGTCGACCTCGAGGGCGTGTGGTTCGCCTACAGCGAGGACGTCACCGCCACCACCTCCGACACCGACGACCGCTGGATCCTGCGCGGCATCGACCTGCACATCCAGCCCGGCGAAAGCGTCGCCCTCGTGGGCGCCACCGGCGCCGGCAAGACCAGCATCACCAGCCTCGTGAGCCGCTTCTACGACGTGCAGCGCGGCGCCGTCCGCGTCGACGGCGTGGACGTGCGCGACCTCGCGCAGCACGACCTGCGCCGCCACGTCGGCGTGGTGCTGCAGGACGTGTTCCTGTTCGCGGGCACCCTGCGCAGCAACCTCACCCTCGACAACCCCGACATCAGCCTCGACCGCGTCATCCAGGCGTGCAAGTACGTCGGCGTGCACGATTACATCGTGAGCCTCGAACACGGGTACGACACCGAGGTGCGCGAACGTGGCGCCACGCTGTCCACCGGCCAGAAGCAGCTGCTCGCGTTCGCGCGCGCGCTGATCCAGAACCCGGACATCCTGCTCGTCCTCGACGAAGCGACCGCCAGCGTCGACACTGAAACGGAGCTGCGCATTCAGGACGCCCTCGCCAAGGTCATGCACGGGCGCACCAGCATCATCATCGCGCACCGCCTCAGCACCATCGAGCACTGTGACCGCATCGTCGTCATGCGCAAGGGCCGCATCGTCGAGCAGGGCACCCACGCCGACCTGCTCGCCCGCGAAGGGTACTACGCGCGCCTGCACCGCCTGCAGTACGCGCAGGGCAGCGCCGCCGACTGAACAAGGGCCGAGGCCGGTCCGCCCCGGCCCCAGCACAAGAGGAGGGCCGCGCCTGCAGGCGCGGCCCTCCTCTTGTGCGAGCCTAGCGGCTCTGCAATTCCGGCACGGCCCGGCGCAGCGAGAAGCGGATGCGGCCGAGGTTCGCCACGTCATCGAAGCAGGTGATCAGCAGGCGATCCCCCAGGCTGGTGAGCAGCACCGGCCCTTCCTCCACGTCGATGACCATGTCACGCAGTTCCCCGCCGCCCAGCGTGGCGCTCAAGCTGCCCGCCACGGCGCGGCCCGCCTCCACAAGTTTCAGATCTACGTCGCCGCCGACGCTGTCGAGCACGCGACCGGCGCTGTCCACAATCGCTGCCAGACGCACGCCACGAATGGCCTTCACGTCCTCCACGACGCTCATCAGCGACCCGCCTGCACGTCCAGCGCCACGCGCGCGAGCTCCTGCTGCGCCGCGCGCGTATCCACGCCGCGCGCCAGCAGCGCCGCCAGCATCATGTTCGGCAACGCCACGGCCACCACCTCGTACTTGTCGCTCGTGAACGCCACGCGCGAAATGCCGCCCGCTTCGAGGCGCCGCGTGATGCGCTCCATGGAGGTGCGCAGCGCCGCCAGTTCCGCCGCGAGGCGCTCAGCGTCCGCGCCGTGCGCTTCCAGGGCCAGGCCGTCCAGGCCGACCATCACTGCCGCCTGCACGCCGGGCATTGCCATCATGGCATTGAGCTTCACAGCGTCTCCTCGAGTTTCCGGGCGGTCTCCGCGCCGTACAGGCGCGCCTGACCGAGGTTGGCGCCGCCGTCCAGCGCCAGCATCAGGAAGAAGTCGTGGTGGATGGGCACCAGGTACGCCGAGAGGCGCTCGCCGCGCACGAACAGCTCCCGTGACGCACCGCCGGACAACGTGACCTCGTACGCCTGATTCACGGCGCGCATCAGGCCCGCGTGTTCCGCGACGAGCAGACTCAGGTCCACGGAGGCGTTCGCGTACGACTCGACGACCAGACCGTCCAGGCCGCCAATCGCCGCGCCCCACGCGCCACTGACGTCCGCGACCAATTCAGAGAGCAGGTTCTGCATGCCCACTCAGTATAAGCCGACCGTGAGAGGCCGCGTCCACAGCGAAACCCCCGCGCGCGGCGGGGGTGGGGGAAGGCGTCTGGACAGACTCAGCGGGTGAGGCGCTGACGGCCCGTGAGGGCGCGCCCGAGCGTCACCTCGTCCGCGTACTCCAGCGCGCCACCCACCGGCAGGCCGTACGCGATGCGCGACACGGTCGCGCCCAGCGGCTCCAGCAGGCGCTGCAGGTACAGGCTCGTCGCCTCGCCCTCCACGGTCGTGCTGGTCGCCAGGATGACCTCCATGCCCGCTGCCACGCGCGGCAGCAGCGGCTTGATCATCAGCTTGTCCGGCCCGACGCCGTTCATGGGGCTGATCGCGCCGTGCAGTACGTGGTACAGCCCGCGGTACTCGCCGCTGCGCTCAATGGCGATCAGGTCGCCCGGCTCCTCCACGACGCAGATCAGCTCCTGATCGCGCGCTGGGTCCGTGCATACGTCACAGAACTCCCGGTCCGTGATGTTGAAGCACTTCGGGCAGGTGTGCAGGTCGCGTTTCGCGCTCATGATGGCGCTCGCCAGCCGCTCGGTGTCCTCGCGCGGCTGCTCGAACAGGTGGAACGCGAGCCGCTGCGCACTTTTCGGGCCGACGCCCGGCAGGCGCGACAGTTCGCGGATCAACGCCACCAGCGAAGGTGGATACTTCATGCGTCTCCTTGCGGGCGGCACTGACCGCCCCGCCCGGGCAGCCTCATGGCGTCCGGGCCCTCAGGGGTGATGTGGTCCACGCCGCCCCGTCCGGCGAAGCCCGCCGGGCCCCGCGCGGGGGAGCGGCAGGGGTTACAGCATCCCGCCGAACATCCCCAGGCTCTTCTGGGTTTCCTGCTGCTGCAGCTCGTTCGCTTTCGCGGCGGCGTCCTGCACGGCGACCAGAATCAGGTCCTCCAGGGCTTCCACGTCGTCCGGGTCGACCGCCTCGGGCTTGATCTTGATGGCCGTCATGTGGCCCTGACCGTTCATGGTGACGCTCACCATGCCGCCCGCGCTGCCTTCCACGCTCATTTCCGCGAGCTTCTCCTGGATTTTCCCGGCAGCCGTCTGCGCCTGCTGCATCTGCTTCATGAGTTTGCGCATGTCCATGTTGATCACTCCTTCGCGCGCGGTCAGCCGCGCCCACTGCCCTCAATTCTACGCTGCCACGCTGCGCTGGACCGTAACGTTTCGCGTCCGCCGGCGCTGACCCCGGCTCCATTTCTAAAGGTTCGACGTCGCGCGTGAGGAATGTCCAAGGTGCGCCTTTGCGGCCCGTCAACGCCACGTAAAGCCGCCCTTGCCCGGCCCAAACGTAAGCGGCGCCCCCCGCGCGTAGCGTGAGGCCATGACCGTCCTCAAGCCCCATACTTACGTCCGCGTGCCTGAGGCGGCCAGACCCCAGGCGATCACCGCTGCCGTCCCTGCCAGCCACCAGCCGTCCCCGCTGCCGCTGGTGCTCGGCACGCTCGCGGTCCTGTGCGCCATGGTCGCGCTTCCCCTTGCCTTCGTGCAGATGTCCCTCGCCGTGGCGGCGCTGTTCATGAGCCTCACGCTCGCGCTCGTCGTGTGGCTCGAAGACACCGACACTCCTGAACTGTTCTGACCCTGCCACTTACCCTGCCGACCGCTCTGCCCAGCGACGCACAAGGAAAAACGCCCACAGCGTGGGCGTTTTCGGTTGGTAGACTCGGCGAGATTTGAACTCGCGACCCCTACCGTGTCAAGGCCCGCTGATGGGGATGCTCCGCGCAAACAGGGGAGGCCCGGGCACCCGCCGGGGCGCCGGCACTGGGTCAACCGGTGCGCTTCTGGGTCAGATCTGGGTCGGGGCGCGGCGCGACGGGCCTACCCGGCCCGCCGCTGCCCTGGTGTGGGATATCGTTCAATAGCAATAGCGCCCGCCATCTTAACTTCAGCCCCCACCCTCACGGCTTCCATCATCAGCTTCGCCCGGGGCATTGTTCACCTAACGCGCCTTCATTGATATCTATAATGGTTACCCAGCAGAACTTACGGTGAGTTGTTCACTCGATGCCTGCTGTGACCGAGATGTTGACCCGTTCCATCAGAGATATTGTGAACTCGTCAACCGCTATCGCACCACGCCATACGACGTGGAAGCCTCACGAGGAGAGAGTTATGACCACCTTCGCCGAAGTCCGGGAACAGATCAAGCCACTGGTGTGGCAGGAGCTCCGGGATGAGCCTAAGCCCCTTAGTGAGCTGACCGTTGACATCATCTGCCACGGTTGGGAGCGCAACCATGTCCTTGGGCTGACCCCCGCCCGAGTTGACCTTGTGCTTCGCCAATTGGAACGTGCAGGCGAAATCATGATCTGCGACAACGGTGAGGTCCAGCTGCGTACGCTTCGCTAGACTGCAGCATGTCCGCGAAAAACCGAACAACACGTGATCAACGTAGGAGCGGCGAGAGGATGGGCGACGACCCACGCTCGCCGTTCCAGCGTGATCGCGACCGAGTGCTCTTCAGCACCCCGCTCCATCGCCTTGCTGAGATCACCCAGGTTATTAGTCCGGACGGGCACGCGTTCCACAACCGCCTGACTCACACCCTTGAAGTCGCACAGATTGGTCAGAGGATGACGCAGCGGTTCATCAAGGGGGCCCCAGAGCTCCAAGCTGAGGGATTGCTCGATCCGGACGTTGTCGAAGCCGCTTGCCTCGCCCATGACCTTGGCCACCCACCGTTCGGACATGTGGCAGAGCAGACTCTTGATGAACTTGGGCAAGAGCATGGAGGGGGTGGATTCGAAGGTAACGCGCAGTCTTACCGGATCGTGACCCGCTTGGCCCTCCATGCGTCGGCGCATGAGGATCAGGGCTTAGATCTCACTGCTGCAACATTGAACGCCATTCTAAAGTACCCATGGTTACGGTCGGCGGATCAGCAAGGCCACACTAAGTTCGGTGCATATCATAGCGATCTGGAAGCGTTCGACTTCGCTCGGTCCCTCACTCCAGACTTGGGTGACGGCCGATCCCTTGAGGCGCAAATCATGGACCACGCAGACGCCATTGCATATGCCGTCCATGACATGATCGACTTCTATCAGGCTGGCCTTCTCCCTCTTGAGGATGTCTTCCGGCAAGGCGGCGTCGAAATCTTCGTGACCACCCTCGAAGGGAAGAACCGCGCAGAAAAGTTGACGTCTGGCACGAATATGACTGTTCTGGATGCTCGCAAGACTGTCACTGACATGGCCCAAGCGCACCTGAACCTCCAGCAGGCGTACGCCGGAGAGAAGGATGAGCAGTACCAACTCAAAGAGATCGCCTCGCGGCTGATCAACCGGTACATCACGGCACCGACGATTGATACCAGCGGTTCCTATCCGAAGTTGATCATTCCCCAAAAGCACCTAATCGAGATCAACTTCCTCAAGGAGCTGATCTGGCACTACATCATTAACCGTTCCCAACTGGGCACACAGCAAGAGGGCATGCGGTACATCGTCAAGGGATTGTTCGAGATCTACCGGAGGACCATTAAGAACGACGGGGACAGGCGACTGATTCCAGCGATCTTCCATAAAGAGTTCGACGAGATCGCCGGGAGGGAGGAGCCCGCGTTCAGGCGCCGCCAAGTCCGGCTGGCCATCGACATTGTGGCCAATCTGTCTGACCGGCAAGCGGCCAGGCTATTCAGTCGGCTCAGAGGGATGGATCTCGGGAAGATCACAGACTTCATCGCAGGCTGAGCGTTCGTCTTCAGGGATCAGGATGTGGAAAGGCGCGCAAGGGCCTCCAACGCATCAGAGTGCCTGGCGATATGCCGGCTCGGAGCCGATCCGGCGCTGCTGGAAAGGAGATTGGATAGGACACGGGAGGATAACACCCGCCACCCATCCCACTGCCCCTCCCGCACCAAGTGCCCCGCATGCGGGGCACTTGGTGCGGGAGGGGCTCAGCCGGCGAGGGTGATGCGGCGGGCCTGCCATTAACGACGGCGGTGAGGAAAGGTCATCCAAGCGTTCGTCAACGAACGTCTCGAGATGGCCCATCCCTTCCACGTCCAGCGCCAGAAGCGCTCCTGGTGCAGACGGTGCGCTCGGGTGTCATTACGATCCTAGTCCCATACCGGCCTAGGCCTCCATGAACGTTGCGCTATTGGATTGTGATCTGGTTGCTCACGTCTTGCAGCATGTCGCCGCTGTTCTGGATCAGGTTCGAGACGGTGCAGGCGGCTCGGGCCTCAGGGCAGCGAAGGTGATGATAAGGGGGCTCTCACGCTTGGGGATGCATGGAGTGAGGAGGGTCGTGTGGGTGAGGCGGTCTTCGGGGATTCACCTTGCCGCCCTGCAGGTGAAGCGCGTTAGGGGACGACGGTGGGGTGGGGTCGCATTCTTCATGACTGTACCCTCTCATCGTTGTCTACAACGGCGCATGAGGGGGGCGGCTCATCTGCGGGGACTCATGAGAATACGTGTGCTGCACGGGGCTCAACACGCGCTGAACTTCAATTGACCTAATACTTCTCCGTACCTTCCAACAGGCTCAGAGCCCCTCGTGCGCCAGCCGGTCCAGATCCACCAGCCACCCCAGCACGTCCCCCAACTCCACCTTGAGCGGTCCTTCCTGCAACCTCACCGCGCCCCTCCGCCTGCGCCCAGGCATCACGCAGTATTCCCAACCTCCCCGCGAAGGAAAGGCCCATAGCGCCTGACCTGCGGGCACAGACAGCCCGACCAGTGCACGGCGCTGGTGGCTGCCTGAGTCAATCACTGCGACGTAGCACTGGCGTGCCACGTCCAGATACGCATAGCGCTGTTCCATGGTCGGGCGACCCATCTCAGGAGCCCCTGTCATGCAGGATCCGCTGCTCCAGGTCCTCACGCACCATCTTCTCGCGCCGGGCGTTGATGGCTTCCTTGATCAACCCGAAGCGCTGCCTGGGGCTCAGCTCGTCCCAGACGTCTATATAGTCGATATGCAGCCGTACACGGTGCGAGCGGCTGACCTCGTCGTCTTCAAGGGGTATGGTCGGCAGCGTATACACAGTGCCATTGCGCTCCAGCTGCGCGACCTCGCCGGGGCGGGGCCGTTGTGTACGGCTGAGCTTCTTCTCGTCGCTCTTCATATGTACAACGGTCGCACCGTTGTACACGACGGGGATGAGGGTGCGGGGGTGCAGCGTGTCGCAGCAACGGTACCGAACTGTTCTAGGACAATCGAAGTTCCAGGGGCCTGCCTCATCTCCGCGGGCGCGACGCGGCGCGCCTACAGCGGATCAGCTTCGCGATGCGGTCCACGGTACGATCCAAATCCTTCATCACCTGGTGCTCCCACACCCGGATCACGCTCCAGCCCGCAGCGCGCAGGGCAGCAGAGTGCCGACGGTCGCGCGCCATGTTGCCGGTGATCTTCGCGACCCACTTCGGGTCCAGCTTGTGCCGGCGGCGCGGCAACTCATAGCCGTGCCAGTAGTCGCCGTCCACGAAGATCACGACCTTGATGCGCGGGAACACCACGTCCGGCTTCCCGGGGAGCTCCTTGACGTGCGTCCGGTACCGTAGGCCCCGGGCATGTAGGGCGCGCCGGAAGCGCAGCTCAGGCTTCGTGTCTTTCGACCTGATCTTCGACATGTTGTAACTGCGCCGCTCAGAGGTATGCACGTCAGGCATGGGTGACTCTACCGCCCCCACCTGGACCCCAGACACCCCACCGCCCTTAACCTCCTACCGGCACCCCAAGGATCGACTGCATGAAGGGGCATCGTGGGGCGTAACCAATCCATCGCGTATGACACGTGACAGAATGTGCTCACTAATGACCCGAGTAACACCCCTTACCTCTCTCGAGATCTGCGCTGGTGCCGGCGGCCAGGCGCTTGGCCTGGAGATGGCCGGCTATGAGCACGCGGCACTGGTGGAGTTCGACGCCCACGCCTGCAACACCCTGCGGCTAAACAGGCCCGAGTGGAACGTGGTAGAGGGCGACCTGCGCGCCTTCAACGGGCTGCCCTACCGCGGCCAGATCACGTTGCTGGCCGGCGGCGTGCCCTGCCAGCCGTTCTCGCACGGAGGGCTACAGCAGGGCCGGCACGATGACCGCGACATGTTCCCGGAGGCCATCCGGCTGGCTGGCGAGGTCATGCCGGAAGCGGTCATGCTGGAGAACGTCCGGGGCCTGATGGACCCGAAGTTCCAGGAGTACCGGGAGTACATCGGTGCCGGCTTCCACGCGCTCGGCTACGAGGTGGCCTGGAAGGTGCTCAACGCCCGGGACTACGGCGTGCCGCAGCTGCGCCCTCGCGTGATCCTGGTTGCCCTGCGTCCAGACGTCATGGCGCAGTACAGCTGGCCGGAGCCTCACCCCGAGGCCGCACCTACCGTGGGCGAGGCACTGGTGGACCTGATGGCTTCGGGTGGCTGGCAGGGCGCTCAGGCCTGGGCTGAAGGGGCGAATGCGATTGCGCCTACGGTCGTCGGCGGAAGCAAGTTGCACGGTGGGGCAGACCTGGGGCCGACGCGGGCGAAGCGGGCCTGGGCAGCGCTGGGCGTCAACGGGCATAAGCTGGCTGACAGCGTCCCCGGGCCGGACCAGGAAGGCATGCCGCACCTGACCGTGCGCATGGCCGCACGCCTGCAGGGGTTCCCTGATACATGGCAGTTCGCTGGCAAGAAGACGTCCTCATACAGACAGGTCGGCAACGCATTTCCACCGCCGGTAGCCGCAGCGGTGGGGCGGCAGATCGCCGAGGCGCTCGTGGCCGCCACACCCCGCAGGCGGGCGCGGCGCGCGGTCTGAAGATCAGTCCCTGCGGTTGAGCACAGCGTTCCTGAGGCTCACTGGCAGTCCAGCAATATCCGCGTGCTGTACGGGCATGAACATCCCGTTATCCAGGGCGTATCCAAGGTGAGCAGCGGCGTCACGGTGTGAATCCCACTTCCCCATCAGGGTGTAGTAGGGCAGGGGCGTTCTGCGGCTGGCATCCTGCCGCACCCTGCGCGCGCCGTCGAGCTGCTGGGCCGCTGCCATGATCGCCGAGCGGGGCACCTGCCGGTACATGGACTCGAGCATCAGCTGGTTGACCATGGCCTGCCCGGGGCGCTTCGCCATCACCCGTGCCCGCGCATCCACCGACAGGGTAGACAGGTATTCAGGATCGAGGCGGCCATTCTCAACCAGCGGCATATAGGTCCCGGCGGCTTGCTTCTTGAGCTTGCCCCGGCTGAGCCCGGACTTGCCGTCACGGTTCTTGCCTGTGGCTCCTTCGGGACGGCCAATGAAGACGTCAAAGGTAAGGCCACCCTGCTTGCGCGTGCCGATCATGAGGCAGACCGGCTTGATGGCCTTCTTCATGTACTCAAGCGGGATCATCCACTTGCTGTCCGCTGACCACTTCACGTCCACCGGCACCCCGGCAATGATGGTGTCCAGGGACCCTTCCCGCTTCAGGTCGAGATTGTTGCGGCCGATGATCTCGACCTTGGTGCCAACATATGTCTTCTCGGTCTTCTCCAGGTCACTGAACAGGAACCGCCCGGTGCGTGGGCTGTCAATTACCTCATCAACTGACTGGCTGATGACGCTGGCGAAGAATTGCTCGGGCGTCAGCTTCTTACTTGCGATGAGCCGCAATATCTCGTCACGCACGCTGAGCAGCTCGGCCTCAGCAGCAGCAAGCTCTTCTGCTGTAGGACCGGCGGGCCCAAGAACTGGTCCGGCGGCAGGTTCGGGCGGCTCTGTCAGTGTCATCCGTTCCATGCTAGCCGACACCGATTGACCAGCACGCCTCACAGTGGCACAAGCAAGCCGCCCCCGGCCAGAGCGGCACGGGGGCGGGGTTCAGATCCAACGGCGCCGTTGAGGCTGCGCGAGCAGCTGGGCCGCGGCGGGCCTCGGGGCGGGCAGGTGCTGCGCAGCCTTGACGCAGGTCGTGAGCAGCTCCGCGAAGTCGTCCTGGCCCATGCCCACGAGGCAGTCATTGAGATCATCGGTCGTGGAGACGAGCTTGGGCACCAGGTACACCTCTGCCCCCGCCGCGTGCAGCGCGTCGATGGCACTGCGCGCCGCGGCGCCGCCTGCATCATGATCCGTGTCGGGGTCGAGCAGCAGGTACGCACGGTGCCCGGCGAGCCCAGAGACGTGCTCCGGGTTCAGGTTGCCGATGCCGGCGATGCCCAGCACGTTGCTGGTGGGCAGGGCCTGACGGACGCTCAAGGCGTCCAGCTGCCCTTCGACCACGAGCACCGGACGGCGGCTGAGCTGCGCCAGGCCATAAGGGGGCACGCCGTAGCCGCCCGGGCGCGTGGGTATGGCGTACTTTCTGTACCAGCGGGCCTTCCGGGAGTCCGTGGGCTTGGGCTGCATGGTGCGCCCGGCGACGTCCATGGCGGTTCCGTCGGGCCGCAGGTTGGGGATCACTAGGCGCCCCCGCCAGGTCCGGGAGGGCGCGCCCTTGCTGTTGAGGGGCAGCAGGCTGTCGGGCACACTCGTATCGACTACGCCGAGCTTGGCGGCGAGGATGGTTTCGTCGGTGAACCCGCGACTGTACAGGTAGTCCATGACCTGCAAGGCCTGGTCGCTGCCTTGGTCGAGCAGCGCGCGGTGCGCCGCGTCCACCAGCGCCGTCCAATCAGTCTGGGCGTTGCGGACGCGGGCGGCGTCGAGCGCCTCCTCCCGCACGGGCTCGTCCCACTCCGTCGGCAACTGTTCCTCTGTAGGCAGGTTGCCGCCGTTCAGGTGCGCCACCGCTTCGAGGAAGGTGAGCCCCTCGAAGCGCATCGTCACGCTGATCGCGTCCTCGGTGTGTCGGCGGCCGTCGTTGCGGCGGCACTTCGTCCCGAAGCACGTCGCGTGGTCCCTCCACACGTGCATCGAGCCCTGTGCGTCCGGGTGGTCCGGGTGCGTGCACTTGCATTGCCCGCTGCTGTCTACGGCCCTGTAGCGGGCCATGATCTCGCACAGGTTCACATGTTGCCGCGCCCAGGCGGCGTAGCGCGCCGAGCTGTTCGCGCGCGCCCCGCTGCGGGTGGGGAGGGCGATCACAGAGCGCCGACGGGCCGTGGGGCGGGGGGCGAGGTCCGGGGACGGGCGCAGGACCTGGTACAGGTCAAGGAGGGCCTGGGGCGCCTCGGGGATGTCCTCGCGGGTCGTCGGCGCACCATCCGCCGACCAGATGTAGTAGCGCGGGTGGGGGTGCGCGTCGCCGTGGCGGTACTCCGGCTCGGGGTGCAACGAGCCCGGCGCGGCGTCCTGCACGCTCTTGCTGCCGTCGCGGGGGCTGGCGCGAAGTTCGAAGATCGTCATGGGCCGCGGTTGCCCGGTGATGGGGTCCACGTTGTCGGGATTCGGAAGCTGGAAGGCGCGGACGCCCGGCAGGTCCAAGTCATCGGGCAGCCTGTACCAGAGTTTCTTGCCCTTCGCCTGAGTGGGGTGCGGGTGCACCGCGATCATGGCGTCCAGGTCCAGGCCGTGTTTGGCGAACTCCTCGCGCGCCAGGTCGTCGCGGTCGATGTCCAGGCTAAGCAGTCCCGAGGGGCCTAGCAGGACCCCTACATTCCACTCGCGCCCGTCCAGCGTGAGTTCACGGTGCGCGTCCTCAGGCGTCCGGATGACGCCCAGGCTGTCCTTACCCCAGCCGCTGTATGTCGGCCGCTTCTGGCCGTGGTTGATGCGCACGAGCACTAGGCCGAGGCCCAGCATGTGCAGGGCGCTGGCGAGAGCCCGGGCGCTCACTGGCGGCCCCCGCGCTGGTCGACGATCTCGAACAGCGAGTCGAAGCGGTCGTCCTGCACCTTGGCGCTGCGCAGCATCTCGTCCTGCACCTCGCCGACGAGCTGCTCCATCTCAGCGTCGCGGGGCGCGGCGGGCGCGGTCACGCCGCTGCTCTGCAGGTCGAACCACTCGCCGTGCTCCTCGTTCCAGCCCACCTGCACGCTGCCGCCCACGCCGCTGCGGCGCTTCACGATGCTGAAGGTACCCGACGTGATCCAACGGTTGGGGTCGTTGCGGTCCTGAGCCTTCTCCTCCGCCTCCTTGCGGTCACGCCAGGCCGTCAGCATGGTATCGGCGTGCGAGGCGATGCCCTTGTAGCCGCCGAGGTCCTCGATGTCGCTGAGCTGCCCGACGGTGCTCTTGTCAAGCTTGATCTGGGCGAGCGCGAGCACGGTGACGCCGTACTTGTGCGCGGCGGCCATCAGGCGGCGCACCACCTCGTCCTTGGCGGCCCAGTCACCGGGCTTGGCACCGACCATGGTGATGTGGTCGAGGTTGTCCACGATCAGCAGCCTGCCGTCCTCGCGCGACATGCGCCGGATCAGGCTGACCACGGCCGTCACGTCCATATTGCTGTCGTAGATGCTGAACATTCCGGTGTCGTCGAGCCACTGCTGCGCGTCCCGGACGGCCTTGCGGGTCTCGGGGCTGATCACCAGGGGCTTATCGGGCGTGCCGCGGCGCACGTTACGCCCGGGCACGCGTGCCGCGCTCAGCACCGCCATCAACTTCACTCGGTGGACCGGGCGGGGGCCACCGGTCTTCTGCAGCTCGCCCGACAGGTAGGTCACGCGCTGCATCATCCGGACATGGTGAAGGGCGACTGAGACGGCAAACTTGCTCTTGCCCACGTTGGTCTTCATGCCCAGAATCACGAAGCTGCCGGCTTCGAAGCCGCCGCCGAGACGGAAGTCGAGCTCCTTGAAGCCCGTGCTGATCATCGGCACGCGGCCTTCGGCGAGGTCCACGATGTATTCCAGCGCGTCGCCGGACTCGCGGGTGCTGACGGCGCGCGCAGTGCCAGGCACGCCGCTCTCGAGGCGGGCCATCAGCTGCGTCATCACCTCGTCGGGCAGGGCGCCCTCACCCACCTCGGCCACGGCGGCGGTACAGGCTCCGACGAAGCCGCGGACGCGCGCCAGGCCGACGAGGCGCTTGAGGTTGTCGCCCAGCACGGTGGCGCTGCCGTCCTCCACGACGTCGTCCCAGCTGCTCTGGCGCACGCTGGCGGGCAGGCTGCGGGACACCTCAAGGGGTGCGGGCACCTCGCCGGCCTGGATCATGGTGCGGATGGTGCCCCAGATGGCCTGATGGTCCGGATGGCTCATCAGGTCGGCGGGCATGCACTCGATGGCGCTCTCCAGGGGGGGCAGGGCGTCGGGGCCGCTGGCGGCGGCGAGGTTGACGATCAGGCCGAGCACGGCGCGCTCGAGCGGCACGTCGGCGAACTGAGCAGGCGCGGGGGCGGGCTTGTGGTTCAGGGTCTGGGTCATTAGGGGGTCTCCTGATCTGGTTGTCGCGCATTCGTCGTGTACAACGAAGAGAGGGTGTGAGGGAGGAGCGCCGCACACGTGCGGGCGGCGCTCGGAACGGGGTCACATCACGCTGTCGGGTTCGTAGGGCGCGTAGGTGCTAGGGACGTGGCGGCGCTGGGCCTGGTGCTCGATGCCGACCTGCTTGCGTGACGCGGCGGAGGCGTTCCGGAACACGAATTCCATATCTGCCTGCTTCTCGAGGAAGCCGCCCCGCTTCTCCTTCATCTCGGCGTTCCAGTTGCGGCTCGCGAGCTCCAGCGCCCTGACGGCCTGCGCCTCGCCGCCCTGCACCTTGACCAGCTCCTCGATCAGCATCGCGAGCACCTTGTCGGCGACCAAGCGCCCGTCGGTCTCGCGCGCGGGCATCTCGGGCATGCTGCCCCGGGTGGCGTTCCAGGCTTCGAGCACGCGGTGGTGCAGGGCCTGACGCGCCTCGGCGGCCGTGCGGCTGACCTTCTTCTTGGGGGCGGGCTGCACATGCCGGGGCTGAGGCGTGGGTGCGGCGCGGCTGATCTGGTCTGGCGCCAGGTCGCGCACCTCGGAGATGACCACCTCGGGTGCGGTGGGGCTGGTCTCGGACACGGTGTAGCGCGTGCCGACCATCCGACCGCCGGCATCGCGCAGCTGCTCACGTTCGACATAGCCAAGGGCGATCAGCTCATTGATGCAGGTCCGCACCGCCGCGCCCTTCTTGCCGGTGTTGAAGTGGTTGACGATGTCCTGAACGTAGAATTGCCAGCCGGGGATCCCTGATCGCCAGATCATGTAGTGCAGCACCGCCGCCGCCGGCATCGTCAGGCGCGCGTCCTGCATCGTCTCCGCCGGAATCGCTGCGAAGGGCACAGTGCGGCGCCTGCGCACGATCTCGGTCGTGCGGTCGTTCTCTAGGTTGCTCATCTCTCACCTGAAACGGGATTGCGTCCAAGTGCGGGTACAGGTAGCATTGCAGTGTCTGAAGCTGCTTCACCTGTTCCGCACCAGCACCCGGTTCCGTACCGGGTGTTGCTGTTGTTGCGGGCCGTCGTGCGCGTCGACGTTCAGGTGAGGCAGGTTCGAAGCTTCGCTCGGGTTCACGCGCTGGGGTTGCCCCCGGGTCTAAGAGGAGTCTTGCACCCTCAGACCCGGTTGCGCAATCCCTCGACGTTCATGTCTGGCACAGTGGAATTGATGTCCAGAAGACACGAAGTCAGGGTCCCCGGGCCTCCAGGGATCTGCTCGGTTGGGAAGCGGGTTCCCCGGGCAAAGGTCACTGCGACGTGAGCTCGGTGCCGTGTCTGACGCAATCCCCGCCGCATGCCATTTGGCGGGATCCGGTTGGCCGGGAGCCCGTCAATCGAGCACTAGATAGATAGATGCCTAGTTAGATCTATTGCAGAGAGGGGTCGCTGCGCTCCCCGGCCCGGCTCTGAAGATATTGGGGCTGAGAGGATGATGCCCAGGAGTGTCATGGAGCATGGTGTCCCTGGACCGCGGTTCCGCAGGTGAGTGCCCACGAGAAGGGAGCCATCCCAGGTTGCTGCGCTCCTAGGGATGCGAATGGGTCAGGCACACTTCTCCCTGCCTGTCTGCTGGCCCAGAAGGGGCGCGCGAGGCTCAGGAGCCGGGCGCTGGCGCCCCTCCGAGCTCGGTAGGCACAGTCCGGCGCCACAGGCGCCTTCCTGACCCGCAGGAGGGAAAAGGCAAGGCGTCAGGTACAGAGGGTGTGAACAACACCAGAGGCAGAGCAAGAACCGATTCCCACCACACAGTCCGCGCTTACCAGCAGCCTCGTCGAATGAGCGCATGAGAAGGTACATTCCCCCAATTCGCCGCGGTGGACAGGCGCGCCCCGGCGGCACCGGACGACTTGATCTGATCGCCAGCGCGCGCGATCCACGCCCGGTGGTGCAGCATGCCCTGCGCCAGGTCGGCCGCGATCCCTCGCAGGTGCCCGCCAGCGTGCGGCCCGGCATATCCCCGCGAGCCCTCGAAATCGTGCTGCTCGGGATCCTGCCTCCATATCAGGAGTGCGGGCGCGTGGTGCCGGCGATCCCGCACCCCACCGCTCTGCCGCTCTCCCGCGCGTTCATCGCCGGCGAGAGGGCGGGCACCCTGCGACCGGTGTACCCCTCGGAATGGGGGCCCGCGCTGCACCACGCGATTCGTGATCGCGACGGGCAGCGCTGCGTCAACTGCGGGTTCGGGTTCGGCGACTTGTACGTGCACCGCCCCTGGAACAAGCGCGTTCACGCCCCCGACCCCGTCTGCATCATGGTTCACGGGCGGATGGCGATCGCACATGCTGATTCTGACCCCGGCAACCTGGTGGGCCTGCGGAGCCTGTGCGGGGTGTGCCACAACACGGCTGACAGGGTCCACACCCGCAGCGGGAAGGCCTTGACGCTCGCGTTCCACGGCCAGCTCACCGAGTCGCGGCTGGATTACCTGGTGCAGCAGATCATCCTCCCGGCCACCCTGGAAGCGGAGCGGCCGCTAGGCGCCCTGCAGCCCGGCGGCGCGGACCTGCTCACCGCTGTGCTGGCCGACCGCGAGATGAACCTGACCTGGCCAGCGGCGATTGAGGTGCTGCCCAGCCTGGCCGGTGAGGACCGCAGTGACATCAACCGCGTTCTCGCCGTCGGCAGCTACCGCCTGCAGCTGCGCGGCCTGATGAGCACCGACTATCAGCTGACCCGCATGCTGACAGTGCCTGACCCGGAGGACGGCTCGCACCTCGCACCCAGCTTCGTGCCCCGTGGTCCCTCCCGCCGTCACCGCCACGCGTACGCCGCTGCGCCCACCACGCGCCGCCCGCGTCCCGCGCCGCGCGCCCGGGCCCGTGTAGAGGCTTGACAGGCTAGAGAGGTCGGGTTACATACAACGTCCGCTCAGCACCACCGAGCGCCAATCCAGCACCCTCAAGAACACTCCCTCCTGCGCAACAGGGGCGGAGTGTTTCTCGTTGCACAGGGCCTGCCCGGGACGCCCGGGTGGGACGCACTGGAGGTGCTGAGATGACGAAGAAGCGCGCGCAGAACAACGAGAACCCCGGCTTGGAGATGCACGCAGTGTGGAGCCGCGCGATTGAGCGGCAGGCACGCCAGTTGGGCTCTGAGTGCGCCGGGACTGCGGGCATGGCGCAGATCGCCGCCGGGGTCGCGCGCGGCGATCTGGCGAGCGTTCAGCAGCTGGCCGTGCGCGCCCAGGTGGCAGATGGGGACACTTGGCAGCTCCTGCAGGGCGACGTGGCGTGGATGCGCGACAGTGACGCCCTGGAGTTGCTGCCCCTGCTGCACGAGGCGGGGTGCCGCCCCGGTGCAGCCCACGTGCAGCAGGCCTGCGCGGCGCTGCTGGGTAAGCTACGCCAGGAAGCGCGGCCCGATCAGTTCGCGCGTGAGCTCGGCAAGGCGCTGCTGGCAAGCGGCGAGGCGCTCACCTTCCTGCGCGGCGGCATCCTGCCCGCCTCCCTGGCGTTCAGCCGGGCCTGGATGCCCCTGATCGGCCGCTCCTCAGCGTGGCGCCTGACGCCCTGGCTGCAACAGGGGGTGCGCCGGGACCTGGAGAAGCACGGCCGGTTGCGCTGGCGGCCCAACCTGCTGCAGCCCGAGGTGACTTGGCTGCTGGGTGAGGTCGCGCAGCACGCCGGCGGCACCGCGAGCAGCCAGACCGCGCGGCTGGCGGCGTTCATGACGGCTGAGATGGGCAACATTGCCCGGCGCACGGCCGAAGAGTGCGGGATCATCGAGGCGCCCGCCCTGGACCCCCGCCACGGCCTCGAGGACGCCCTGATCGCGGCTGGCTACAACCCCTACCACTAACCCTCCCAGCCAACGTCGGCACGCGTTGGCGGGGGCTCTTCTCATCGTTCACCTGCCATATGCCAGGCGCCGGGCAACCCCTCCCGGACAATCCATTCCAAGTGATTTGGAACAGATTGTCCAACCGTAGAAGGGGATATTCCCGCTCCAGGACGTTCATAACAGCCCTTCTGATGCATGTCACCATACGTGTATCAGAGAGGGCCAGCGCGCCCCGACCCAGCAACACAGGCCCCGAGCCGCCGCCGCATCGCCCCTGAAGGAGGGACCGATGAACACTGCCCATACCTCTACGTCCGAGACCGCCGCCCCGATGACCAAGAAGGAGGCCGCCCGTGCTGCGCGCCTCCAGGCCCGCGCCGAGAAGGCCGCCGAGCGCCTGGCCGCCGCCCAGGAGAAGCTTGAAATCGCGATGGTCAAGCTCGACCGCGACCGCCGCGTTACGAAGCCCGAGGGTGAGTTCGACCGCCAAGGTCGCTGGTACCCCAGCTGGCGTGAGAGCAGCAGCCACCTGAACAGCGTGCGCGCCCCCAGTGTGAAGTGGCCCTACAGCCTGCTGAAGGCCACCAGCAGCCGCCACCACCTTCGGGCCCTGCGCCGTGAGAAGCCCATGTACTGGAGAGAGCTGCTTATGCTCAGCCTGAAGTACGCAACGGACGAGCAAATCGCCGAGTATCTGGCGGTGAACCCCCAGGTGACGGCCGACGTGCGCGTGGCGGTGATCGCCCTGACCGACGGGCCGCGCGCGGCCGCGCTCGCTGCGCTGAATCCGGAGGCGCTGCCGCCCATATCGGCCCCGGCCCAGGTCATGACACTGGCGGTAGCGTTGTGAGCGCCCCGGAAGGCCAAGTGCCGGTGAACGCCGCCGAGCCGGGCGCGGAGGCGGTGGCCGCGCGCTACCCCGGCACCTGCGCGATCACCGGGGAGGCGTTCGCGCCGGGAGCTGAGATCATCAAGGTGGCCCAGGGCTGGGGCCTGACGGTCAACCTGGGCAAGCCCGTGACCAAGCTGCCGCGCCGTGTCTACCTGGCCACACCTGTTGGGAGTGCGGCGCGCCCCGCGACTACGGCGAGGAGTGTGATGTCTGTGGCGAGCTCGACGAAATCTGAGCTCACCCAGAGCAGCGTGACCCGCCAGCGGCTCCCGCGCGCGACAGCAGCCTGGTGGCACGGCCTGACCGTGGATGCCCGAAGCGAGATCGTGCAACGGGCACGGGAACAGCGGATGAGCCACGAAGCAGAACGAGGCAAGGCAAGCTCAGGGCCGATGTGCAGGCCTGGAGAGCAGCAGGGACAGGGAGGGAGCGAATGACGCAACAGACGTGTACAGCGCCAGAACAGCAACAGCAGGAACGAGAGCGCCCTGTCCCGGGTGCCATCCCTCAGGAGCGCGAGGCCATGCTCGCACTGGTACTGCGCAATACCCGCCGGCAACGCGGCTCCTGATCCCGTTGCCCACCGAACACACCCTTGAGGCCCGTCGGCGGATCGTTGCCCCGGCGGGTGTTGACGTTCACGACTGGCTGCGGCGCGCCGCGCGCCGAGGGGACACGGTGCTGCTCGATCTGGGTGACAGCGCCATCAGCCTGCTTCGGGTGCGCGACATCGTGGCCTGGACGCTGGAGGCGCGCGCCCGAAGCATCAAGGTCGTGATTATCGGCAAGGTCTGGCACCGCGCCGCGCTCTCCAGCCTCACGCGCCACGACATGCCGGGCCAAGACCTCCCCGCCCTCTGGAGTAACGAGTGAGCTAGCCACGCCGCCTTCTGCTGCTGGGCCCGACCGCCGCGTTCGAGCTGATCACCTGCCTGGGCTTGTTGGGTGAGGTGGTCGGGCCCGGCGCCATAGATATAGGGCTTGACTTGGCAGAAGGAAGTGCGCCACAGCGACATATATCCAGTTGGCTTAGATGAACCCTAAGAGCTCCCCAAAGGTGCGTATACGAGCGTGACATCGGTATGAACTGAGTCAGGTTATCCTGCCCGCATGACCGGCCCATCACTTCAGAACCGACAGCAAGCCATCGACGACTGCCAAGCGCTCATTGATCACGTGGGTAACCTGCATAACCAGGGGACATCCATTCCCAACAACCTTGTGACACAGCTGGAGGCTGCACTGATCAATGTCTACACGGTGGCCCTCAGTGATGACGCAGTCCGGGCCTCTATCAGGAACACTTCCAACGATCAGGGCGAGCAGGCTGCTCAGGTCAGCCAGCAGATACAAGCTCTGGCTCGCAGGGGGACGGCTGACTTGGTCAAGGCCGAGACCTACGATGGCACACGTAAGCACCTGTACACTGAATTCGCACACGCCATCGCTCACGCTGCTAAGCGTGAGGAAGAGACCGAGAACTGAATGAGCGGACACACCATCACCCTCACTGTGGATCGTTTAACCCAGAAGATGACCAGCAGCATGGGCAACGGCACCGTCGCCAAGGTGCTTGATCGGCCCCACGGGTTGAAGGTCATGCTTCTGGAGGAGGGCGGACAGTACTGGTGCGCTTTCTCACACACAAGCGGCGGTGACGATATCTATGAAGTGATGAATCCAGGAATTCCTGTTGCTCCACTCGTCAATGTCGTGGCGATTGCTGGCCAGCTCGTCGATAGCATAGCTGTCTTGTCCAACACGATGCCCCTCCCTGACCGCCTGTCGTTCGCCTCGCAGAGCATTGCAGTTAAGAACGGGGACATCATCGAGTTCACTGATCGCGACAGCGTGCGCTATGCGGTTAGGGCACAGAGTGTGACCTCTGGCCCCAATAACTCTCTAGACGTCGCTATCCAGTTCATCTGATCAGGCGGCGCCCGAATGCCCCCAGCTAAGCGCTGGGGCTTTTTCTTTGCGGCGGCATCCTCGGACCGAAGCTCCTAGACCTGATCGGCGCTGAGGGTTTGAATCTGAGCAATGAGTGTTAGCACGCGCACCATGCACGTGGGCTACTCGGTCGCTTGCCTGGCATCCGTTGTCCTGTGCGGCGTCGTTGTCGCGCTCGGGAAGCGGCTCCGCGCCGAACTGAACAATCAGTGATTAGCAACCCCAGCCTCCATACCCACACTCGCTTGGCTCATCCTCAACGTAGGTGTCGTCTATAGCTTCGCTCGTTGAGGTGGAAGTGGACGCTGGCGGGTAGTAGATTGAGGGGTTGCGTTCATAGGCGCGTTGAGCAGCTTCGGTGTTCCAGCGCTCTATATTCATGACCACGTACCAACCGCCAATCACGACCGCCACCGCAGTCGTCAGGCCGATCATCCGCGTTCGCGCCCGGTTGCGACGGTCTGGGTCGTAACGGTCCTCGAACACCCCGGTCACCAAGGTGTAGGCCATCAAGAAGACCCAGCCTGTTGGCACCAAGAGAATCATCAACATCACGATGTTCCCCATGCATCCAATCGTACACCGTCCCTTCAGCCGTCCGCTGATCTGAACCGCATCCATTTTCTGAGCCCCCGCCTGACCGGCGGGGGCCTCGTCTTGCCCCAGGAGGCATCTATGAACGACTTCGAATGCGCCTACGAGTTCACCGCCGACTTCGAGGAAGCTACGCAGGGCACAAGAACGACAAGGCCGGGGAGACCAACTTAGGTATCCCTGCCAGCGTCTGGACTGCCTGGTGGTGAGGGATGGTGGGGGTCTCGTTCGTGACTTGATGTTGGTTCATTCCGCCGTTCCCTTGCCCCCGCGCCGACGTCTGGCGCTTCATGTGCTGCTCAGGGCCGGAACGTCCAAGCCGTCAGTGCCCAAGTCGCTGCCCGGGGCACCAGCATCCCCAGCAGGCCATGCAGGCCTGCCTGGACGCACGCCAGCCACAGCGGCGCGTCCTGAGGCAGGTCCGGCGTGAGGATGATCACCCCGAGCACGAACCATGCGAACCTCGCGAATAAGCCCAGCAGGTACTGCCTGAAGTCGCGCTGGCTCACACGTCACGTTCGCGCAGTTCACGCACCAGCCACACCGGCATGTGATCCGCCGCCAGGCCGATTGCTGACGGGACGTGTCGGCCGGTCTGCGGACTCAGCCGCAAGCGCGCGACGCGCCCCACCAGCAGCAGCGCGTCGTCCAAGCTCAAGTCGGGCAATGACGAGAGCGCCGGCAGCAGGGTGCGGGCCATGCTGGGGTAGCGCGCCAGCAGGCCGCGCAGGTCTTGGTACGTCTTCAGGCTGCAGCCCTGCCCGATGCGCAGCGCGTCCAGCTGCACGGCAATTCCTGGCTCGAGGGTCTGCGGCAGGCCGCCCAGGCTGAACCCCCTGGCGCTCATGCGATCCACCGCGTCGCGTGGTGCGGGTCGTCAACGTCGGTCAGCTCGCGAACCATCCAGACGGGCAGCTGATCGAGGATCGGCGCGAGCACGTCGACCTCCCAGATCGGGCCCTGATACGCGTGCATGATCCGCCGCAACCGGTGCTTCAGGTTGAGGACGTCGTAGCTTTGCAGGTGCCGCAGCAGGGCCCAATGCGCGAACGGATTGTGCTCCTCGAGGCGCCGCAGCAAGTCGAGGTGGGCGTTGTCGAGGATGGCGGTGCCGGCGAGCTGTCGGGCTCGCAGCTCGAGCTCCCATCCCCGGGTCGGGGTGCTTGTTCCTGCCGTCTTCATTGTTCGGACTGACTGGGGCATTCGGTCCTCCTACGCCCTCATCATATACAGTCCATCCCAATCTGGACACAACAGATTAACGACCCGTACTCTGCAGGAGTGAAGAAGCGACCCCCAGGAACAGGCAGCATCAGGCAGCGACGAGACGGGCGTTGGGAGGTGCGGCTGACCCAGACTGATGGGTCAAGCATCAGCCGGTACGCGAGGAGCAATATTGAAGCGGTGAGGCTCCTGGATAGCCTCCGGGCCGCTACCCCCAGCAGTGCCCAGGGCCGCGATCAGCGCGACATCACCCTCACGGCTTGGCTCACGGGCTATGTCGACGGCCGCCGGGAAGAGCTGCAACCGGGCACCCTCGGCAAGTTAGAGTGGCACGTGGCCCTGACGCAAGGCCACGAGGTCGGCGACACCCCGCTCGGGCGCCTGACGCCGGCACGGCTCGAGGCGTTCTACCGCCACCTGATGGCCGGGCACAAGCGGTCAACGGTGGGTGACGTGGCCGGCCTGGTCAAGCGCGCGCTGCGCCGCGCGGTGCGGCACGAGATCATCCCCAACAACCCTGCTGATGCGACTGAACTCCCACGGGGCAGGCGCGCAGACCGCGAGCGGGTGGCGCAGATCCTGCAGGCCGGTGACGTCCAGCGCCTGGTCAAGGCCGCGCGCGAGGACACCCTCTGGCCCCTGTGGCATCTCGCGCTGTCCTGTGGGCTGCGGCACGGCGAGCTGCTGGGCCTGCAGTGGCGAGACCTCAGCTGGGCCCACCAGGAGCTCAGCATCAACCGCACCGTGATCGTGGTGAACAACCGCCCCACGGTCGGCAGCCCGAAGACGAGCAGCTCGGAACGCGCCATCCCCCTGCCGGGCGAGGTCATCGCCACGCTGCGCGCCTGGCAGACGAATCCGGAGCGACCCCACAGCGCGGACGGCTGGCTGTTCTGCACCGCGAGCGGCACGCCCCTGCTGCAGAACAACGTCCGGCGCAGCTGGAAGCGCCTGCTGGGCCGTGCAGGCCTGCCGAACAGCATCCGCATTCATGACCTGCGGCACACCTACGCCTCGATGTTGATCGCCCACGGCATTGACCCCAGGACTGTGTCTGACCTGCTGGGCCACTCCGACACCAGGTTCACACTGAGCCACTACGTGCACAGTGAGCGGAGGGCCAGGCTCAGGGCTGCGCGAATCGAACCATCAGACCTGTACCGAGACTAGGCCGACTCAGACACCGGGCACCCGCCGGAGCGCCCCCAGGTTGAGCGCGCTCTACCGGGCCAGCAGCCGCCCTTCTGGGTCACATCTGGGTCAAGAGAGAACCGCCATTCCGTGAGGAATGGCGGCTGCGTTGGTAGACTCGAGGAGATTTGAACTCCTGACCCCTACCGTGTCAAGGTAGTGCTCTACCCCTGAGCTACGAGTCTACGGGTACAGGTTGGAGGCGCTGGGCGGACTCGAACCGCCGGTGGAGGTTTTGCAGACCTCTGCCTTACCACTTGGCTACAGCGCCGTTCAGGATATGGCCGGGGCTTGCTTGGAGGCCTGTCTCCCAGCGGGATGAATGTTAGCACGCCCCCCCGGGGCTGTCAAAGGGTCCCCCCGCACGGTGTACGCTGAACACCGAACCCTATGCGCACCCTCACGCTCCTGGCGCTCACCGCGCTGGCCCTCACGGCCTGCACCGCCCCCCCGCTGCCCGTGGACGCGGGCGTGTTCCGCTCACCCGAACGCACCCTCAACATGGCCCACCAGGGCGGCGAGGACCTCTGGCCGTCCAACACCCTCATCGCCTACGCCGGCGCCGCGCGCCTCGGCGTCGACATGATGGACACCGACCTGCACGCCACCCGCGACGGCGTCCTGGTGCTCTCCCACGACGACACCGTCGACCGCCTCACCGACGGCCACGGCGCCATCCGTGACCTCACCTTCGCGGAACTGCGCGCCCTCGACGCCGGCTACCGCTTCACGCGCGACGACGGCCGCACCTACCCCTACCGCGCGCAGGGCGTCCGCATCCCCACCGCCGAGGAAGCCTTCGAGCAGTACGGCCACTTCCCGTGGACCATCGAGATCAAACAGGCGCAGCCCAGCATCGCGCGGCCCTTCTGCGACCTCATCCACCGCTACGGCATGCAGCGCAAAGTCATGGTCGCCAGCTTCAGTGACGACGCCATGAACGACTTCCGCCGCACCTGCCCGGACGTGCCCACCAGCATGACCGAACGCGAACTGCGCCCGCTCGTGCTGCTCAGCAAGGTCGGCCTGGCCGCCCTCGTGCCCACGCCCGGCGCGGCCGCGCAGGTGCCCGTCCGCAGCGGCGGCCTGGAAATCGTCACGCCCGCATTCATCCGGCAGATGCACGCCCGCGGCGTCGCCGTGCACGTCTGGACCATCAACGACCGCGCTGAAATGCAGCGCCTCATCGCGCTCGGCGTGGACGCCATCGACACCGACCGCCCGGACCTCCTGCGCGAAGCGCTGCAGGCCCACGCGCGCTGAGCACGGTACGCTGAAGCATGACCGACCCAGCGAACGTCACCAACAACGTAGAACGCCACCAGTACGAACTCCCCGTCGACGGGCAGATCGCGTTCGCCGAATACCGCGAAGTCGGCGACGCCATCATGTTCACGCACACCGAAGTGCCGCAGGCGCTCGAAGGGCGCGGCATCGGCTCCACACTGGTCCGCGCCGCCCTCGACGACGTCCGCGCCCAGGGCAAGAAAGCCATTCCCATGTGCCCGTTCGTCGCCGCGTACATCCGCGACCACCGCGAGTACGTGGACCTCGTGCACCCCATCCAGCGCGGCGTGCTCGGCATCTGACGCCGAGCGCAGCACGAAGGGCGGCCCTCCACGGAGGGCCGCCCTTCGTGCTGCGCTCAGGCGCGCGTGCGGTAACGCTCCAGCAGTTCCGCCTTCAGGTCATCGAAGGCCACGCCCTTACGTTCCTTGTGCCCCTCAGGCGTCCGCTCGCGCACGCTCACCTGACGGCCCTCCTGCTCCTTGTCCCCCACGATCAGCATCACCGGGATCTTGCTGAGTTCCGCCGCGCGCACCTTCGCGTTCATGCGGTTGCTGGAGTCGTCCACCTCCGTGCGCAGGCCCGCCGCGCGCAGCTCCGCTTCCAGCGCGTACGCGTACTCGTTGTGGCGGTCCGCGATCGGGATGATCGCCACCTGGCGCGGCGCGAGCCACAGCGGGAAGTCCCCGCCGTAATGCTCGATCAGGATGCCCACGAAGCGCTCCAGGCTCCCGAACGGCGCGCGGTGAATCATGATCGGGCGGTGATCCGCGCCGTCCTCACCGACGTAGCTGATGTCGAACCGCTCCGGCAGGTTGTAGTCCACTTGAATCGTCCCGAGCTGCCACTCGCGGCCCAGCACGTCGCGCACCACGAAGTCCAGCTTCGGGCCGTAGAAGGCCGCGTCGCCCGGCTCGATGGAGTACGGCAGGCCGACCTCCTCGACCGCCTCGATGATCTGGCGCTCCGCGGCGTTCCAGTTGTCCTCGGCGCCCACGTACTTCGTGTTCTCCGGGTCGCGCGTGCCCACGCGGAAGCGCACATCGTTCATGCCGAACGTCCGCAGCACCAGCACCGTCAGGTCCAGCACGTTCAGGAACTCCGCCTTGAGCTGATCCGGGCGGCAGAACAGGTGCGCGTCGTCCTGCGTGAAGCCGCGCACGCGCGTCAGGCCGTTCAGCTCGCCGCTCTGCTCGTAGCGGTACACCGTCCCGAACTCCGCGAGGCGCACCGGCAGGTCACGGTAGCTGCGCGGCTTGCTCGCGTAGATGCGCACGTGATGCGGGCAGTTCATGGGCTTGAGCATGTACTGCTCGTCATCCACCGTGATCGGGCTGAAGTTGCTGTCGCTGTAGTTCTGGTAGTGCCCGCTCGTCTTGTACAGCTCCAGGTTCCCGATGTTCGGTGTGACGACCCCCTGGTACCCGCGCGCGAACTGCTGCTCGCGCAGGAAGCGCGTGAGCTCCTCGCGCAGGATCGTGCCGTTCGGCAGCCACATCGGCAGGCCCTTCCCGACCAGCGGGTCGATCACGAACAGCTCCAGCTCACGGCCGAGCTTGCGGTGGTCGCGCTTCTTCGCTTCCTCGAGGCGGTGCAGGTACTCGTCGAGTTCCTTCTGCGTCGCGAACGCCACGCCGTAGATGCGTTGCAGGATCGGGTTCTTCTCGTTGCCGCGCCAGTACGCGCCGGACGTGCTCATCAGCTTGAACGCCCCCGGCAGCGCGCCCGTACGGGGGAAGTGCGGCCCGCGGCACAGGTCCGTGTAGTCACCCTGCGTGTAGAACGTGATGGGCTCATCGTCCGGCAGTTCGCGGATCAGCTCGGCCTTGTACGGGTCGCCCCCGAACTGCGCGAGCGCCTCCGCCTTGCTGACCTCGCGGCGGGAGAAATCGAGGTTGCGGCTGAGAATCTCGCGCATGATCCGCTCGATTTCCGGCAGGTCCTCCTCGCGCAGCGGCTCGGGCAGGTCAAAGTCCTGATACCAGCCGTTCTCGATGCTGGGGCCCACGCCGCGCTTCACGGCGTCCGCCGGGTGCCCCTTGGCGCGGTAGAACTCACCGACCGCCTGGCTCATCACGTGGCCGAGCGAGTGGCGGAACACCGCCGCGGCCTCGCCGGGGTTCTTCTTCGTGATCAGCGTGATGCGCGCGCCGTCCGGCAGGGGCGTCATGAGGTCCACGAGGTCGCCGTTCGCCGTGGCGGCCAGGGCGTCCTGCGCGAGGCGCGGGCCGATGGCGCGCGCGGCGTCGAGCGCCGTGGCGCCCTGCTGAAGGTCCAGTTGTTTACCGTCGGGAAGAAAGACGTGCATGTGTACTCCAAGAGGGAAAGCCCGTCATGCGGGCACGAGAAGGGCGGCCTGACCGATTCCCACAGCGAAACGCCTGAAAGCCGCAGGGCTCTCAGGCGCGCAGAGTTCGCGTGCTCAGCCGACCAGAACGCATTCGATGGCCACGCGCAACGTTCACCACCAGGCCGGAGTGAGAACGCGCGCGCATCATGCCCACACCATACCAAACCGGGCGCGCCAGCGTACCACACGGCGCCCGGTACAATCCGCGCATGTCTCCCCACGCGCGCGGGCTCCTGCTCCTGATTCTCGTGACCGCCATCTGGGGCAGTACCTTCCCGGTCATCAAAGGCGCCACCGACACGCTCGCCCCGCCCATCCTGATTGCCTGGCGCTTCACGGTCGGCGCCGTCACGCTGCTGCCGCTGCTGCTCATCCGCCGGCAGCCCCGCCCCGCCGGGACCGCGCTGCCGCCCCGCTCGCTCCCGCGCGACGCCCTCATGCTCGGCGCGTGGCTGATCGCCGGGTACGGCACGCAGACCATCGCGCTGCAGACCACCACCGCGAACCGCGCGGCGTTCTTCACGGCGCTCAGCGTCGTCCTCGTGCCCCTGTGGGTCACGGTCGCGGGGCGGCAGCGGCTCGGCTGGACACTCGGCCTCGCGCTGCCGCTCGCCGTCGGCGGCCTCGCGCTGCTGTCCTGGGAGGGCGGCGCGCTCGTCACCGGCGACCTGTGGGCGCTCGCGTGCGCGTTCACGTACGCCGGGTTCATCCTCGCGCTCGAACGCACCGCCGCGCATCACGCGCCCCTGCCGTTCACGCTCGCGCAGGTGCTCGCCGTGGCAGGCTTCGCGTGGCTGTGGGCGCTGATCGCCGCGCCCACCCAGCTGCTCCCCGCACACGCCCCGTGGGGCGCCCTCGTGTACCTCGGCGTGGCCGCCACCGCCGTCACGACGCTGCTGCAGACCATCGGGCAGCGCACCGTCACTGCCACCGAAGCCAGCATCATCTACGCGCTCGAGCCGGTCGCGGCGGTGCTGTTCTCGTTCCTGCTGCTCGGCGAGGGCATCGGCGTGCGCGGCCTGATCGGCGGCGCGCTCGTCGTCGGCGCCACCATCCTCAGCCAGTGGCCCGCCTTGGGCGGCCGCCCGGAGATCCCCGAGATTCACACCGAACGGCTGGACTGACCCCGCAAAGGGCGCGCGGGAACGCGCGCCCCTGCCTCAGGGGGCAGGCGTGAACTCGAACAGCACCACTTCCGCCGGGCAGTTCAGGCGCACCGGGACGCCCGTGACGCCCAATCCGTTCGTCACGAACCCGTGGTTCACGCGCGGCGGCGTCGCCGCGACGCTCTCATCCGCCGCGTTCGGCTGCGCCGCCGCCGCGCTCACCCACCCCGCCAGGAACTCCGTGCCGTACAGGCTCGCCTGCTTCACCGGCCCCATGAACGGGATGTCCACCTGCCCGCCGTGCGTGTGCCCGCTGAGCGTCAGTGCCACGCCGTCCGGCACGAACGGCAGGAAGTCCGGGTTGTGGCTCAGCAGCAGCGTTGTGCACGACCCGCACTCCCGCAGCGCCGCCGCGACGTCCTGATTCCCGAACCACCAGTCGTCCACGCCCGCCACGAACAGGTCCTCGCGCACGCGCACGCCCGCGTTGTTGATCACGCGGATGCCGAGCTTTTCCAGCTCCGCCGCGAACGAGCCACGCGCCCGGTGCGTCGTGAGGCTCGTCCAGTCGTGATTCCCGAACACCGCGTACACGCCCAGCGGCGCGCGCAGGTGCTGCAGTTCGCGCAGCAGCGCGCCCCGCGAGCGGAACGTGAAGCTGGTGTCCAGGAAGTCACCGCCGAACAGGATCAGGTCCGGCTGCGCGCGCACCGTGGCGCGCACCCACGCGCGCACGCTGCGCGCCCCGATGAAGTTCCCGTAGTGCATGTCCGCGAGGAACGCCACCCGCACGGGCCGCTGCAGGCCCGGCAGGGCGCGCGCCTCGTGGCGCACGCGGAAGCGGTAGGCGCTCAGCACGCCGAACCCGCCCGCCAGGCCGAGCAGGCGCAGCGCGGTGCGGGCGGCGCGGCCCACCGTCGAGGGCCGCGCGGGCGAGGGGGCGGAGGGGGCAGAGGGGCGGCTCATGCGTTCAGCCTAAACGAGTGCGTCCGGCGCGGCCTTGAGGTGACCTTCCGCGTTCGTCAGGCGGTGAACGGCAGCACGCCGGGCGTCGCGTCGCCGCGCAGGGCCTCGCCGAGCGCGCGCAGGTTCGCGTCGCGGAAGCCGTACGTGACGAGCGCGGGCAGGCCCAGGTCTGGCGCGAAGTACGGGTTCCACAGCGCCAGGTGCAGCGCCCGCCGGCTGCGCAGGCCGTCCACGAGTGCGCGCTCCGCGTCGGTCAGGCCGAACCGGGCGGTCGTGGCGAACAGCACGAGGTCCGCGTCCGGAAGGTCCGCTGCGGCGGGCGGCTGGGCAGGATCGTAAACCACGGTCTGCAGGTCCGGCAGGAACGCGCGCAGGCCGCTCGTGAGCGCCTCACCGCTCAGGTGGTCCTCGTACGGGCCGCCCACGTCCGCGTGCGCGGCCACGACCAGCAGCGTCCGCTCGCCCGCCCGGGGGAGCGGCACCGCGCCGAACGGCGTGACGGCGCGCGTGGCCACGCCGGACATCAGGCGCGCGTCGTGCTCGCGTTCCGCCGCGCCGTACGCGCGCGGGGTGCCCGGGAAGCGCGCCGCAGCCCGCGCGAGGCGCGCGAGGCTCTCCTGCACCCGCGCTTCCGGCAGGCGCCCGCTCCGCAGGGCCTCCTGCAGGGCGCGCACGTTCCGCTCGTGCAGCGTGGCGTCCCCGTGCCCGCAGGTCAGCACGGCGTCCGCGCCGGCCCGCAGCGCGAGCGGCGCGGCGTCGCCGTCCGGGTACAGGTCCGCAATGGCGCGCATGTCCGTGGCGTCCGTGATGACCACGCCGTCGTACCCCCACTCGCGGCGCAGCACGCCGTCCAGCAGGGCAGGGGAGAGCGTGGCGGGGTTCACCGGGTCGAGCTGCGGGTACAGGATGTGCGCCGTCATGAGGCTGCCCAGCCCGGCCTGCACGGCCGCGCGGAACGGGACCCACTCCACGGCCTCCAGGGCCGCGCGGCTCTTGTCGACGCGCGGCAGCGCCAGGTGACTGTCGGTGTGCGTGTCCCCGTGCCCGGGGTAATGTTTCGAGCCGCTCATGACGCCCGCCGCTTCCAGCCCCTGCGCCCACGCCACGCCGAGGCGCGCGACCTCATGCGGGTCCGCGCCGAAACTCCGCTCGCCGATCACGGGGTTCAGGGGGTTCACGTTCACGTCGAGGGCCGGTGCGAAATTCCAGTTGATGCCGAGGTCCAGCAGACCGCGCGCGGCGACGCGTCCGGCCTCGCGGGCGGCGTCCGCGTCGCGGGTCGCGCCGAGCGCCATGGGGGCGGGTGCTTGCGGCGTGTCGAGGCGGCGCAGGACCGCGCCGCCCTCCTGGTCGGTGGCGATCCACGCGTCCTCGCCGAGGGCGTCGCGGACGTCACGGATGAGCCGCGCGGTGCGTTCGGGCGTGGTGATGTTCCGCCGGAACAGGCAGATGCCGCCGAACTGGTACGTGCGCAGCAGGCGCGCGCTGTCGGCGTCGAGGTCCGGGCCGGGCAGGTCGGCAATCAGGGTGCGGTTCGCGTCAAGCATGCTGTTCTCCGAGGGTGAGGGTGGTGGGACGGCCGAACCAGACGACGCCGGGCGCGCGGTTCAGCTCCTGAAAGCCGACGCGCGGGTAGAACGCCAGCGCGCCGGCGTTGCGGTCGTCCACGCCAAGGTGCAGGGCGGGCGCGCCGGCGTCCTGCGCGCCCTGCAGGGCGCGCAGGACGAGGGCCCGACCGACGCCCCGGCCGCGCGCACGCTCCGCGAGGTTGATGTGCAGGTGCGCCGGGTGGGTGCCCGTGAGGGCGCCGGGCGTGCGGGCGGGCGAGTGGAGGTGCGCGATCAGGCGCGCGTCGTGCGGCGTGCCGGACGTGCCCAGGGGGTAGCGGTCCCGCAGGGCGGGCCACCACGCGCGCGCGAGGGCGTCCTCGAACGCGGGCGTGTCGGGCGTGCCGAGCACGTACCCGGCGACGCCCTCCGCGTCCTCTGCGATAAGCGCGAAGGCGGGCGGTACGTGCAGGTACGCGCCCGCATACACGTGCCCGGGCAGGTCCGGGTGCGCGTGCAGCGCGGTCGCGTCCGCGCCGGCGTCCGCGGTCCGCAGGCACAGCCCGTACACGGCCGCCTCGTCGGCGGGCGTGGCGAGCCGCACCCGGAACGCCGGGTCAGGCACGAACCGGCCCCGGCGCGCGCCTCACTTCACGGCCCCTTCGAGGCCGCGCATGAAGTAACGCTGCGCGAACAGGAACACCAGCAGCACCGGCAGCATCATGATCAGGCTGCCCGCCGCGATGTTGAACGGGTCGTAGTTGAACTGCCCCTTGAGTTTCAGCACGGCGACACTGAGCGGCGCGAGGTCCGGCGCGGCCGTGAGCACCAGCGACGGCCAGAAGTACGCGTTCCACGTCGTCACGAGCGTGAAGATGCCGAGCGCCGCCATGCTGGGCTTCGTGAGCGGCAGCATGATGCGCGTCAGGATCGTCCACTCGGACGCGCCGTCCAGGCGCGCGGCCTCCAGCAGCGCCTTCGGCACCGCCAGGAACGCCTGCCGCATCAGGAAGATGCCGAACGCGCCCGCGATGGTGGGAATGACGACGCCCAGGTGCGTGCCGAGCAGCTTGAGCTTGTTCAGCGTGAGGGTGTTCACGATGAAGTTCGTCTCGTTCGGCAGGACCAGCGTGAGCACGATCAGCGAGAAGATGATCTGCTTGCCGGGAAACTGGAAGCGCGCCAGCGGGTACGCGGCGAGCGCGCTGATCAGCAGCGTCCCGACCACCGTGAGGCCCGTGATGACGACGCTGTTCCACACGTACTTCCCGAGCGAGAAGGTCTGGTACACCTGCACGAAGTTGTTCAGCGTGACCTTTTTCGGGATGAGGCTCGCGGGGAAGTCGTAGATGCTCGCGCCGCCCGTGACGGTCTTGTCGGTTACGGCAATGGCGAGCGTCCACACGAACGGGAACACCGCGAACACCAGGATCAGCAGCAGCAGCGCGTAACGCAGCGCCAGGCCGACGGTCTTGCGGACGCGCGCGCGGCGCGCGGCGGTCATCTGCGCGCGGGACTGCGGGAGCGGCGAAGCCTGAATCATGATTCCTCCACGTCACTGCGGAAGAACCGGAAGTTCAGCAGTGACAGCGCGAGCGCCACCGCCGCGACCACCAGGCCCGCCGCGGACGCCAGCCCGTAATCGAAGTTGAAGCCCTGGAACGCCTTCGAGTACACGTACATCAGCGCGGTGTACGTGCTGTTCAGCGGCCCGCCGTTCGTGAGGACCAGCACCTCCTCCAGCGCGCGGATCGCGGCGATGGTGCTGAGCAGCGTGCACAGCAGGATGGTGGGGCGCATCATCGGCACGGTGATGCCCCAGAAGCGCTGCCAGCGGTTCGCGCCGTCCAGCACGGCCGCTTCCTCCAGCTCCTCGGGGATGCTCTGCAGGCCCGCGATGTACAGCACCATGTAGTACCCGAACCCGCGCCAGAACGTGACGAGCAGGATCGCGTACAGCGCCGTGTGCTCGTTGTTCAGCCACCCGAACGCGCCGCCCTGCGGCAGGAGGTGCAGCGCGCCCAGAATCCAGTTCAGGGTGCCTTCCTTGTTGTACACCCACTCCCACATGACGGCCGCGAGCGAGATGCTGGTCACGACCGGCACGTAGTACGCGCCGCGGAAGAACGCCATGCCGGGCAGGTTGCGGTTCACGAGGACCGCGACGGCCAGCGACGCGAACTGCAGGATCGGCACGATCAACAGGTACTTCAGGCTGTTTTTCAGGCCCGTCCAGAACAGCGGGTCGGCGATGAGCGCCTTGAAGTTCTCCAGGCCGATGAACTGCGGCCCGAGCCCCTGCGCGAACTGCGCGCCCGTGTACTTCGTGAAGCCCAGGTACGCGCCGTACCCGAGCGGGTAGAACGTGAACACCGCCAGCAGCACCAGTGCGGGCGCAAGGAACGCGTACGACAGCAGCGTGTCACGCAGACCTGCGCGGATTCGCCTGCCGGTGGGGCGTGGGCCTGAACTCTGAATCATCTGGCGTTCTCCTTCGTGCCGCGAGGCCCGCCCGTAACGCACGGGACGGGCCTCCGGGGTGGGGTGGTGGGGTGCCGCTCAGGGCGCGCCGTCCTGGGGAGGCCGGGACGGCGGCGCGCCTTTACTTCATGTTGGCGTTCCAGTAGGCGACGCTGTCGTTGAGGGCCTGCTGGGCGGTTTTGCGGCCGAGCAGCGCCGCTTCGATGTTGTCGTTGAAGTTCTTGTACAGGTCGTCGCTGTTCTTCGGGGCTTTGTAGCCGGGGTTGATGTAGCGGCCGGACGCGCCGACGAGGCTGGTGGCGCGGGCGATGGCGTCCGTGCCGGCCTGCTTGAAGTACGCGTCGTTCTGCGCGGCGCGGGTGGTGGGGACGATCGGGACGATCCTGGCGAACTTCATCTGGTTGACGTTGTTCGTCATGAACGCCGCGAACTTCGCCGCTTCGGCGGGGTGCTTGCTGGCGGTGGGGATCACGAGGTCCATGCTGCCGCCGGTCTGCACGCCGGCCTTGCCGAGCGGCGCTTCGGTGACGACGACGCTCTTGTACAGGCCGGGGTTGTTGTCCTTGAGGCGGTTGAGGGCCTGCGGGCCGCCGACGACCATGGCGACCTTGCCCTGCGCGTACAGTTCCGTGGCGACCTGGAACGCTTCGCGGCGGATGGCGTCCTCGGGCACGTAGCCGCCCTTGTAGAGGTTCACGTACTGCTGCAGGAGCGCGGCGTGCGCGGCGGTGTTGAACGCGGCCTTGCCGGCCTTGTCGTACACGGGGAGGCCTTCGCTGTAGAAGTACCCGAGGAAGCTGGCGGTGTTGGGGTCCTTGTACGCGGGGACGTAGCCGTACGCGCCGGTCTTGTCCTTGATGGTCTTGGCGTAGGACAGCAGTTCAGTCATGGTGCGCGGCGCGCGGCTCAGGCCGGCTTTCTTGAAGAGGTCCGGGTTGTACAGCAGCACGCCTTCGTTCAGCCAGCCGTACCAGGGGAAGCCGTACACCTTGCCGCCCGTGCTGAAGTTCGCGATGGACTGCGGGTAGAAGGTGCTGGTGAGGCTAGCTTTGCTGACGAGGCTGTCGACGGGGCGCAGGAAGCCGTTCTGGGCGGCCTTGGCGGTTTCGTCGATATTGAGGTTCACGACGTCCGGGGCGTTGCCGAGGTTGACGCTGGACAGGAAGTCCTGCACGAGGCTGTCCTGCTTGTCGAACCATTTGACCTTGATGGTGGGATTGGCTTTTTCGAACGCCGCGATGCTGTCTTTGATGTAGGCGTCGAATTTGGGGCTGAGGTACCAGCTCCAGAAGGTGATTTCGACGGGTTTCTGGGCGAAGGCGGTGCTGGCGGCGAGGGCAAGGCTGAGGGCAAGCGCGGCTTTTTTCATGGGGTGCCTCCTGGCAGGGTGGTGGGCGGGGGGGTCAGTATTTCTTTTCGACGACGGATTCGGCGGTGCGGCGCAGGGTGTCCGGGGCGTTGGGCAGGTGGGGGGTAATGGTGGTGTAGAGGACGTCGAGCAGCAGCGCCTGGCTGGTGAAGCTGGTGAGGGTGTCATCGTTCAGGGGAGCCTCCTGTCCGGCGGCGTACAGGACCGCGTCGGCGTGGCGGGTGACGGGGGATGAGGCGCGTTGCGTGATGGCGAGCGTGAATCGTCCGCGTTCGCGGGCGAGGCGCAGGTGGTGGACGGTGTCGATGGTGCTGCCGCTGGCGGTGATGCCGATCATGACGCCCTGTTCGGGGAGGGTGGCGGCGCCGACGGCGGCGAGGTGCGGGTCGGTGTGGGCGGTGGCGCTGATGCCGACCCGCATGAGGCGGTGCGCGAAGTACTGGGCCATGAAGCCGCTGTTGCCCTGGCCGGTGACGTCGACGCGGGGCGCGTGGGCGATAGCGTACGCGGCGCGTTCCAGGGTGGCGGCGTTCAGGAGGTGGGTGGTTTCCTCGAGGGTGAGGGTGGTCTGGCGGACGAGCCAGCTGGCGCGTTCGCTGGGGGTGGTGCCGTGGGGGGTGGGGGTGGGGGTGGAGGTGACGACGTCGGCGGTGAGGGCCAGTTTGAAGGCGTGGAACCCGGGGTAGCCGAGTTTGCGGCACAGGCGGGTGATGCTGCTTTCGCCGACGCGGGCGTCCTGGGCGAGCTCGGTGATGGTCTGGTGGACGACGGTATGGGGGCGCTCCAGGATGTGCGTGGCGACGCGGTGAAGGCTGGGGGTGAGGGCGTGGGCCTGAAGCTTGATACGTCCGATGGCACCCGCCTGGGGCGCGTGACGGGCGTGGGGGAGCGTCGTCATGGACTTCCTTTCATCGCGGGGTGGCCGTGATGGGTAATTGCTTGGTGCCTCACTGTAAGTCCTGAAAATTATTTCTGTCAATATGGCGTCAGTCTGTGAAAATGAACCTTTGGTGGAGAGGTGAAAAAATCACGTTCTAGCGCGGCGTAAACGTTTTTATACGTCCAGTACAGGTACGTTCTTAAAGCTACAAAGTCTAGACAAATAATATTTTTTTTCACCATAGGTGTTGCGGAAAAAGTTCTTCATGGAGGTGTCGCCACAACTGAACGTCTTCTGAGGTCACGAGGACCATCGGGCGACACACCCTGAGGGAGGGAACCCACATGCAAGGAACGCACCACGCCCGCACGCTGTTCGGCCTCACCACGACAGCCCTGACGCTCGCGCTGACCCTGGCGGCATGCGCCCAGAGCCCCGGCACGCCGGGCACCAGCGCCCTGCACGCGCAGGCGACGAGCGCGACAGCGACCTTCAGCACCAGCAGCAGCTGGGACGGCGGCTTCAACGGCGTCATCACGCTCAGCAACCCCACCAGCACGCCCCTCACCACCTGGACCCTGAAGTTCAAATTCAACGGCGCCGCCAGCACCACCAGCGTCTGGGGCGCCGGCGGCAGCGTCACCACTGCCAGCGACGGCACCGTCACCATCACCCCCAACACCTGGGGCGGCAGCACCATCCCCGCGAACGGCAGCGTCACCGTGAACTACGGCGGCAGCGGCACGTACAGCGGCGTGAACACCTGCACCCTCAACGGCGCCCCCTGCAGCGGCGGCACCACCCCACCCCGGGCGGGGACACCACCGCGCCCACCGTCAGCCTGAGCGCCACCCCCAGCACCCTCACCAGCGCCGGAAACGTGACCCTCACGGCCACCGCCGCAGACAACGTGGGGGTCAGCAAGGTGGAGTTCTACCGCGGGACGACGCTGCTGGCCACCGACACCAGCAGCCCGTACAGCGCCACGGACGCATTCAGCAGCAGCGCCCAGAACGGCAGCTACAGCTACACCGCCAAAGCCTACGACGCCGCCGGCAACACCCGAACCTCCGCCGCCGCCCCCGTCACCGTCAACCTCACCTCCACCCCCACCCCCACGCCCACGACCGGCTACAAACGCGTCGGGTACTTCGCGCAGTGGGGCATCTACGGCCGGAATTTCACGCTCAAAAACGTCGAAACCAGCGGCGCCGCCGCCACCCTCACGCACATCAACTACGCTTTCGGCGGCATCACCGACGACGGCAGCTGCACCGTCACTGCCCCCGGCATCAGCGACAGCTTCGCCGACTACACCAAAGCCTTCGACGCCGCCAGCAGCGTCAGCGGCACCGGCGACACCTGGGACCAGACGCTGCGCGGCAACTTCAACCAGCTCAAGCAGCTCAAAGCCAAACACCCCGGCCTCAAGGCGCTCATCTCGCTCGGCGGGTGGACGTGGTCGAAGAACTTCAGCAACGTCGCCCTCACCGACGCCGCCCGCAAGAAGTTCGTCTCCTCCTGCATCGACCTCTACATCAAGGGGAACCTCCCCAGCACCGACGGCGCCGGCGGCCCCGGCAGCGCGCTGGGCGTGTTCGACGGCATCGACATCGACTGGGAATACCCCGCCAGCGAAGGCAACACCGGCAACATCGTCCGCCCCGAGGACACCCGCAACTTCACGCTGCTCCTCGAGGAGTTCCGCCGTCAGCTCGACGCCCTCAGCCCCGGCAAGTACCTGCTGACCGCCGCGCTGCCCAGCGCGCCCAGCAAGATCGCCAAGCTGGAAGTCGCGAACATCAGCAAGGTCCTCGACATCATGAACCTGATGACGTACGACTTCCGCGGCGCGTGGGCCGCCACCGGCCCCACGAACTTCCACAGCAACCTGTACCCCGACCCGAACGGCCCCGGCAGCGGCGAGGAGAAGAGCTACAGCGTAGACGGCGCCGTGAACGCCTACCTGAGCGCCGGCGCGCCCGCCGCGAAACTCGTCATGGGCATCCCGTACTACGGGCGCGGCTGGAAGGGCGTCACGAACGCCGGCAACGGCCTGTACCAGGCCGCGACCGGCGCCGCGCAGGGCACGTACGAACCCGGCTTCGACGACTTCAAGGTCCTCAAGAACGCCCCCGGCACCGTGTACTACCACCCCACCACCAAGCAGGCGTGGAAGTTCGACGGCAGCACCTTCTGGAGCTACGACGACCCGACCGTTATCGCCAGCAAAGTCGCGTACATCAAACAGAAGGGCCTCGGCGGCAGCATGGCCTGGAGCCTCGACGGTGACGACGCGCAGGCCACCCTCAGCAAGGCCATCTACAACGGCCTGAAGTAACCCCCTCAGCGGTCCTCCTGACCAGGGGCGCCCCGGACACCCGGGGCGCCCCTGCCGCGCACCCATTGAGAAAAAGTGCGTTCGGCACGATGCCGAACACCTCATGGTGCCCGCCGCGCCCCCTCGATAAACTGGCGTTCATTCTGATCGCGTCCGGGTCAACCTCATGCTCCTACGATGAGGCAAGCCCACGCGCCCGGACCCGGTTATGACCCACACCACCCAGGACGACCAGCAGCTGCGCACCGCCATTCTCGAAGCGGCGCTCGACAGCATCATCACCATTGACGATGCAGGCCGCGTCATCGACTGGAACCCCGCCGCGGCCCGCACGTTCGGGTACGCGCACGACGAGGCCACCGGCCGGCGCCTCTCTGACCTGATCATCCCCGAGCACCTCCGCGGAGCGCACGAACGCGGCATGCGCCGCTACCTTGACACCGGCGAAGCCCGCGTGCTCGGGCGGCGCGTGCACCTCGAAGCGCAGCACCGCGACGGACACATCTTCCCGTGCGAGCTGACCATCCTGCCGATCACCCTCAGCACCGGCCGGTACTTCACCGCGTACCTCCGCGACCTCAGCGAGCAGCGCCGGCAGGAGGAGGCGTTGCAGCAGGCCACGCAGCGCGCCACGCGCCTCAGCGCCGTCATGTCCGCCCTCGCGAGCGTCACCAGCGAAGGCGACGTCGCGCGCGTCATCCTCGAGGAGGGCGCGCCCGCCCTGGACGCCGTTGCCGCGACGGTGTTCATGCGCCGCGCGCACCACCTGGAGCTGCTGCAGTACCAGGGGTCCGCCAGCGACGAGGTGCAGGACCAGTACCGCGAGCTGCCCCTCGACGTGCCCATGCCCGTCGCGCCCGTGATGCGCACCGGCCAGCCGCTCTTCCTGACGCAAGAAGACCTGACGCGCGAGTTCCCCCAGGCGAGCCACGCCCTGAACCTCGCGCACCCCGGCGCGCACGTGGCCGTGTTCCCGCTCACCGCGCAGGACGAGACGCTTGGCGCCCTCACGTTCATTTTCGAGCGGGACCTGCCCAGCAGCGCCGAAGACCGGCAGTTCATGGAGCACCTCGCGCTGCAGTGCGCGCAGGCGCTGCACCGCGTGAACCTGCAGGCGGAGGTGCGCAGCAGCGAGGTGCGCTTCCGGTCCCTGGTGGAAGCGACCACCAGCATCGTCTGGACGCGCGACGCGCGCGGGCACTTCGTGGTGCCGCAACCCCAGTGGGCCGCCGCGACCGGGCAGGACTGGGCGGAGTACCGCGGGCTGGGCTGGCTGGACGCCATCCACCCCGACGACCGCCCGAACGCCGAACGCACCGCCCTTGAGAACGTCGCGCGCGGCGTGAAGTACCAGAACGAGTACCGGCTGCGCCTGCGCAGCGGGCAGTACCGCACCATGGCCGTCACGGCCGTTCCGCTGCTCACGCCCGCCGGCGACGTGCAGGAGTGGGTGGGGTTCCACCGCGACGTCACCGACGAGCGGCAGGCGCAGCAGCGCACGCACGCCCTGTACGCCCTCGCGTCCACGCTCAGCGACGTGAACGCCGCTCCGGACGCCGCCGCCCTGATCCTCCGCCACGCCCTCGCGGGCCTGCACGCCGACGCGGGCGCCGTGTGGACCGTCAGCCCCGACGGGCTGCGCGCCCTCGCCGTCCACGGGTACCCCACCGCGTTGACCGAGCGCCTCCAGCACCTCCCGCTCGACGCGTCCACGCCCGTCGCGGACGCCGTGCACACCCACAGCCTCCAGGCTGGCCCGCTCAGCACCCTGCACGGCCCGGCGGCGGAGGGCGACGACGGGCACCTCGTCGTCGCGCCGCTGCTCGTGAACGGGCACGCCACCGGCGCCCTGATGCTCAGCTTCGCCCGCAGCTGCCCGCTCACCGCCGCGGAGCGCACCTTCCTGGAAGTGTTCGCGCAGCAGGCCGCGCGCGCCTTCGACCAGATCCACGCGTACGAACGCGCCCGCCAGAGCGAGGCGCGCCTCGGCGGCATCATCAGCACCGTCTCGGACGCCATCATCACCACCGACGAGGCCCAGCGCATCCTGCTGTTCAACACAGCCGCCGAACGCATGTTCGGCACCCGCGCCGAAGACGTCCTCGGCGGGTCCCTGGACCGCTTCATGCCCGGCCGGTACCGCGCGCAGCACGCCGGCCACATGCGCCGCTTCGGTGAGACAGGCGTCACCGCGCGCGCCATGCACGAAGCGCGCGGCGCCCTGCCCGCCCTGCGCGCCGACGGGACCGAATTCCTCGTGGAAGCCACCATCTCGCAGGTCGTCATTGACCACCAACGCCTGTTCACAGCCGTGATCCGCGACGTCACCGAGCAGCGCCGCGCCGAGCAGGTCCTGTGGGAAAGCGAGGAGCGCTTCCGCGCGACGTTCAGTCAGGCGGCCGTGGGCCTCGCGCACGTCGGCCTGGACGGCACGTGGCTCAGCGTGAACGACAAGCTCGGCGACCTGCTCGGTTACACCCCAGAGGAACTGCAGCAGCGCACGTTCGCGGACATCACGCACCCCGATGACCTCAACGCCGACCTTGGGTACGTGCACCAGCTCCTCAACGGCCAGCTGCGCACGTACTCCATGCAGAAACGCTACGTCCGCAAGGACGGCCAGAACATCTGGGCGAACCTGACCGTCTCCCTCGTGCGCGACGAGGCCGGCAACCCGAACTACTTCATCTCGGTCGTCGAGGACATCACCGACATCAAGGACGCCGAAGCGCAGCTGCGCGCCGCGCATAACGAACTCGAAGCGCGCGTCGAGGAGCGCACCGCCGCCCTGCAGGACCTCAGCGGGCAGCTGCAGACGCAGGTGCAGGAACTCGAGCACCGCAACGAGGAAACCCGCGTGCTCGGCGAAATGAACGAGATGCTGCAGGCCTGCGTGAGCCTCAACGAGGCCTACCACGTCGTCGGGCACTACGCCGCGCTGCTCTTCCCGGACCACGGCGGGAAGCTGTACGCGTTCGGGCCGTCCCGCAACGTCCTCGAGGAAGCCGCCGCCTGGAACGGCGCGCCGCCCAGCGACACCATCTTCGCGCCGTCGGAATGCTGGGGCCTGCGGCGCGGCCGGACGTTCCTCACCGACGGCGCCCTGCGCTGCCAGCACATTCACGCGCCCACGCCCGCGCTGTGCGTGCCGCTGCTCGCGCAGGGCGAGGCGGTGGGCCTGCTGCACCTCGTCGCGCCCGACGTGGAGCGCTTCACGGCGCGGCAGCAGCGGCTGGCGCAGACCATCGCGGAAAGCGTCGCGCTCGCCATGGTGAACCTGCGCCTGCGCGAGTCGCTGCGGCAGCAGAGCATCCGCGACGCCCTCACGGGCCTGTTCAACCGCCGGTACCTCGAAGAAACCTTCGAGCGGGAGATGCGCCGCGCGCACCGGCACCGCCACCCCATGGGCCTGATCATGCTCGACATCGACCACTTCAAGCGCTTCAACGACACGTACGGGCACGAGGCCGGCGACCTGCTGCTGCGCGCGCTCGGCGAGACACTCAGCGCGAATGTCCGCGGCGAGGACGTCGCGTGCCGCTTCGGCGGCGAGGAGTTCGCGTTGCTGCTGCCTGGCGCGACCATCGAGCAGACCGCCGCCCGCGCCGAACACATCCGGCAGGCCGTCATGCAGCTGCACGTGACCGTGCGCGGGCAGGCGCTCGGGCAGGTCACCGCGTCGTTCGGCGTGGCGGTCTTCCCGCAGTACGGGGAGGCGCTCGCGGACCTCATGCACGCCGCCGACTTCGCGCTCTACCGCGCGAAAAGCGAGGGGCGCAACTGCGTCGTCACGGCCGAGTGAGCGTCAGCCGGTGCAGTCCAGCACGACCACTTCGGGCGGGCACAGGTTCCGCACCGGCACGCCGCTGACGCCCAGGCCGCGACTCACGAACCCGCGCGCCCCGAGGTCCCCCGTCACGAACCCCTGCGCGAACCGCTGACCGAACGCGCTCGGCACGACCGGCGCGCCCACCACCGGGAAGCGCACCTGCCCGCCGTGCGTGTGGCCGCTCACCGTGAGGCCCACCCACGCGGGCACGTCCGGCAGCACGTCCGGGTTGTGGCTCATCAGCAGCGTGCCTCCCGGACGCGCCGCGCCCAGCGCCGCCGCGAGGTCCGGCGCGCCCGTGCGCAGGTCGTCCAGGCCCGCGAGGGTCAGGTCGTCACGGACCCGCACCGCCTCGTTGCGCAGCACGCGCACGCCCGCCCGCGCCAGGTCCGCGCGGAACTCCTCGCGGACCGCCATCCAGTTCGCCCGCTGCGGGTTCACGAACCGCCGCGCCCGCTGCCCGAAACTCGCGTAATCGTGGTTGCCCCACACGCCCCACACGCCCAGCGGCGCGCGCAACCGCGCCAGCTCGGCCAGCAGCGGCGTCGGCGACGACGCGAGGTCCGCGTCCACGAAGTCCCCCAGCACCAGCAGCAGGTCCGGGCGGGCCTGCAGCGCGGCCTCCACCCACCCGCGCACCTGCCCGGCGTGTACGTACGGCCCGTAATGCAGGTCCGTGAGCAGCGCCACCCGCAGGGCCCGCGTGAGGCCCGGCAGGCGCGCCGCGTGCGTGTTCACCTGCAGCGCGTGCGCCTGCGCGACGCCCACGCCCACCCCGCCGAGCGCCAGGGCCGCCCCGCCGGCGAGCGCGCGGCGCAGGAAGGTACGGCGGGACGGTGGGGGCGACATGCCCGCAGGCTAATCCCCCCGGCTGACCGGACCATGAGCGCGCCGCCCGGAGGTTAAGGTGAGCGGCATGACCGCCCCCCTCACCGTCATTCACGCCCGTACCCTCACCCTCAATGACGCCGCCCCGCACGCGGAGGGCGTACTGGTCGGCGCGGGCCGCGTCCTCGCCGTCGGCGCGCGCGAGGACCTGCGGGCGCTCGCGCCGCACGCCGACGTCCTCGACCACCGTGACCTGATCCTCACGCCCGGCCTGTGCGACGCGCACATCCACCTCGTCAGTTACGGCTTCTCGCTCACGCAGGTGGGCCTGCACGGCACCCGCAGCGTGTCGGAGGTGCTGGAACGCGTGGCCGCCCGCACGCGCGACCTCCCGCACGGCGCGTGGGTGCGCGGCGGCGGGTTCCTGCTCAGCGACCTCGGTCTCACGGACTACCCGACCGCCGAGGTGCTGGACGCCGTGAGCCCACACCACCCGGTCATGCTGTACTCCCGCGACCTGCACATGGCGTGGGCGAACAGCCTCGCGCTGCGTCTCGCGGGCGTGCACGAGGGCACGCCCGACCCGCAGGGGGGCCGCATGGTCCGCCCGCTCGGCAGCCTGCTGGAAAACGCCACCGACCTCGTCGCGCGCGTCATTCCCGAGCCGAGCTGGGCGGAAACCCTCAGTGCCGCGCGCGCGGGCGCCGCGGACCTCGCGGCGCGCGGCTTCGTGAGCGCGCACACCATGGCGTTCGAGCCGGCCACCGCGCCGCGCGCTCTGGCGGACCTCGCGGCGCGCGGGGAGCTGCCACTGCGCGTGTGGTCGTGCCTGCCGCACGAGCGCCTGTCCCTGGCGCGCGAGCTGGGCGTGGGGCCGGGATCGGGCGGGCAGTTCAGTTTCGGCGGCGTCAAGTTCTTCGCGGACGGCGCGCTCGGCAGCCGCACCGCGTGGCTGCACGCGCCCGGCTTTGCGGACGGCAGCGGCGAAGGCATCCCCCTCGACGACCCTCAGCTCATCCGCGAGCTGGGCCGCGAGGCGCTGGCGCTCGGCTTCATTCCGGTGACGCACGCCATCGGGGACCGCGCGAACACCGAACTCCTGAATGCGTACGACGACCTGCGGGACGCCGCGCGCGCCCGCGGGCTGCGTCTGCGCGTGGAGCACGCGCAGCACGTGCGGCCCGAGGACCTGCCGCGCTTCCGGGGCCTCACGGTGAGCGCGCAGCCCGTGCACCTGCTGGGCGACGGCCCCGGCATTCGCACGCTCCTGCCGCACCTGGAGGCGGGCAGTTACGCGTTCCGGAGCCTGCAGGCGGCGGGGGCACTGCTCGCGTTCGGCAGTGACGCGCCGGTCGCTGCGCCGGACGTGCCCGGCTCGTGGCGGGCGGCGACGACGCGCGTGGACGATGCGGGCGTGCCGGTCGCGCCCGCCGAGGCGCTGGGTGACGAGGACGTGCTGCGCGCCTTCACGCGCGGGCCGGCCGAGGCGGTCGGGTGGGCGGACGAGGGCGTCATCCGGCCGGGCGCGCGGGCGGCGTTCACGCTGTGGGACCGTCTGGGTGGGGAGGCGCGCGCCCTGGTGCTCTGAACGGCCCGCCGCCTGCCTCACAGCGGGGCTTCTCAGGAGGGTCCCACGTCTCTCACCCTAACGCCTGTTGCATTGCTTCCTGCATATGCAAGGCATACTGGGGGGGTGGACTGGGCAGCGCTGATAACGACAATGAACAAAACCTTCCTGACGATGCTGGTCGTCATGGACCCCGTGGGCCTCGCCCCGATCTTCATCGGGCTGGCCGGGACCCGCCCCAGCTTCGAGCGGCGCGCCATCGCACTGAAAGCCGTCGTGGTCGCGAGCATCATCGTGACGATGTTCGCGCTGTTCGGCAAAGCGGTGCTGGAACACCTCGGCATCACCCTCGATGCGTTCCGCGTGGCCGGCGGCGTGCTGCTGTTCCTGATCGCGCTCGACATGGTGTTCGCGCGGACGAGCGGCAGCAAGGAAACGCCCGACGAGGAACGCGAAGCGCACGAACGCGAGGACATCAGCGTGTTCCCCATCGCGATTCCGCTGATCGCCGGGCCCGGAACGCTCGCGAGCGCCATGATCCTCGCGGGCGACGCGCACGGCAACCCGCTGCTGCTCGGCAGCGTCATTGCCGTGACGTTCGGCGTGCTGGCACTGTGCTACCTGTCGCTGCGGCTGTCCGGGCAGATCGCCAAGGTGATCGGCGTGACCGGCGTGCACGTCGTCACGCGCGTGCTGGGGGTGCTGCTCGCGGCGCTCGCGGTGCAGTACATCGCGGACGGCGCGCTCGGCTTCTTCGCCAAACCGCTGTAAGGGACGCGGGGGCAGGGCTGCGGGATACCGACCCCGCGGCCCTGCCCTCACTCAGTGCTTTGGCCCAAGGAACGCTAAGCGCTCCGGCGGAACAATCGCTTGACGTGAACTCGTTAAAATAGTGCGTGTGAGCGGGAAATTCAATTCTATTGACGCGCCGGAGGACATGGTGGCGCGCGGCGTCCTGAACCTGAACGCCCCGCGCGTGCTGGTGTTGAATGCCTCCTACGAGCCTTTGCAGGTCACCAGTGCGAAACGCGCGATCACGCTGGTGCAGTACGGCGTGGCGGAAGTGCTGGAGAACAGCGCGGACATGGTGCGCTCGCCCAGTACGGTGATGCCGGTGCCGAGTGTCGTGCGGCTGCGGCGGTATGTGCGGCGGCCCCGCGCGCACCCTGTTCCTTTCAACCGGCGCAATGTATTGCGCCGTGATTTTTACACCTGTCAGTACTGCGGTGCGCGCGAGGAACTGACCATCGACCACGTGCACCCGCGCTCCAAGGGCGGGCGGCACACCTGGGAGAACGTCGTGACGGCGTGCCGTCCGTGCAACCAGCGCAAGGGCAGCCACGCGCCGGAGGACGTGGGCCTGAGCCTGCGCAGCAAACCGCGCGCGCCCACGTTCGGGTTGTACGCGTACGGGCAGTTCGCGGCGTACCGCGAGGACTGGCGCAAGTACCTGTTCGAGTAAGCGGGGCAGGGGAGAGAACGGAGGGCATAGCCCTCCGTTCTTCTGATGGTGGGTGGGGAATCATCTCTGTTCGACTCACTAAACTCATAATCTAAAAAATGATTATGAGAGCAGGAGATGTGATGACCGACCCCACCCGCCCCCGCAAACGCACCTTCGGCGTCTACATCGGCCGCTTCGAACCGCCACACGCCGCGCACCTCGCCGTCATGCTCGAAGCGCTCGACACCGTCCAGAAACTCATCATCGTCATCGGCAGCGCCCGCAGCGCCCGCAGCACCAAAAACCCCTTCACCGCCGACGAACGACAGGCCATCATCACCCGCATGCTCCAGGACGCCGGCATCCCCCGCGCCCGCATCCTGTTCGTCACCGTCCGCGACTACTTCTACAACGAAAGTCTGTGGCTCAGCGAAGTGCAGCGCGGCGTGGAAAAACACGTGCGCGGCAGCACCGACATCGCCCTGATCGGCCACATCAAAGACGACAGCTCGTACTACCTCCGCTCCTTCCCCGCCTGGGAATTCCTGCCCACCCGCATCGAAAGCCCCCTCAACGCCACCGACGTCCGCAAAGCCCTGTTCGAGGACCGCGTCGACGACATGCAACCCATGACGCCCCCCGCCGTCCACGACGCCCTCCTTGCCTTCCGCGCCACCCCCGAATTCGCCGTACTTCAGGCTGAATACGCCTACCTCAAGGACTACCGCGCCGCCTGGGCGCACAGCCCCTTCCCGCCCGTCTTCGTCACCACCGACGCCGTGGTCATCCGCAGCGGCCACGTCCTCCTCGTCCGCCGCGCCGGCCAACCCGGCTTCGGCCGACTCGCCATGCCCGGCGCATTCCTCGACGCCCGCCGCAGCCTCCTCGACTCTTGCGTCCGCCAAGTCCACGCCGAAACCGGCCTGCCCGACACCCTCGACCTCGCCTCGCGCCTGCGCAGCACCAAAGTCTTCGACTACCCCGACCGCAGCCTGCGCGGCCGCACCGTCACGCACGCCCACCACTTCGACCTCGGCATCGGCCAGCTCCCCACCCTGCACGACAGCGACGCCGGCAACGCCCTGTGGATGCCGCTCGGCGAAGCCCTCAACGCCCCCGAACTGTTCTTCGAGGACCACCACGCCATCATCGAACACTTCGTCATGAAAGGCTGAGGACGCACACCATGACCACCCCTGAGCAGGTTCGCGGCGTACTGTACGGCAGCGCCTATGGCGACGCCCTCGCCGCCCCCGTCGAATTCGAACGCGACGTGCACCGCATCCGCGCCCAGTACGCCGACACCCTCGACCTCCCCGCCGAGGCGCGCGTCACCGACGACACCCAGATGATGCTCGCCGTCGCCCGCGCCCTCCTGCACGCCCCCACCCTGACGCCCAGTGCCCTGGAGCCGCACCTGCGCGCCGAATTCATCGCCTGGCGGCACGACCCTCAGAACAACCGCGCGCCCGGCATCACCTGCCTCACCGCCTGCAGCCACCTCGAACGCGGCGGCCCCTGGCAGGCCGCCACCGTCCCCGGCAGCAAAGGCTGCGGCGCCAACATGCGCGTGCAAAGCGTCGCCCTCCTCAACGCCGACCCCGACACGCGCGCCGGCATCGCCATGCTCCAGGCCGCCCTCACGCACGGGCACCCCACCGCCCTCGCCGCCAGCGACCTCACGCAGCACGCCCTCTACACCACCCTGCACGGCACCGCCCCCCGCGACCTGCCCGACGCCCTCCTCCAGTACGCCACCGAACGCCGCCACCACTACCCCCACGCGTGGCTCGGTGACCTCTGGACACACACGCACGACCCCTCACCCGACGCGTACATCACGCGCGGCTGGGCCGAGTGCGAACGCGTCCTCACGCACCTGCGCGCCGCCGCCCCCCGCCCCCTCTCCCCCCACCTCGACCCCTGCGACCTCACCGGCGAAGGCTGGATCGCCGAAGAAGCCCTCGCCACCGCCGCCCTCTGCTACGCCAGCGCCAACGGCGACCCGCACGACACCCTCACCCGCGCCCGCGCCACCCGCGGCGACAGCGACAGCATCGCCTGCATCGCCGGTGCCCTCCTCGGCGCCCACCACGGCCACGCCGCATTCCCCCCCGACTGGGCCGACCGCATCGAATACCGTGACGAACTGACCACCCTCAGCGACCAGTACGCTGCCCTCCACACCTAACCCCGAAAGGACCCCCGCCATGCCCCAGCGCCTCAGCGACCACAACGTCATCCTCGACACCGACAGCTACAAATCCAGCCACTTCCTGCAGTACCCCCACGGCACCACCCGCCTGCACTCCTACCTCGAATCCCGCGGCGGCAAATACCCCGCCACCCGCTTCTTCGGCCTGCAGTACATCCTGCGCCGCACCCTCACCCAACGCATCACCCAGGACATGGTCGACGAAGCCCGCACGCTCATCGAAGCGCACGGCGAACCCTTCCCGTACGAAGGCTGGATGCGCATCGTCAACCACCACGGTGGCCGCCTCCCCCTCCACGTCCGCGCCGTCCCCGAAGGCACCCTCGTGCCCGTCCGCAACGCCCTCATGACCGTCACCAACACCGACCCCGAACTGCCCTGGCTCGTCGGCTGGTTCGAAACGGCCCTCATGCGCGTCTGGTACCCCACCACCGTCGCCACCCAAAGCTACTACCTGCGCGAAATCATCCGCGCCGCCCTCGAACAGACCAGCGACCACGCCGAACGCGAACTCCCCTTCAAACTCCACGACTTCGGCTCACGTGGCGTCAGCAGCCGCGAAAGCGCCGGCATCGGCGGCCTCGCGCACCTCGTGAACTTCATGGGCACCGACACCCTCGAAGCCCTCCGCGTCGCCCGCAACGACTACGGCGCCGACATCGCCGGCTACAGCATCCCCGCCGCCGAACACAGCACCATCACCAGCTGGGGCAAAGACCACGAAGTCGACGCCTACCGCAACATCCTGAAGCACTTCGCGAAACCCGGCGGCATCGTCGCCGTCGTCAGCGACAGCTACGACCTCAAAAACGCCCTCGTGAACCACTGGGGCGAAACGCTCCGCCAGCAGATCATCGACAGCGGCGCCACCGTCGTCATCCGCCCCGACAGCGGCAACCCCGCCGCCATGGTCCGCATGACCATCAACGCCCTCGCCAGCAAATTCGGCACCGACACCAACACCAAAGGCTTCAAGATCCTCCGCAACGTCCGCGTCATCCAGGGCGACGGCGTCGACGAAGACAGCATCCGCGAAATCATCCAGACCCTCATCGTCGACGGCTTCAGCACCGAAAACATCGCCTTCGGCATGGGCGGCGCGCTCCTCCAGAAAGTCGACCGCGACACGCAGAAATTCGCGTACAAAGCCAGCGCCGCCATCATCGACGGCCACTACCAACCCATCTACAAGGACCCCGTCACCGACCCCGGCAAACGCAGCAAGGACGGCGTCCTCGACCTCGCCCTCGAAGACGGCCGCATGATCACGAAACAGTACCGCGACTTCGACGTCCCCTTCGAAGGCACCCTCATGCGCGACGTCTTCCGCGACGGCGAACTGCTCATCGAAGACACCCTCGACGACATCCGGGCGCGCGCGTGAACCCGCGGACGTTCAGGTGCACCTTGAATTCGCGCACTTCAGCGACGCGGTCAGCTGGCATACGCAGAGGAGCCGGGACGACCTATGACCCGCGATGACCGCTGGCTCGACACGCTGTTCCCAAAGGACACCGAACGCACCGCACCCTGGCCGCCCGTGGGAGAGACCGTAACGCTCTACCGGCCCGTCGGGGAGCAGGAGCTGACGCTGATCGCCGACACCGACTTCCGCGCGTTCCCGCCGCGCCTGCCGGACCAGCCGATCTTCTACCCGGTCCTGAACTTCCCGTACGCCGAGGAGATCGCCCGGGACTGGAACGCCCGACATAACACCCCGCCCGTCGGGTACGTCACCGCGTTCGAGGTGGACGCCCGCGTGGCGACGGGCTACGCCATTCAGATCGTGGGCCGCGAGGACCGGCATCAGGAACTCTGGGTGCCCGCCGAGGAACTCGGCGCCTTCAACGCCGCCATTCGCGGGCCGATTCGCGTGCTCGCGCATCACGTGGGCGAGCAGTACGAGGGCCACATCGACCCCGATACCCACCTGCCGGAACCCCTGAGGAGGACACCTCAATGACGGTGCTTGGCCTGAATCTTCCCTCCTGGCTGCTGGACGTGTCCGGCGCGCTGTGCGTCCTGGTGTCGCTGCTGTACCTGTTCGGGAAGCGCGCCGCGTACTGGCACTGGTCGAACGCGAGCCTGCTGCCGTACTTCCTGCTGTTTCTGAGCGGAGGGCAGTGGATGCTCGCAGGACTGCAGGTGACGTACCTGATTTTCGGGCTGCACGGGCTGTACCTGTGGCACCTGGAGGCCCGCCGGGACCGTGGGGAGGTGCGCTTCAACGAGCCAGTGTGGTACGGCGTGACGTGGGTGGCGAGCCTCGCGGTGTTCGGGTACACGGTCGCGGTGACGGATTTCAGTGCGGCGTGGAACTGGGTGCAGTTCGCGTCGGTGAGTCTGGCGCTGGTGGCGAACTTCGCGACGACGCGGAAGTGGGCGTGGTCATGGCCGGTGTGGGTCGTCGTGAACGCCGTCAGCGCCGTGTACTACTGGCATTCGGCGTACTGGGCGCTGTTCGCGTTGCAGTTCGTGCTGGCGGGTCTGAGCGTGTACGGCTGGGGCGTGTGGCGGCGCGAGGAGCGCGCGCGCCTGGCGCCCGCGCCGGTGCAGGGGTGAGCGCGTGACCGGCCGGTACGCGCACGGGCTGGTGATCGGGAAGTTCGCGCCGCTGCACCGGGGGCATCAGCTCCTGATCGAGCGGGCCCTCGCGGTGTGCGACCGCGTGAGCGTGTGGGTGTACGCCCGCCCGGACTTCCCGGGCATGCCGAGCCCCGTGCGGCGCGGCTGGGTACGGGACCTGTACCCCGCGCACGCGTTCCCGCACCTTCAGCTGCTGCCGGACGCAGCGAACCCGCCGCTCGACGCTTCGCCGGACGACGTGCACCGCGCGTACGTGCGGCGCGTGCTCGGCGACTGGGGTGTGCAGCCGGACGTGGTGTTCACGAGCGAAGCGTACGGCGAGCCGCTCGCGCGTGAACTCGGGTGCGCGCACGAGAGCGTGGACCCGGCGCGGCGGGCCGTGCCGATCAGCGGGACGCAGCTGCGCGCGGACGTGCACGCGCACCGGGCGTTCCTGGACCCGCGGGTGTACGCGCATTTCGTGCGGCGGGTGGTGCTGGTGGGCGCGGAAAGCACCGGGAAGAGCACGCTGACGCGTGCGCTCGCGGAGGCGCTGGGCACGACGTGGGTGCGGGAGTACGGCCGGGACGTGTACGAACGCGAGGATGGACGCCTGACGCCCGAGCACTTCCTGGAGATCGCGCTCGGGCACCGCGCGCTGGAGGACGAGTCGGCGCGCGCGCCGGGCGTGCACCGCTGGGTGATCGTGGACACGAATGCGGCGACGACGCTGATGTGGTCGTACCTGCTGACGCGCACGGCCCTGCCGGAACTGCACGCCCTCGCGGACGCGTGCCGCGAGCGGTACGCGCACACGTTCCTGTGCGCGGAGGACCTGCCGCACGAACAGGACGGCTGGCGGGCGAACACGAGCGTGCGGGACGTGATGCAGGCGTTTATCCTGCAGGACCTCGGGACGCGCGGCACGCCGTTCACGGAGGTGCGCGGCGACGTGACGGCGCGCGTGGCGCAGGCGGGCCGGGTGCTGGGCGCTGCTAGCGCGCGCCCCTGATGGCGTCTTCTAGGGCGTCCACGATGTCGCGCACGGGGAGGCTCCACACGCCCGCGTCGCCGTCGTCGAACGCGGCGCGCCACTCGTCGTACACGTTCTGGAAGTCCCCGGTGGGGGCGTCGTCGCGGAGGTTGAAGGTGACGCTGCTCTCCAGGGCGCGGGCACTCAGGGGCAGGAAGGGCACGTCCGTCTGCACGCCGCCGGGCGTGTAGGGGTTGCGGAGGTTCAGGCCGTCCAGGCGGATGTGGACGAGCGTGCCGAGGCGCGGGTGGACGTCCACCCGCAGGACTGTGAGGGTCGCGCCGCGGTCCTGCGGTCGGGCGCGGTACGCCCACACCTGTCCGGCCTGGAATCGGGTGTTCGGTTTGATCATGGTGGTGCGGGTGGAGGGCTTGGGGGCAGCCTCGGCGGGCCAGGCGCTCAGGCTGGCGGCGAGCGCGGCAGACGCGACGAGGATCAGCGGGGGTGGACGCAGCACCGCTCGATTGTAGGAACCCCCCGGGGCGTTCCGGGGCGAACTTGCGGGTCTTCAGGCGCGCGGGCCGAAATCGATCTCGAAGAACAGGAAGCCGTCCTGCCCGCTGGGCGCGCCCACGTACCCCATGCGCTCGTACGCGGGGCTCGCGGAGTGCGTGTTCGCGTACCACTCGACGTACCGCACGGGCCGCGCGCGTGCCCAGCCTTCTACGGCGCGCATCAGGGCGCGGCCCACGCCGCGCTGCCGCGCGTCCGGGAGGGTGTAGAGGTCGTGCAGGTACGCTTTGCGGTGCGCGTCGCCACTGCGCAGGTGCTGGCCGTGGTCGTGCGCAGCGGCGTACCCAAGCAGGCGCGCCCCCTCGAACGCCCCGAGCAGCCCCCAGTCGCTGCGCGCGCAGAACGACGGGTAGCGGGCCGCGAGGGCGGCCTCGTTCTCCACGAACCCCATGTCGAGCAGCATCGGGCGTACCTGCACCCAGTCGGCAGGAGTGAGCGGACGGACTTCGAACGTCATGCCTCGGAGCGTATCGGGGCGAGGCGCCCGTCACATCGGCCAAACTGCGCAGGGCGCCCGCGTGGGCCACGCGCGGAACTGGCCAACACGTGGTCGGCCGGCCTGGCGCCCTCGCGGGCCACGGCCAGCAGCGCGCGGCGGTCCGAGCTGCTCCGGCACGAAGCCTCACCTCACGACGGCGGAAGCACACTCCTGGAGTGCTCCGCGCACGGGCCTCAGCGGTCGTCGGGCAGCAGCACCGTCCGCTCGGGCAGCACCCGCAATCGCAGGGTGTTCCCTACGCCTGCGGCCTCCCGCGCACTCAGGTCCAGCGTCAACGCACCCACGGGGGCGTCCACCGTGAGCGTCTCGCCCGTGTCGGTCCGCACGCGCGCGCGGACCGGCGCCGCGTCCCCGTCGCCCAGCTGCAAGGCGTCCTCCGGCACCAGCCGCACCTGCCCGCCAGTCTCGGGCAGCAGGTTCCGGTGCCCCAGGAACGCCGCCGCCCACGCGGTCGCGGGCCGCGCGAACACGTCTGCGGCCACGCCGGACTGCACCACGCGGCCCGCCCGCATCAACGCCACATCATCCGCGACCGCGAGCGCCTCACGCTGATCGTGCGTGACCAGCAGGGCCGTCACGCCCGCCGTGCGGAACAGGGACCGCAGGTCTTCGCGCAACCTGTGCCGCAACTGCTCATCCAGATTGCTGAGCGGCTCGTCGAGCAGCAGCACCCCTGGGCGCGGCGCGAGCGCCCGGGCGAGCGCCACGCGCTGCTGCTGCCCGCCGGACAGTTCCGTCACGCGCCGCCCCGCGAGGTCCGCGAGGCCCACCAGCGCGAGCGCGTCCCGCGCCTGCCGCTCCGCTTCCGCCCGGCGAGCGCCGCGCGCGCGCGGGCCGTACGCCACATTCCCCAGCACGCTCAGGTGCGGGAACAGCGCGTAATCCTGAAACACCAGACCCAGGTGCCGCGCTTCCGGCGGGAGCGTCGTGACGTCCCGCTCGCCGAGCCGCACGCGCCCGGCGTCCGGGCGTTCCAGGCCCGCGATCAGGCGCAGCGCCGTGCTCTTCCCGCAACCGCTCGGGCCGAGCAGCGCCAGCGTCCGCCCGGCGGGCACGAGCAGGCTCACGTCGTTCGCCGCGAGCGTCGCCCCGTACGCCTTGCGGAGGTCATTGGTCTGTAAAGGGATGGAGGTCATGTGATTTCGCCTTTTCCGCCGTCGAGCGCCGTGAACGCAGCGAGAGCGAGGAGCATCAGGAGGGTGGCGAGCGCGCACGCCTCGCCGAGGTTCTGCGCGCCGGGCCGCCCGAGCCGTTCGTACATGGCGGTGCTGAGCGTCGCCCATTCCGGGCGGGTCAGGACGAGGGTGGCGGCGAACTCCCCGAGGACCGTGGCGAGCGCGAGCGCGCCGCCGCCCCGCAGCGCCGGCAGCACGAGGGGGAGCGTGACGGTGCCCCACGCGCGCAGGGGTGAGCTGCCGAGCGTCCGCGCCGCCTCCGTGAGGCGTGGCGGCACGGCCCGTAGGGCGGGCAGCAGGCTGCGCGTCACGAGGGGCGCTGCGAGCAGGGTGTAGGCGGCGATCAGGAGCGGCAGTTCCGCGCGGAGCGTGGGGTACAGCAGCAGGTACCCGACGGCGAGGCTGATGGGGGACACCATGAGCGGCAGCAGCGACAGGAGGTCGAGGGTGCGGGACCGTGCGAGCCACGCGCCGAGCGCGTGCGTGCCGCCCACAGTGAGCGCGCCGAGCAGCGTGAGGCCCGCGAAACGCAGGGTGTTGCCGAGCAGCAGCGTGAGCGGCGGGTCGGCGTCCGGCGCGATCAGGCCCGCCCAGAACGCCCCCGTGAGGCCGTCCGTGCCGCGGACGCTGCCGAACGTGACGGCCAGCAGCGGCGCGAAGCAGATGAAGGCCACCAGCGCCAGCAGCGTGTACAGCAGCGCGGCCGTTCCGCGGCGGGCGCGCGGCAGGGCCCGGGTGGCCTGCACGGCCCCGCTGGTGCGGGCGAGCCAGAGGTACGCGCCCGTGGCGAGCAGCGTGATGAGCAGCTGCCCGCCGACGAGCGCGCCCGCTTCGGACAGGCGCAGTTCGTACGCCGTGAGGGTGTAGATCTCGACCTCCAGCGTCGCGTACCGCTCGCCGCCCAGCACGAGCGGCAAGCCGAAACTCAGGGCGCTGTACAGGAACACCAGCGTCGCGCCCGCCAGGATGCCGGGCAGCGCGAGCGGGGCCGCCACCGTCCACGCGGCGCGCGCGCCGCTCGCGCCGAGCGTCCGCGCGGCGTTCAGGGCGTTCGCGGGCACGCGCGCGAACGCGGCGTACGCGAGGCGAATCATGACGGGCAGGTTGAAGAACAGGTTGCCGAGCACGATGAGTCCGGGCGTGTCGCTGAGGTCCACGCCCAGCAGGCCATGCGGGCCGAGCAGCGCGAGCAGCCCGAGCGCCGCCACGAGCGTCGGCGTGACGAACGGCAGCAGCAGCGCCCGCAGGAACGTCGCCTTGCCCGGCACGGCGTACCGGGAGAGCAGGTACGCGAGGGGCGTGCCGATGGTGACGGCGAGCGCGCTCGTGCCGAGCGCCTGCGCGAGCGTGAACGCGAGCCGCTCCCGGAAGTACGGGTCCGCCCACACGCCCACACTGACGCCGCCCTCGCGCAGCACCCGCACGAGCGGCAACGCCAGGAACGCCAGCAGGAACGCGAGCGCCGGGGCGGCCACCAGCCACCCCAGCGCCCGGCGTGGGCCGCTCACGTTCGCCTCAGCGGGCGCGCAGGACCTGCGTCACCCACGCGTCCACCAACGCCTGCGGGTTCTGCAGCAGGTTCGCCTTCACGGGGGTCACGTCCGGCTTCTGCGCGTACTTCCAGACGTCGGCGAGTTTCACACCGCTCACGGCCGGGTACACCCACATGCGCGTCGGGAAGTCCGCCTGCACACCGCCGGACAGCATGAAGTCCACGAACTGCCGCGCGAGGGCGCGCTGCTTCGTGCCTTTCAGGACGCCCACGCCTTCCAGCTGCAGGAACGTGCTGCCGGGCAGCAGCAGGTTCGCGGTGGGGCTGGCCGTGAGGGGCTTCTCGCTGTACGCGACTTCCGCGGCGGGGCTGCTGGCGTAGCTCAGCACGATGGGGTACTTGCCGCCGTTACGGCTGAAGTCCTTGTAGTACGCGTCGGACCAGCCACGCGTGACGCGCAGGCCGTTCGCGCGCGCCTCACGCCACCACTGCATCGCGCGGTCCTGCCCGAGGTGGTTCACGGTCGACAGCAGGAACGCCAGGCCGGTGGAGCTGGTCGCGGGGGACTCCACGACCGTCAGGCGCGCGTACTCGGGCTTCGCGAGGTCCTCCAGGGATTTCGGGAGTGCCAGCTTGTTCTGCTCGAAGTACGCCTTGTCGTAGTTCAGGGCCACGTACCCGTAATCCACGGTGTTCAGCAGGCCCGCGTCGTCCAGGCGGAACTGGGCGGGCACCTTCGCGAGCGCCGGGGACTTGTACGCTTCCAGCAGGCCGGCGCTGCGCGCGCGCGGCAGCAGGCTGTTGTCCAGGCCATACACGACGTCCGCGAGGGGCGCGCCGCGCGTCAGGATCAGTTTATTCAGCAGTTCGCCGGCGTCGCCGCCCTTAATGAAGCGGACCTTGCTGCCGGTGCGCGCCTCGAACGCCGCGACCAGTTTCTTGTCGACGTCGAAGCTGTCGTGCGTGATGACCGTCAGGGTTGCGGCCTGCGCTGCGCCGGCCATCAGGGCCACGGAAACCAGAATGTTACGCATAAGAAAACCCCCTCCGCGTCAGGGAAGGGGAGAGTCGAGCCGACGCCCGCGCCGCGCCGCTCGGGCGCGGCCTGTCACTCTCCCTCCGCCGGTATGAGCCGGATCAGGTTCCTGGGGACTCTCTCAGACCCGCCGTTGCGGCGGGCCACCCCCGGTGACGCCAGCGCCACTATAGCGCCAAAATGAGGGCGTGCAGCTGCTCGCGTGGACAGTCGTGACGCGCGCCGGACGCGTCCTGCTGGGACAGCGCGCGCCGGGCCGCCTGCACGCGGGCCTGTGGGGCCTGCCGGGCGGCCGGGTCGAACCCGGCGAGGCCCTCGCAGACGCCGCCGCGCGCGAACTGCACGAGGAGACTGGCCTGCTCGCCCGGCCGGACGCGCTCGCGCCCCTGGGCGTCACGCACTACCGCACGCCCGAGGGGCGCGGCCTCAGCTTCTTCTTCCTGGCGGAGGACCTGCCGGGCACGCCCCGCGCGCTGGACGCCACCACCGCCGTGACCTGGGCGGACCCGGACAGCCTCCCCGGCGCTGTGCTGCCGTGGCTGCCGCGCGCCCTGCGCGTCCACTGGCGTGAACGCCGCCCCCTCGACGAAACCCTGTAAGCCGGCACTCAGGTCCGCACGCCCGCTCCCGCCGAGCACGCTACGCTCAGCTCATGACGGACACCCTCGTGATCGGCGCGGGCCTCGCGGGTCTCACCGCCGCACGCGCCCTTCAGCGCGCCGGGCGCCACGTGCGCGTTCTGGACGCCGCCGAACACCCCGGCGGTCGCCTGCACACGCACACCGACGACGGCTTCACGTACGACGCGGGCTTCCAGGTGCTGTTCACCGCGTACCCCGCCGTGCGCCGCCACCTGAACCTCCACGCCCTCGACCTGATCGCCCTGCCGCCCGGCGCGGAACTCCGCCGGGGCGCGCACGCCGAGGTGCTCGGCGACCCCATCCGCGACCGCGCCGCCCTCACCCGCACCGTGCTGGCGCGCAGCGTCCCCCTGGCGGACAAACTGCGCGTCGCGCACCTGGCCGCCGACCTGCGCCGGGGCCCCGCGCACGCGCTCCTGCGCGGCCCGGACGAGCGCACCGACGCGTTCCTCCGCGCGCGCGGCTTCAGTGACCGCGCGCTCGACGCGTTCTTCCGCCCGTTCTTCGGCGGCATCTTCCTGAACCGCGAGCTGACCACCAGCGCCCGGCTGTTCCGCTACTACTTCCGCATGCTCATGGACGGCCAGGCGGCCATCCCGCGGCGCGGCATGCGCGAGATTCCCCGTCAGCTCGCGCGCGGCCTGCACGTCATGTGCCGCGTGCAGGTCCACAGCCTCCACCCGCACGCGGGCGGCGTGACCGTCCTCACGAACGCCGGCGACCTTGAAGCGCGCAACGTCATCGTCGCGGCCGACCCGCCGGAAATCGCGCGCCTGACCCGTGAGCGCGTGCACCTCGGCAGCGTCCCCGCCACGTACCTGTACTACGCGGCACCGGACGCGCCCACAGCGCAGCCCCGCCTGATCCTGAACACCGCGCCCGGCCTCATCAACAACGCGCACTGGACCAGCCACGCCCTGCCGGGCCGCGCGCCTGGCGGGCAGCACCTCCTGACCGTCACGGTGCTCGGCCATCCCGACCTGCACGACGACGCCCTTGACGCCGGCGTGCGCGAGGAACTCCGCGGGTGGTACGGCCCGGGCGTGCACGCCTGGCGGACGCTCCGCGTGGAGCGCCTCGCGCACGCGCAGTACCCGCAGCCGCCCGAGTACGCCGCCACGCTGCCCGGGCACGGCACGGCCCTGCCGGGCGTGCTGATCGCCTCGGAGGTCACCAGCATGAGCAGCATTCAGGGCGCCATGGAGAGCGGCGAGAAGGCCGCCGCGATCCTCCTGAACGACGCCGCCGGCATGAGCCGCCCGAGGGGCGCGTGACCGCCGCCCTCGACCACCTCGTGGTGGCGGCGCGCACCCTGCCGGAGGGCGTGGCCTGGCTCGAAGGGCGTCTGGGTGTGCCCCTGCAGCCCGGCGGGGAGCACCCGCTGTTCGGCACGCACAACGCCCTATTGACCCTGGGCGGCGGCGCGTACCTGGAGGTCATCGCCGTGAACCCGGACGCGCCCGCCCCGGCCCGCCCCCGCTGGTTCGCCCTGGACACACCGGACCTGCGGGCGCGTCTCGCGGAGCGCCCGCGCCTGATTCACTGGGTCGCGCAGGTGCCCCAACTGCAGCCCGAGTGGGCCAGCCTGCACGGCGACCCGCTCGCCCTCGCGCGCGGAACGCTCACCTGGACGCTCACAGTGCCGCCGGACGGGCGCCTGCCGCTGGGCGGCGTCCTCCCGAGCCTGATCGCCTGGGCCGGCGCGCACCCCACCGACCGCCTGCCGGACGCCGGCGTGCGCCTTGAGGCGCTCACGCTCACCAGCCCGGACGCGGAAGCCCTGCGCGCGCACCTGGGCGCCCTGGGCCTCGGGGCGGCCGCGACCATTCAGGCGGGCCGCGCACCCGCCCTCACGGCCACGCTCCGCACGCCCGCCGGGACGGTCACGCTGGACTGAGGGGTTGCGCCGCCGCCCACGCGAGCGCCCCGCGCATCGTGTCCAGCGGCTGCGCGCCACTCAGCGCGTACTGCGCGCGCAGCACGTAGAACGGCACGCCCTGCACGCCCGAACGCGCCGCGAGTCCCTGGCTGGCGTCCACCTCCGCCCCGTACGCGTTCCCGGCGAGCACCGTGCGGACGTCCGCCTCGTCCACGCCGACCTCCACGGCGAGGCGCGCGAGCACGTCGGCGCTCCCCACATCAGCACCCTCCTCGAAGTGCGCGCGCATCAGGCGCATGGCCGCCGCGACGCCCACGCCGCGGTCCTGCGCGAGCAGAATCACGCGGTGCGCGTCGCGGGTGTTCGCGGCCTTCCCGATGGCGTCCCAGTTGAAGCACACATCGTCCGTGCACGCGTACTGCGTCACGTGGTCGAACGCCGCCTGCGCGCCAGCGTCACCGCCGAACTTCTGCGCGCGGAACACCGCCCAGTCCACGCCCTCCCGGGGTAGGTCCGGCTGCAGCTGAAACGGCCGCCACGTGACCTGCAGCGGCCGCTCCGCCGCGAGTTTCGTGAGGCGCTCCAGGCCGATGTAGCAAAACGGGCACGCGATATCCGCGAAGACGTCCACGGTGAGGGGCGCGGTGGCAGGGTCGGTCGTCATGCGCTCAAGGTACGGCGCGCGGGGCGGGCGGTTCATGGCCCGCCCCGCAATTGCCGGCGCGCCTCAGAACACGACGGTCTTGTTGCCGTGCACGAGCACGCGGTCCTCCACGTGCGCTTTCACGGCCCGCGCGAGCACCTGGCGTTCCACGTCGCGGCCCAGGCGCATGAGCGTCTCGGGCGTTTCGCGGTGCGTGACGCGCGCGACGTCCTGCTCGATGATCGGCCCGGCGTCCAGTTCCTCCGTGACGTAGTGCGCGGTCGCCCCGACCAGTTTCACGCCGCGCGTCCACGCGGCGCGGTACGGGTTCGCGCCGATGAACGCCGGCAGGAACGAGTGGTGGATGTTGATGACCGGCACGCCCACACCACGCAGGAAGTCGCCGCTGAGAATCTGCATGTACCGCGCGAGCACCACGAAGTCGCAGCGGTCCCGGAGCAGCGCGATCTGCTCCGCTTCCGCCTCGGCCTTGTTCGCTTTCGTGACCGGAATGACGTGGTACGGAATGCCGAACCCTTCCGCGTCGCGGCGCAGGTCCTCGTGGTTGCTGATGATCATGGGGATGTCCACGTCCAGCTCGCCGCGCCGGTGACGCCACAGCAGGTCCAGGAAGCAGTGGTCGTATTTGCTCACCAGGATCGCCATGCGTTTGGGTTCGGTGTTGTACCACACGTGCCAGTCCATGCCGAACGGCGTGGCGACGACGTCCTGAAAGGCCCGCTCGAACGGGCCGCGCGCGAGGTCGAGGCCTTCCAGGTGGAACTCCATGCGCATGAAGAACGTCCCGCCGCTGGGGTCGGTGCTGTGCTGGTCGCTGTGGATGATGTTCGCGCCGTGGTTGTGCAGGAACTGCGACACCGCCGCGACGATGCCCTTGCGGTCTGCGCACGAGATGGTGAGGCGGGCGGTGTTGCTGCGCTGCGGGGCGGCCAGGTCGGTGGGCGTGGGGGTGACCGTCATAATTCGCCCAGGATACGGGAGTGCCCTGGGCCGTGCAGGCAAACCTCCAGATGACCGCAGGGGGGGATTTAAGGATTCATGCAGGCACCCACCAGGGGAAGTCCGCTATGGTACGGGCCTTCCATGTCAGGGCTGTGTCAGGTCCAGGAGGGCCAGCACCATGAGTGACGCCACCATGCAGCGGGCACCCACCCACGCGGACCGCGCGGCCGTGCCGCTCGCGCGGCGCCTGCTCGCGGAGAGCCTGGGCACGGCGCTGCTCACGCTCGGCGGCGTCGGCGCCGGCGCGCTCGTGCGCGCGGGGCTGCTGCCGGACGTCGTCGCGCACACCCTGCCGCCCGCGCTGATCGTGCTGGGCGTCATCTACACCTTCGGGGACGTGTCGGGCGCGCACATCAACCCGGCGGTGACGCTCGCGTTCGCGGCGCGCGGCAGCTTCCCGTGGAGGCGCGTCCTGCCGTACTGGGCAGCGCAGCTGCTCGGCGCGGTCCTCGCGGCGCTCACGTTGCGCGCCGTGTGGACGCTGCCGCACGAAACGGAACGCGTCCCGCCGGTCGGGGCGCTGCTGCTGGACGGCGGGGCCGCGCTGTGGCTGGCGCTCGTGATCGTCGGCACCGCGAAACGCACCGGGAAGCTCGGCCCGAACGTCGGCATTCCGGTGGCGTGCACGGTGGGCCTGTGCCACTTCCTGACGAACGCCGTATCGGCCGTCGCCATGAACCCCGCGCGCAGCCTCGGCCCGGCCCTCGTGAGCGGCGACGCGGCGCGCGCGTGGCCGCACGTGCTCGGACCGCTGCTGGGCATGCTCGTCGGTGTCGCGCTCACCTGGGCGCTGCGCGGCGGCATGAACGACGACGAACGCAAAGCCGCGCGCGGGGACGGGCAGGCCGTGGACGACGCGGACGCCTGAGGGTGGGCGGGCGCGCAGCGGGGAGGTATGCTCACGCCGATGATCTACAACCCTGAGAAGCACGCCGACCTGCTGGTCGACTACTGCGTGTACGTGAAGCCCGGCGAGCGCATCCTCGTGCACGGCAGCACCCTGGCATTGCCGCTGCTGGAGGCCCTGCACCGCGCGCTGCTCACCCGCGGCGCCCGGCCCGTGTTGCGCCTGGAGTACCCGGAGCAGGCGGACGACTTCGTGCGGCTCGCGTCCGACGAGGTGCTGGACGCCGTGCACGCCGCGGACCTCGCGGACATGGAAGCCATCGACGGCAGCATCCGCGTGCTCGCCGCGCGCGCCCTCGCGTCCGACGTGGACCCCGCGCGCCGCAGCCGCCTGATGAAGGCCGCCGCGCCCCTCGCGGGCGCCCGCAGCCGCCGCAAGTGGACCCTCACGCAGTACCCGGCCCTCGCGGACGCGCAGGCGGCCGGCATGAGCGAGGAGGAATACGCGGCGTTCGTGGCGCGCGCCATGTTCCTCGACCACGCGGACCCGGTCGCGCAGTGGGCGGAGGTCCGCGCAATGCAGGCACGCCTGATCGAGCGCCTCACCGTCGCCGACGAGGTGCGCATCGTCGGGCCCGGCACGGACCTGCGCCTGAGCGTGCGCGGACGCACCTGGGCGAACAGCGACGGGAAGCGCAACATGCCGAGCGGCGAGGTGTTCACCGGTCCTCTTGAGGACAGCGCGCAGGGCGTCATCACCTTCGACCTGCCCACCGTGTTCCAGGGCGCGCGCGTGCGCGGCATCCGCCTGGAATTCCGCGACGGCAAGGTCGTGGACGCCACCGCCGAGGAAGGCGAGGCGGCGCTGCTCGCGGCGCTCGACACCGACGAGGGCGCACGCTTCCTGGGGGAACTGGGCATCGGCACGAACTTCGGCATTCAGGTGCCCACGCAGAACATCCTCTTCGACGAGAAGATCGGCGGCACCGTGCACCTCGCCGTCGGCAAGAGCTACCCCGAAACCGGGGGCGTGAACGCGTCCGCGCTGCACTGGGACATGATCTGCGACCTGCGCAGCGGCGGGCAGATCCTGCTGGACGGCGAGGTCTTCCAGGAGAACGGCCGCTTCGTGCAGTGACGCTCAGGCGGCGGCGCGGCGCGCGTCCGCCGCCTGAACGGACGGCAGCGTGAGCGTGAACTCCGCGCCGCCGTCCGGGTGGTTACGCGCCGTCACGTGCCCGCCGTGCAGCGCCGTGATGGCCTGCACGATGGCGAGCCCCAGGCCGCTCCCGCCGGTCGCGCGGTCCCGCGCGCCGTGCACGCGGTAGAACCGGTCGAACAGGCGCGGCGCGGCGTCCTCCGGGAAGCCGGCGCCGCTGTCCCGCACCGCGAACGTCACGGCGTCCGCCTCGGCGCGAACGCTGAGCTGCACGACGCCCGCGTCCGGCGTGTGCCGCAGGGCATTGTCGAGGAGGTTCCCGAGCGCCTGCGCGAGCCGGTCCCGGTCCGCGTGCAGCGGCGCGGGACCGGTCGGCAGGTGCGTGCGCAGCATCTGCGTGCGCGCGTGCGCGCGACTCTCGAACGACCGCGCGACGTGCGCGACGAGGTCCCGCGCGTCGAACGTCGTGCGGTCCAGGGACAGCTGGTGCGCCTCCGCGAGCGACAGCGTCCGCAGGTCCCCCACCAGACGCGTGAGCAGCTCCACCTGCTGCGACAGCACGCCGATCTCGCCGGGCGTCATGGGCAGCACGCCGTCCGCGAGCGCGTCGAGGCGCGCCTGCATCACCGCGAGCGGCGTGCGCAGCTCATGCGCGATGTCGGCGATCATGTTGCGCCGCTCCCCTTCGAGGCGCTCCAGCGCGTCCGCCATGCCGTTGAAGTTCCGGGTGAGCGCCAGCACCTCCAGGCTGCTGGGCTGCTCGGGCGCGCGCACGCTCAGGTCCCCGTGCGCGACGCGCCGCGCCGCCGCGCTGACCCCCTCGATGGGCCGCGCGATCCGCCGCGCGAGCAGCCCCCCCAGCAGCACCGCGAGCGTCCCGGAAATCAGCGCCGCGCCCGTGAGGGAGTTCGTCAGCTGATTCTGGAAGCGCGGGCCGCTCGGCGTGGGCCGCGGCCGCAGGGGCGGCTCGCCGTAGCGGCGACGCATGGCCTGCTCATACGAGCGGTTGCGGAGGTCCTCGGCGCGGCGCTGCGCGTTACGCGCCTCGAACTGCGCGCGCAGCTCCGGCGGGAGCTGCTCGAACTGCCGCCGCACGCTGTACGCACTCAGCGCCACCATGCTCACCGCCATGACAACCACCGTGAGCAGCATGGCGCTGATCAGGTTCACGGACAAGCGCCCCCACAGGCGCGTGACGCCCCGCACGACCCGCGGGAGGCCCCGCCGGACGGCGCTCATGTCTCCGCCAGGCGGTAACCGACGCCGCGCACCGTGTGCAGCAGGCCGGGCGCGCCGTTCGCTTCGAGCTTGCGGCGCACGCTGGTGAGGTGCGCGTCCACGACGCGTTCCATCGCGTCACTGTCCGGCAGGGCCCCTTCCAGCAGTTCCTCGCGCGTGAACGCCCGCCCGGGCGCGCTCGCGAGGTGCGCGAGCAGCCGGAACTCCGCGGGCGTGAGCGACAGCGGCGCGCCGTGCACGCGGACGCTCACGGCGCGCGTGTCCACCTCGAGCGCCCCCACCCGCGTGGGGGCACTGAGCGGTTCCAGCGCCTCCTGCGTGCGGCGCAGCACCGCGCGCACGCGCGCCATCACCTCGCGCGGGCGGAACGGCTTCACGACGTAATCGTCCGCGCCGAGCTCCAGCCCGACCACCTGATCGGTCTCCTCGGCGCGGGCGGTCACGAGGATCACGCCGGTGCGGCCCTCCGCACGGACGCTGCGCAGCACGTCCAGGCCGCTGCGGCCCGGCAGCATCAGGTCCAGCAGGATCAGGTCCGGGCGGGCCGCGTGGAACAGGGTCATGGCGGTGTTCCCGTCGGCGGCGCGTTCGGTGCGGAACCCCTCCTGGCGGGCGTACGCTTCCAGGATCTCCGCGAGATGCGGTTCGTCCTCGACAATCAGGATCAGGGCACTCATGTCTCTCAGGCTAACGGGACCCTGCAAAGGTTTCTTGAACCTGCCCTGCGGAGCCGCGCGGCCCCACGACAACCGCTGACTGCGCGGAAGGGTGTGCTGGACGGCGTCGGCGCGTCTTCGACAAATCTTCACATAGGCTTCGCGGGGCCTTGATGCCCGCCGCGCACGCTGAACGCATGCCCCTCCAGACCCGCCCCCGCTGGGCGCTGCTGCTGCTCACCGCGACGCTCGGCGCCGCGCACGCCCAGGCCACCCCCCTCACGCTGGACGCCGCGCTCGCGCAGGTGAACCGCGCGCCGCAGGCGCAGGCGGCCGCGCTCACCCTGCAAAAAGCGCAGGCGGACCTGAACAGCGCCCAGGCGGCCCTCGGCCTGAACGTCGCCGCGAACGGCAGCGGCGGGTACACCGCCGCTGGGGGCCTGACCCTCACGGCCGGCGTCACCGCCACGCTCGGCGTGCTGCCCTGGGCGAGCGCGCAGAGCACCCTGCGCGACGCGCAGGCGCGTTTGCGCCTCGCGCAGCTCAGCGCCGCCGAAACGCTCAATGCCACCCGCCTGAACGCCGCCACCACCTACCTCAACGCGCACCTCGCGCAGCTGGACCTGGACCTCGCTGCCCAGACGCTGACGCTGCGCGAAACGCAACTCGCGAACGTCACCGCGCAACGTGCCGACGGGAACGCCACGCAGGAAAGCGTCCTGAACGCCACCGCCGCCGTGCAGACCGCGCGCGCCAGCGTCGCCACTGCGACCGCCACGCTGGACGCCGCGCGCCGCTCGCTCGCCGCGACGCTCGGCACGCCCCTCGACGGCGTGACCTTCACGAGCGCCGCACCGGACGCGTCCGCCCCCGGCGACGTGGACGCCCTGATCGCCCGCGCGCGCAGCACCAGCAGCGACGTCGTGCAGGCGCAGGCGGACGTGACAAGCGCGCAGGACGCCCTCGCGAGCGCGCAGCGGGACCGCACGCTCCCGGACCTGAACGTCACCGCCCGGTACGGCGCGAACGGCGGCGGCCTCAGCGCCGGCCTGAACCTCAAGGCGGGCACCGCCAGCGTCGGGTACAGCCAGCCGATTCTCACCAGCAGCGCCAACAGCACTGGCAGCGCCAGCGGCGACCCCAGCCTGAGCGTCAGCTTCAGCGGCGGCGTGAACCTGTTCGCGCCCGCCCAGGACGGCCAGATCGCCGGTGCGCGCACGCAGCTCGCGCAGGCGCAGCTCGCGCTGTCCCTCGCCGGGCAGAACCTCGAACTCGACGTGCGCCAGAAGTACGCCGACGCCCTCAACGCCGCCGCGGCCCTCACCGTGAAGACCACGCAGCTGCAGGCCGCGCAGCAGGCCCTCGCAACTGCGCAGGCGCGCGCGGACAGCGGCCTCGCCACTCCCACCGACGTCACCGCCGCGCAACTCGCCGTCCGCCAGGCCGAACGCGACCTCGAAGCCGCTCGCGTCAGCGCCTACACCGCCACCCTCAAACTCCAGAACGCCGCCGGAGGCCCCCAATGATCCACGCCCGCTCCTTCCGTCCCCTCACCCTGACGCTGCTGCTCGCGATCAGCGTCGCGGGCGCCGCGCAGGCCGCGGACGTCACCCTCGCCGCCACCGTGCAGGCCGCTCTCGCGAGCGGCGCGGACGTCCGCACCGCCCAGGCGAACTTCGACAAGGCCGCCGCCACCCAGAAGGCCCGCGAGGGTGACCCGTCCGCGCTCGTCACGGACCTCACGAGCGCCCGGCAGGCCACCGACCTCGCCCGCGTGCAGCTCGCCAGCGCCCGCATCGGCACGCTGCAGGACGCCATCGGTGCGTACGTCACCCTGCTCAACGCCCAGCAGACCGTGGACCTGCAGACGTTGCAGGTGACGTACGACACCCGCAACCTGCAGGTCGCGCAGGTGAAACGCGCCGTGAACAACGCCACCGACCTCGACGTGAAAAACGCCCAGGCGGCCCTGAGCAGCAGCACCCAGGACCTCGCGGACGCCCGCGCGCAGGTGAACCTCGCCGCGAGCAGCCTCGCGAACCTCACCGGCCTCAGCAGCAGCGCCCGCGCCGCCACCCTCCCGAGCGTCCCCGCCCTCAAGACGTCCCTGCAGGCCCTCACGACCGGCCTCGACACGCGCCTGCCGAACGTCGTGAGCGCCGCGCAGGCCGTGGCGCTCAGCCAGCTGAAAGTCAAACTCAGCGACAACGACTTCACGCCCGCCCGCACCCTCCAGGACGCCCGCACCGCCCTCGCCAACGACCAGCGCAGCCTCGACAACGCCACCCGCACCGCCCGCGCCACCCTGCAGGACGCGTACCAGAAAGCCAACACCGCCGTGGCGCAACTGCAGATCGCCACGACCCGCGAAGCGAACGCCAAGACCAGCTACACGCAGGGGCAGACGCGCCTGAAAAGCGGCCTGATCAGCAACGTCGAGGCCCTCAAAACGCAACTCGACCTGAAAACCGCGCAGGTCGCGCGCGTGAAGGCGCAGGGCAGCGTCCTCACGGCCCTCGCGGCCCTGTCCGCCGCGTCCGGCACGAACGTGACCGGCATCGGAGGCGTCTGATGACCACTGACGCGCCCCCCGCGCCCGCCCGCACCCGCAAACCCCGGCGGCGCGTGTGGCCGGCCGTGCTCACCGTCGTCCTGCTGGGCGGCGCCGTCACCGGCGGCGTGCTGTACCGCCGCGCGCAGACCACCACCGCCGAGCAGACCACGACGGTGCAGACCGCCACCGCCCAACCCGGCCAGGTGCGCGTCTCCGTGAGTGGTCCCGCGACCGTGCAGGCCGCCCGCACCGGCGACCTGAGCGTGACCGTCGCGGGCACCATCACGCGCGTGCCCAGCGTCGGCGAGCACGTCCGCCGCGGCCAGCTGATCGCGCAGGTGCAGGCCGACGCCGCTGCGACCGCCGTCACGAACGCCCGCCTTGCGCTGCAGAAAGCGCAGGCGCAGCTCGCGTCCGTGCGTGCCGCGCAGGCCAGCACCCGCGCGCAGAACGCCAGCAGCACCGTGCAGGCCAGCGTGAGCGTCCAGAACGCCGAACGTGACGTGCAGACCGCCCGCACCGCCCTCGACGCGCAGACGCGCCTGTACAGCGTGGGCGGCGTCAGCCGCGTGAGCGTCGACGACGCCCGCGCCGCCCTCGCCAAGGCGCAGGCCACCCTGGCCACCGCGCGCGCCGCGCAGGCCGCGACGCTGCAAGGCCTCGACGCGCAGACCGCCAGCAACAGCACCGACCTGCAGAACGCGCAGATCGCCGTAGACCAGGCCCGCGCGGACCTGCAGGACGCCGAAACGACCGTCGCCGGCACCAAGCTGTACGCACCCTTCGACGGGACGGTGTCCGTCGTGAACGGCAGCGTCGGCGGCGCCGTGAACGCCAACACCGCCCTCGTGACCATCATCGACGACCAGACTGTGGACCTGCCCGTGCAGATCGACGAGACGCAGATCGGCAGCGTGCAGGTCGGCCAGCGCGCCGACATCACCCTCGACGCCCTGGAGGACCAGAGCTTCACGGGCACCGTCACGCGCCTCAGCCCCGCCGCCACGCAGGACTCCGGCATCTCGTACTTCACGGCGACCGTGCAGGTCCGCAACCCGGACGGCCTGCTGCGCCCCGGCATGACCGCCGAGGCGGACATCGTGCAGCAGGAAGCCAGCGGCCTGATCATCCCCAAACGCGCCGTGCAGACCGTCCGCAACCGCAGCTACGTGCAGCTCGCCGCACGCACCAGCGGCGACGACGCGGAACGCACCCGCGTGCACCTCGGCGTGGACGACGGCACGAACGTCATCGTCGAGAGCGGCCTGCAGCCCGGCGACCAGGTCGTGCTGCCCAGCACCACACCCCGCAGCAGCGGCGGCAGCGGGACGCGGAGCGGCACCCGCAACGCCACCGGCCTGCCCGGCGTGGGCGGCCTCGGCACGCCCGGCGGGTTCGGAGGCGGCCGGTGAACGCCGCCCCCGCAGCGCCCGTCGTGAGCCTGCGCGCCGTGCGCAAGGTGTACGAGGGCGGCGACGTGGTCTTCGAGGCGTTACGCGGCGTTGACCTCGACGTGCACGCCGGCGAGATGGTCGCGCTGATGGGTCCCAGCGGCAGCGGCAAGACCACCCTGATGCAGATCATCGGCCTGCTTGACCGCCCCACCGCCGGCACGTACGTCCTGAACGGCCGCGACGTCACGGCCCTCACCGAGAACGAACGCGCCGGCGCCCGCAACACCCAGATCGGCTTCGTGTTCCAGGCGTTCCACCTGCTGCCCCGCCTGAACCTCGTCGAGAACGTCGAGGTGCCCCTGATGTACGCTGGCGTCCCGCCGCACGAGCGGCGCGAGCGGGCCATGCAGATGCTGGAACGCGTCGGCATCGCTGCGAAGGCCCGCAACCTCCCCAGCCAGATCAGCGGCGGGCAGAAGCAGCGCGTCGCCGTGGCGCGCGCGCTCGCGCAGAACCCGGCGCTGCTCCTCGCGGACGAACCCACCGGGAACCTCGACTCGCGCACCAGCGAGGAGGTCATGGGCCTATTCTGCGACCTGCACGCCGAAGGCACCACCGTCGTGATCGTCACGCACGAACCGGACATCGCGGAGTACACCGAACGCGTCGTCCGCGTCCGCGACGGGCAGATCGAACGCGACGCCCGCCAGGCGCGCACGCGCGGCCCGCATGCGCCCGCCGCCCTCGCCGGGGGGGCCGGATGACCGCTGCGCCCGCCCCCGCCGCGCCCGTCACGCCTGCCGACGACGCAACGCGCCGCAGCGGCCCCGGCTTCGCCGGCGCGTTCGGCATCGCGTGGCGCGCCATCGCCGCGACGCCCATGCGCAGCATCCTCACCGCCCTCGGCGTGATCATCGGCGTGGCCGCCGTCGTGGCACTCACCGCCATTGGCGCGGGCTCCACCAGCAACGTCACCCGCAACCTCGAGAGTCTCGGCACGAACCTGCTCACCGTCGGCAGCGCCCGCCCGCAATTCGGCGGGGGCGGCGGCCTCGTGCGCGGCGGCCCCCGCCAGACCGTCACCCTCAAGGACGCCGAAGCTCTCCGCGACTACGACCCCTCCCGCGTCGCGGGCGTCGCGCCCACCGCGCAGAGCAGCGTGCAGGCGAAGGCAAACAGCGTGAACATGCAGGCGACCGTCATCGGTACGTGGCCCGCGTACGCCACCGTCCGCAACAGCCCCGTGGAGAGCGGCGCGTACTTCACGGACGCCGACGTGGCGGACCGCCACCGCGTCGCCGTGATCGGCTCGGACCTCGTCACGCAACTGTTCGACGGGCAGGACCCCATCGGGCAGAAACTCCGCCTGGGCGCCGTCACGTTCACGGTCGTCGGCACGCTCCCCGACAAGGGCGCCACCGGCTTCGGCAACCCCAACGCGCAGGTCCTCATTCCGCTCAGCACCTTCCAGCAGCGCTTCAGCAACACCCGCAACAACGGCCAGCCCACCGTGCAGAGCGTGTACGTGCAGGCCAGCCGGAAAGACGACCTGAGCGCGCTTCAGACGGACCTCACGACCCTGCTCGCCGAACGGCACAAGCAGACTGACCCGGACAGCTACGACTTCAACATCCAGAACCAGGCGGACGCCGTCGCCAGCCTGAACAGTGTCACCACCACCCTCACGCTGCTTGTCGGCGCCATCGCCGGCATCAGCCTGCTCGTGGGCGGCATCGGCATCATGAACATCATGCTGGTGAGCGTCACCGAGCGCACCCGCGAGATCGGCGTGCGCAAGGCCCTCGGCGCCCGCCCGAGCGACATTCTCACGCAGTTCCTCGTGGAAGCCAGCCTGCTCAGTCTCGGCGGCGGCGTCCTCGGCGTGCTGCTCGGCGTCGGCGCGGCGTTCGGCGGCAACCTCGCCGGCATCACGCCCGTGTTCTCTCCGGTCACGATCCTGATCGCGTTCGCGTTCAGTGCGTTCGTCGGCATCTTCTTCGGCTACTACCCGGCCGTGCGCGCCGCGCGCCTCGACCCGGTCGACAGCCTCCGCTACGAGTAACCCTCACCCCCAGGAGTCCACCCATGAACCCCAGCACCCCCCTGATCCTGACCGTCGCCGCTGTCCTCGCCACCGCCAGTGCCCAATCCACCGGCTCCCCCTCCACGGGCGCCGGGGCGCGCACTATGACACCGGACATGCGCGCGCGCATGGCGCAGTTTCAGCCGATCATGGACCTCGCTCAGACGGTCGCGCTGCTGCCCGAACTCGAGAAGGTCAAAGGGCAGGCGGTCAGCAAGGCGCAGGCCAAGCAGCTCCTGCCGATCCTGCAGACCCTCCAGAAGGCCAGCAGCATCAAGGGCGCGGATGCCACGAAGTACCTCACGCAGATCGAGGACAAGATCCTCACCGACAAGCAGCTCACCGCCATCGACAGCCTGCAGCTCAAGCGCGAACAGGAACGCCGCGCCCGCATGACGCAGGGGCAGACCGGCCAGAACCGCTTCGGGCCGGGGGGCGCGCAGGGCCAGGGCCGCCCGCAGGGGCAAAACGGCTCGGCGCAGGGCGGCGCGCGCGGGGGCCCGTTCGGCGCGAACGGCGGCGCGTTCAACCCGTTCAAGAACGGCCGCACCGCCGACGCCCTCAAGGCGTACATCACCGTCCTTCAGAAGAAGTAAGCGTCCGCAGAGGGGCGGCGAAGCTCAGCTTCGCCGCCCCTCGCCCCTCGCCGCGCGTTACCGGCCCGCCGCGATGCGGTAGATCGCGCCGTTCCCGTCGTCCGTGAGCAGCAGCGCGCCGTCCGGCGTGACCGCGAGGTCCACCGGGCGGCCCCGCACGTCCTGCCCGTTCAGGAAGCCCGTCAGGAAGTCCTGCACGCGCCCGCTCTGCGGGTCCACCATCACGACCTTGTAGCCGCTCTTCTGACTGCGGTTCCACGAGCCGTGCAGCGCCACGAACATCTGGTTGCGGTACGCCGCCGGGAACGCCGTGCCGGTGTAGAACGCCAGCCCGAGCGGCGCGCTGTGCGCCGTGACGGTCGCGAACGCCGGCGTCGCGTTCGTGCACGCCGACGCGTCCTTCCGCCCGAAGTCCTTGTCGAAGACCTGCTGGCCGTTCAGGGTGTAGCAGTACGGCCAGCCGTAATTCCCGCCCGCCTTGAGCTTGTAGAACCCTTCCGGCGGGATGTTGTCCCCCAGCTGGTCGCGGCCGTTGTTGGTGGCGTACAGCGTCCCACCGAACCACTCCAGGCCCACGGCGTTGCGCAGGCCGGTGGCGTACGCGCGGCCATTCTTGCCGTCCGCGTCGTACACCCACACGGCCGCGCGTTTCGGGTCGCTCTCCTCGCACACGTTGCAGCTGCTGCCCGCCGACACGTACATGCGCCCGTCCGGGCCGAACACGACTGTGCGGGTGCTGTGCCCGCCGCCGCTCGGCAGGTCCACGACCTTCTCCGCCGCCCCGCTCGCCTTGGTGTCGCCGGTTTTGTAGCGGTAGCGCACGACTGCGTCGGTGTTCGCGACGTACAGGTACCCGTTGTGGAACGCTAGGCCGTGCGGTTGCCGCAGCCCGGACGCGTACACCGTCTGGCTGTCCGGTTTGCCGTCGCGGTTGCGGTCCGGCAGGACGTACACCCGCCCGGCGCCCATGTCGCTCACGAACACGTCGCCGTTCGGCGCGACCGCCAGCAGGCGCGGCGCGCGGAACCCCGTGGCGTACGTCGTCACCCGGAAGCCGTCCGGGACCTTCAGGTTGCCCGCGACGCCCTGCGCGCCCGCAGCGGACGCGGCGGCCAGACCCAGCAGCAGAAAGACTTTGCGCATGTTCCTATTGGACGGCGCGCCCGTGAGGCCCGCCCCGCAAGCGCATGAAGGCGCTCAGCGCGCGTGGTATTCGAAGGTCGCGCCGAGCGCCTCCAGGTGCGCGAAGAACCCCGGGTAGCTCTTGCGGACGTGGTGCGCACCTGTGACCGTGATGGGCGCGTCCGCGCGCAGGCCCAGCAGGGTCAGCATCATGATCATGCGGTGATCGCCGTACCCGTCCACGATCACGCCGCCCGGAATGTGCGCCGCGCCCGTTACGCTCAGGCTGTCGTGCGTTTCGGTGGCGTGCACGCCGATGCTGGCCAGAGCGGCGCGGGTGTCGCTGATGCGGTCGCACTCCTTGAGGCGCAGTGTCGCCACGTTCTCCCAGGTGGTCACGCCCTGCGCGCTCGCCGCGGCGGCCGTGAGGGCCTGCACGGCGTCCGTGAACGCGTCCCCATCGCGGGTGAGGGCGCGCAGCGGGGCGCCGCCCTGCACGACCACGCTGTCGCCGTCGCGCCACACCTGCGCGCCCATGTCCCGCAGGACGTCCACGGCGGCGCGTTCCCCCTGCAGGTCGTCCGCGAGGAGGTTCAGGACGCGCACCTCACCGGGGCGGACGGCGGCCGCCGCCAGGATTGCGGCGCTGCCCGGGTAGTCGCCGGGCACGCGCACGGCGCCGCCGGGTGCGCGGTACGTCTGCCCGCCGGGAATGGTGACGCGCGTGAGGTCTGCGCTCGCCGTGAACGTCACGCCGAACGTGCGCAGGGTCTGCAGCGTCTGCCGGAGCGGCGCGTGGCTCTTGACGTCACCGGTGAGGTGCAGGTCCAGCCCGTTCGGGAGCAGTGGCGCCGCGAACATCAGGCCGGAGGCGTACTGACTGGACCGCTCCGCGCTGACCTGCACCGGTCCGCCCACGACCGGGCCGCTGACCGTGACCGGCAGGCGACCCTCGGTGCTCGTGACGGTGGCGCCCAGCGCGTGCAGGGCCTCCAGCAGGTCTCCTTGCGGGCGCTTCCCGAGCGATTCGGCGTAGTCGGTGACGAGGGTGGTGCTCTGGGTGAGCAGCGCCACGGCCATCAGGAACCGCGCGACGGCGCCCGCGTTGCCGGGGTTGAGCGTTACGCCGGGGCGCGGGTGAGCGCCGAACCCGGTTACGAGGGCGTCCTCGCCGTCCAGGGCGATGTGGGCGCCCCAGTCGCGCAGGCAACGCAGCAGCGCTTCGGCGTCCTCGCTGGTGGCCACGCCGTGCACGCGCGTGGGGCCTTCGGCCAGCGCCGCGGCGAGCAGGTAGCGGGTGGTGTAGTTCTTGCTGGGTTGCGCGTGGAGGGTGCCGCGCAGGGCGGCCACCGGGTGCACCGTCACGTCGAACCGGGCCGGAAGGGAAGCGTGGACGCTCGGCAGGCCGCTCATGCGCGCACTGTAGCGCTGCCGCGTTCGGCACACGTCCACGTGCCTAGGCCAGCCTTCACCGCTCAAAACGGACGCAAAAAAATCGCAAATGACTGTTCCTTATGGCACAGATTAAGGCCGCGTGAAGGTTTTCTGGTCATCCGCTCTCACCTGCCCTGCATATCACTGAGTGGTCCAGCACCACGCTGCACCACCCATCCCTACTTCCTTTCCGCTCCCAAGGAGTCTCATGATGCGCACCTTCCTGATCCTCACCACGGCCCTCACCCTCACCACCGGCGCGTACGCCCAGAACACCACCGCCACCGGCACTGCCCAGGCCAGCGCCCAGGCGAACGCCACCATCCAGACCGCCGTGCTCCTCGACGCGCGCGGCCGCGTCGTCGGCGAATTCAACCGCGCCGGCCAGCTCGTCGCCCGCGGCGCCGTGAACACCGCCACCCAGGTGCAGGTCACCACCCAGAGCGGCCTGCGCAGCGTCTACGCCCTCGACGGGCAGCTCCGCAGCGGCGCGCAGCTCACCCTCGACACCGTCATGGTCAGCACCGGCCAGGCCCGCGCCAGCGTGAGCGCCGCCGCGCAGGCCAGCGTTACCGCCATGCAGAACGCCCGCCTGCTCGCCGGCCGCACCGTCACCTTCACGAACGCGTCCGGGCAGGCTGTCGCGCGCGTCGCCGCGAACGGCACCCTCACTGTCATGGGCGACCTGCGCAGCGCCACGACCGCCACCATCGAAGGCGGCGCGAGCGTCGCCCAGCGCCTCCAGCTCGACAGCGCCCTCAGCGCCACCGCCGCCGGCGCGCTCAACCTCGGCACCGTCACCGTCGAGCAGGGTCGCGGTGCCCTCAGCCTCACCAGTGTCCTCACCGGCGCCGTCCAGCTGGGCGGCAACGCCAGCGGGAACGGCAGCACCGGCGGCACCACCAGCGGCGAGGCCACAGGCGGCGCCAGCGGGAACGTCAGCGGCAACGCCGGCCTGAACATCGGCGTGGGTGGGAACGCCGGCGGCAGCGCCAGCGGCGGCACCGGCATCAGCATCGGGGTCGGCACGGGCGGCGGGATCGGCATCGGCATCGGCACCGGCGGCAAGTAACCCCACCCACGCAGGAGGGAGGCGCCCGGATGGGCGCCTCCCTCCTGCACGTCGGGCCTCAGCGGCGAGCCAGGTACGTCCGGCCACTCTCCAGACTCAACTGGACCACCAGCGTCCCCCCCTCGCGCCGCACCTCGCACCGCGTCATGTCCGGCGGCGACTGCACGCCGCGCGCCACCTCCCGGCATGCGCCCGGCCCGGTCGCCTCGCGCGCCACGCGCGCCGCGTACTCCCGCGCCCCGCGCCCCTGCAGCGCGAACGCCGCCACGAACACCAGCAGCAACGCCACGAACCCCACCAGGAACCCCACGAACGTCCTCACCATGCCCTCCAGTCGCGCGTCATGCTACCCGCCCCGCGCGGGCGGGATGCCCCGGCACGCCCCCTGGGGTAGAATTCGCGCCATGAGCAAGGTCATCATCATCGGCGCGGGCGGCGTGGGCAACGTCGTCGCCAAGAAATGCGCGCAGAACGACAGCGTCTTCACCGAAGTGCTGTTCGCCAGCCGCACCGTCAGCAAATGCGACAAGATCGTCGCCGAAATCAAAGAGCACATGCCCGACAGCAAGACGGTGTTCACGACCCGCGCAGTCGACGCCGACAACGTCCCGGAACTCGTCGCGCTGTTCAAGGAATTCCAGCCGGAACTCGTCATCAACGTCGCCCTGCCGTACCAGGACCTCACCATCATGGACGCCTGCCTCGAAGCGGGCGTGCACTACCTCGACACCGCCAACTACGAACCGCGCGACGTCGCGAAGTTCGAGTACTCCTGGCAGTGGGCGTACCGCGAACGCTTCGAGCAGGCCGGCCTGATGGCCCTGCTGGGCTGCGGCTTCGACCCGGGCGCCACCAACGTCTTCACCGCGTACCACGCCAAACACCACTTCAGCGAAATCCACTACCTCGACATTGTGGACTGCAACAACGGCAACCACGGCAAGGCGTTCGCCACGAACTTCAACCCGGAAATTAACATCCGCGAGATCACCGCGAACGGCCGCTACTGGGAAAACGGCCAGTGGGTCGAGACGGCCCCGCTGGAAATCAGCCAGGACATCTACTACCCCAAAGTCCAGACCCGCAAGAGCTTCGTGCTGTACCACGAGGAACTCGAGAGCCTCGTCGTCAACTTCCCGACCATCAAGCGCGCGCGCTTCTGGATGACGTTCGGCGAGAGCTACATCAAGCACCTCAACGTCCTTGAAGGCATCGGCATGACCAGCATCGAACCCATCGACTTCCGCGGTCAGAAGATCGCGCCGATCGAGTTCCTGAAGGCCGTACTGCCCGCCCCCGAGAGCCTCGCCGCGAACTACACCGGGCAGACGTGCATCGGCGTGCAGGCCAAAGGCGTCGGCAAGGACGGCCAGCCGAACGTGCACTTCGTGTACAACGTCTGCGACCACGCCGAAACGTACAAGGAAGTGCAGGCGCAGGGCGTCAGCTACACCACCGGCGTGCCCGCCATGATCGGCGCGATGCTGATGCTGCAAAAGACGTGGTTCAAGGCCGGCGTGTACAACGTCGAGGAGTTCGACCCGGACCCCTTCATCGACGCGATGAACACCTGGGGCCTGCCCGTGGATCAGCTGCACGGCATCGAACTCGTCCGCGACTGAGCGGACCGTGCGGCGCGGCGGGCACCAGGGTGCCCGCCGCGCTCTGTGGAACGCCAGCGGCACCCCGAAGGCAGGCCCCGCGCGAGCACCGCCTCAAGACGTCCCGGCAGGACCAGGGGGCGCACCGTGTAGCGTCCGCTGTGGCGTTGGGGGTGCACGTCCGGGCTCAGGTTCTTATCTGCTTCGGGATGACCCTCCCTAAAACGGGGGCCGAATGTCAGACCTGAATGCGCCTTGCGCCCACAGCGCAGCTCCGAGCTCAGGCGTACGCTGACCTCGAAACGCACCTGAACGCCCTGCAAACCCAGCTGCAACGCGGTCAGATTGCCGATCAGGACGTGCTCGACGCGTACTCGGCCTTCCAGGTGCCCGCCCCGGCCCTCGGCGAGCCCTTCAGCGCCCGGCGCGAAGCGTACCTCGGGTCGTACGTGGCGCACGTCGCCCTCGCCCACTGGCTGCTCGCCCGCGCCTGGGCGTACCGGGGCGGCACCACCTTCGACCTCGTCAGCGACCGGGGCGTGCGTGGCCTGCAGCACGTCCTGGAGCGCGCGGAGGGCGGCGCGCACGAAGGGCACGGGCGTGCCCACGAGTTCCTGAACGGCTCAGGCACCGGCGGGCACGGCACGCGGTACCCGACCTGGCTGGTCTTGGTCCGCGCGGTCCTGCACCTGCTTGGTGTTGGGCACTAAACCCACTCAGAGGAGGGGGACGCCCGCGGGCGTCCCCCTCCTCTGAGTGGGGTGTTCAGTCGGTGGCGGAAGTGGCGGGAATGCGCCGCGCGGCGGGCACGATGTACGCGAGCAGCGTGGCGACGGCGCTGAGGGCCGCGAGCAGCCAGAACGCGACGTGCAGGCCGTTGATGAACGGTTGCAGGGTCGTGGCGGGCAGGTGCGTGGCGAGGCCGCTGAACACCTGCAGCATGACGTCGCGCGGCACGTTGGCGACGACGATGCTGAGCGTGAAGATGATCGCGATGACGCCGCCGACGCTCATCAGGAGGCTGCGGACCCCGGCGGCGACGCCGCGGCGGTCTGGGGCGACGGCGCCCATGATCAGGCTGCTGTTCGGGGAGTTGAACAGGCCGTTGCCGACGCCGTTGACGAACATCAGCGCGGCGAGCAGCCAGTAGGGGGTGTTGAGGTTCAGCGTGAACGCGAGCCCGGCGAGCGTGACGGTCGTGAGGATCAGGCCGACGCGGATGAGGTGCAGGGGGTTCATGCGGTCCGCGAGGCGCCCGGCGATGGGGGAGGCGAGCAGCAGGCCGACCGCGACCGGGCCGAGCATGATGCCGGCGATGACGGCGTCAATGCCTTTGGCGCCCTGGAAGTAGAAGACGAACAGGAACGTGAGGGCCATGCGCGTGACGGCGTTCAGGAACACACTGAAGTTGTTCAGGGTGAACGCGGCGTCGCGGAAGAGGCGCAGGTCGAGCATGGGGACGCGCACACGCCGTTCGATGGCGACGAACGCGGCGAGGCCTGCGAGGCCGACGATGATGTACGGTGCGACGCCACTCCACGACTGGATGCCGCCCTGGGACAGGCCGATCATCAGCAGGGCGAAGCCGGCGGCGTAGGTGAGGTTCCCCCACCAGTCGAGTGGGTCCTTGGCGTCGCGGCGGGCCATGTCGCGCAGCGTGAAGGCGGCCCAGAGGGTGCCGATCAGGCCGAGGGGGACGTTGAACCAGAACACCCACTGCCAGCCGAGGGAGGTGAGCCACCCGCCGATGATGGGGCCGAGGATGGCGCCGACGGCGACCATCATCTGGTTGGTGCCGATGGCGAGGCCGAGTTCCTCGCGGGGGAAGGCGTCGGTGACGATGGCGCTGGAGTTGGCGATCATGAAGGCGCCGCCGACGCCCTGCAGGGCGCGCAGCGCGATGAGCAGCGGTACGTTGCCGGTGAAGCCGGCGAGCAGCGAGGAGATGGTGAACAGGCCGAACCCGAGGACGTACAGGCGTTTGCGGCCGTACATGTCGCTGAGGCGGCCGACGTTCAGGACGAACACGGTCTGGGTGACGTTGTAGGCGAGCAGAATCCAGATGAGGTTGAGCAGGCTGGTGTGCAGGTCGCGCAGCAGGGTGGGCAGCGCGATGATGAGCGTGCCGGAGTTCATGCTGGCCATGAGGGCGCCGAGGCTGGTGACGCTCAGCGCGAGCCATTTGTACGGGAAGCGGGCGTGCAGGTTCATGCGGTGACCTCGGTGGGGGAGAGGTGGTGTTCGAGGCGTTCGAGCAGCGCCTGGGTGTGCTGGAGTTCCTCGGGCGTGAGGGTGCTGAACAGGGTGCGGACGTGGTCGCGGACGTCGGGGACGGCGACGCGCATCAGGTCGGTGCCCTGGGGGGTGATCTGGACGCGGACGCTGCGGCGGTCGCCTGCTTCGCGGGTGCGGTGGAGGTGGCCGGCGCTTTCCAGGCGGTCGAGGATGCCGGTGAGGTTGCCGGGTGTGACGCCGAGGCGTTCAGCGAGGGTGTTGGGGCTGAGTGGGCCGTGGTCGCTGAGGAGGCGCAGGACGCGGTACTGCGGGGAGGTGAGGCCGACCTCCGCGAGCTTTCCGGCGATGCGTCTGGACAGGATGGTGTACACGCGGTCCAGGGTCAGCCACAGGTGCACTTCGGGTGGCTTCAGGTCCATGCAAATAGTATAAACCTATATTGTTTAGATATAAAGTACTCGGCGAGGGTGACGGTTCCTCACCCCCCGGAACGCTAAGCTGACCCCCATGACGGACACCGCCCTCACCCCCGTGCTCCCCACCGACCAGATCCCCTGGCAGGACCTCCCCAGCCCCGCCTTCGTCCTCGACGAACGCCGCCTGCTGCGCAACCTCGAACTCATCAAACGCGTCCAGGACGAAAGCGGCGCCCGCATGATCGTCGCCTTCAAAGGCTTCGCCATGTGGAGCACCTTCGACACCGTCCGCGACTACGTGTACGGCGCCACCGCCAGCAGCCTCAACGAAGCCATCCTGGCCCGCGAGGAAATGCGCAAGGAAGTGCACGTATACGCGCCCGCCTACAGCGACGCGGAGTTCCCGGACATGCTCGCCCTCGCGGACCACATCACCTTCAACAGCTTCTCGCAGTGGGCGCGCTTCAAGGACCAGGTCATGGCCGCGCGCGCGCAGGGCCGCCACATCGGCGTGGGCATCCGCGTGAACCCCGAGTACGCCGAGGTCGGCACCGCCCTGTACAACCCCAGCATGCCGTACTCCCGCCTCGGCGTCACCCGCGCCGAATTCCGCCCGGACCTGCTCGACGGCGTGGACGGCCTGCACTTCCACACCCTCTGCGAAAACGACAGCAGCGTCCTCGAACGCGTCCTTGAGGTCTTCGAGCAGAACTTCGGCGAGTTCCTCCCGCAGATGAAGTGGGTCAACTTCGGCGGCGGGCACCTCATGACCCGCGAAGGCTACGACATCGAACGCCTGATCCGCCTCGTGAAGGACTTCCGCGAACGCCACGACGTCGACGTGATCCTGGAGCCCGGCAGCGCCTACGGCTGGCAGACCGGCTGGCTGATCAGCAGCGTCCTCGACGTGGTCCGCAACGAAAAGGACATCGTCATCCTCGACGTGTCCGTCAGCGCCCACATGCCCGACGTGCTCGAAATGCCCTACCGCCCCGGCATCCTGAACGCCTCGGAACCCGGCGAGCGCGCCCACACGTACCTGCTGGGCGGCACCACCTGCCTCAGCGGCGACGTCGTCGGCGAATACAGCTTCGACGCGCCACTGCGGGTCGGCGACCGCGTCATCTTCGACGACATGATCCACTACACCATGGTCAAAACGACCTTCTTCAACGGCGTGAAACACCCGGACATCGGCATCTGGACCAAAGACGGCCAGTACCGGCACGTGAAGAGCTTCGGGTACGAGGAATTCAAGGCGAAGCTCAGCTGAGCGCGAACGCCCCCGCGATGCGCCCGGCCAGCTGGTCGGGCGCATCACTGCGCTGCACGTCCAGCGTAACCGTGTCCGCCTCGCCGGCCGGTTCCTCCAGCGTGTCCAGCTGGCTGGGCAGTAGGCTCACGCCCGCGTAGTGCGTGCGGTGCTGCAGGCGGTCTTCCAGCACCGCGCGCGGCACCCGCAGGTACGCGAAGTGCACGCCCGGCGCGCGCAGCGCGTCCCGGTACGCGGCGCGCAGGGCGCTGCACGCCAGCACCACCCCGCCCGGCTGCGTCTGCAGCGCCTCACGCAGCCGCGCCAGCCACGGCGCGCGGTCCGCGTCAGTGAGGCCCTCGCCCGCCGCCATCTTCGCCTTCGCGGCGGGCGTATGGAAATCGTCCGCGTCGAGGAACACCCACCCCAGCCGCGTCGCGAGCGCCTCGCCCACGGTCGTCTTGCCGCTGCCGCTCACGCCCATGATCACCACTGCCGCCTGCATGCCCCGCAGCGTACCCAAAAAGGGCCGGGCCGGGGCACGCCCGGCCCGGTAGGCCCACTCGTTTACTTGCGGTACACGCGGTACTGCCCGCTCACGTACCGGATGGTGCCACCCTCGAAGTCCGCCGCCCACGCGCCGTTCAGCAGGTACTGGTCACGCTTCGGGAAGCCCAGGACGCTGCCGCTCCCGCCGAGCCCCTGGTACGTCTTGAGGAGCGCGCCCGTCAGCCAGAACGTCCCGTACTTCTCGGTGCTGTACAGCGCGCCGCTCTGGAAGAACCCGTACAGGCCGCTCGTGCCGAACCGGTTGCGCGGAATGACCTTCTCGTCACCGGCGGCCCAGCCGAGGCGGCTGGGTGGCCGCGCCGCGCCGCTCTCCGCCTGCGCGAGCGCCAGGTAGCGTTTCAGGATGGCGCCGTGCACGGCGTACGCGCGGCTGCTGCCGTCCGCGTGCAGCAGCACGCCGTTCCCGTACGCGCCCACGCCGCGGAACTTCTGCCACGCGCCGTTCCCCCAGCGCTGCACGTACGTCGTCGCCGTGCCCAGCGACTCCCCGCCGCGCAGACGGTCGTACGCCGCCGCGATGGCCGCGTCCGTGCTGCCGTCCTCCCGCTCGCCCGGCTGAATCGCCGCGACCGGCGTGCCCGGTTGGGGCTGCGGCTTCGGCTGCGGTTGAGGTTGCGGCTGGGGCTGCGGCGCGGGCGCCTGCGCGGCGCCGACCACCGTGAAGTACGCCGTGTCCGTTACCCACGCGTCCTGCGGCACCGGGTTCACCACGATGCTCAGCGCCTGCGCCAGCTCGTCCTGGCCGCGCGCACTCACCGTCGCGAACGCCGCGTCGTCCTCAAAGCGCGCGAGGTCGCCCAGGTTCAGCTTCTCGGTGCTGGCCAGCGCCAGCACCTTGTCCTGCCCGGCCGGGCCACTCACGTTGAACTGGTACTGCGCCTTCGGGCCGGGGAACGACGTCGCCTGCCCGGCCTGCACGAAGTTGCTGCCGTCGTAGTTGTTCGGGCTGATCAGCGTGATGCGTCCGTCCGCGTTCACGTCGAACAGGTACACGTACGCGTCACTGTTCGTCTTCACCGTGACCGTCAGGCCCTCGCCGATGCGGTACTTCGGGTTGCCCTGCCCGCTCGGGTCCCGGTTCACGCGCACCTGCACGCTCAGGGGCGGCTCGGTGGGGTTCACGATGATGCTCTGCGCGCTGATCTTCGATGGGCCGGCTGACGCCACACCCGCGAGAAGGGCCGACAGGATCAGAAGCTGTTTCATGACCGCACCGTAGGGGCCCAAACTGACCCGCCCCTGAACGCCCGGCGAGCGTCAAGATCACCCTAAGACTCCCTGAGTGGCTGCTGAGAACTGTCAGGCTGAACGGCAGGCCGCCCCAACGGAGCGACCTGCCGTTCAGTTCAGCGCAGCGTCAGCGAACAGCGAGCTTCACGGTCGCCTTGCTGCTCCCGCACGTGACGTTCGCCGTACCGGCCGTCGCGTTCGTCACCGTGCACCCGAGCAGCTTCAGGGCGTCCACGGGCAGCAGCAGCCCGGCGCCCCCCTGGAACGGGGCGCTCGTGAGCGTCACTGCGCCCGACGCGGTCCGCGCGCTCGTGCTGCCCGGCGTGACGATCAGCAGGCCGCCCGCGCGCGTCAGCTGCACCACACCGCCCGTCTGCGGCGTCGCCGTGACCAGGCCGCGCAGGTCCGCGACATTCACGAACGTCGCGCCCGCGCTCGTGGGCGTCGTGGCCGGGCGGGTCGTCGCGGGCGCCGTCTTCACCTGCGACGACAGCGCTCCACGCGCGGCTTTCGGGCTGTCCACGATGACCAGCAGTTCGGACGCACCCAACTGCGCCAGCAGCACGTACGACCCGACGTTGCCTTCACGCACCACCAGGCTCGCGGTCTTCCCGCTCGTCTTCCAATCGCCGATGGCGCGCGCGCCCAAGCGCGCCTTCACCTTGGCCTTGTTCGCGTCGAGCGTTCCCGGGACGTACAGGCACACGGCCTGCGCCGTGACGTTCAACTTCGCGGGGCACGTCACGAGACGACCGCCAATCGCGCGGCTCACTTCCACGCCCAGCGCCGCGTTGGCACTGGAACCACTCTGCGCGCCGGCGACGCCAGCGAGCCCCACCGCAAGCGTCGCGGTCATCAGGGAACGGATCAACATGAGCCCCATGCTACGCAGCGTGCGTGAGCGCACGTTCAGCGAAACGTCCGCTTTTCATGAGAACGCCCGTGCCCGGCACACACGCGCACCCCGACGCCACGCGGACGAACACCTCCCACGCGGCCTGAACGGAACCTGAACGCAACCCTGAAAACTCCTTGATTTTCACCCGGCACCCATACGCGCGCCGCTCAAGTGAAACTGAGGAGGACCGCGAATGACCCCCGAAACGCGCGACAGCACCCCCGATGGACCACGCACGCCCCCCGACCCCACCGTGAACGGCGACCCCTGCGGGGGCCGCGCATGACCTGCGTCCACAGGAGCGTCCCATGATCTACTTCATGTTCGCCACGGGCATCGAGAACTCCTACCCCACCATCCAGGGTGGCCGCGTCCGCATGGACGAAATGGCGAAATGCGGCCACTACGACCGCTGGCAGCAGGACTTCGACCTCGTCACGCAGCTCGGCGTGCAGTACCTCCGCTACGGCCCGCCCATCCACACCACCTGGACCGGCCCGGACCAGTACGACTGGTCCTTCGCGGACGAGACGTTCGCGCGCCTCCGCGCGCTCGACATCACGCCCATCGTGGACCTCTGCCATTTCGGCGTGCCCGACTGGATCGGCAACTTCCAGAACCCGGACTTCCCCGAGCAGTTCGCGCGGTACGCCCGCGCGTTCGCGGAACGCTTCCCATGGGTGCAGCTGTACACGCCCGTGAACGAGATGTACATCTGCGCGCTGTTCAGCGCCCGTTACGGCTGGTGGAACGAACAGCTCAGCAGCGACCGCGCGTTCGTGACCGCCCTGAAGTACATCGTGCGCGCCAACGTCCTCGCCATGCAGCAGATTCTCGCCGTGCGGCCCGACGCGATCTTCGTGCAGAGTGAAAGCAGCGAGTACTTCCACGCGCAGGGCCCACAGGCCATCGGCCCGGCGGAACTCATGAACGCCGTGCGGTTCCTGTCCCTCGACCTGAACTACGGGCACCGCGTCAGCAGCGACATGTACGAGTACCTGCTCGACAACGGCATGACCCGCGACGAGTACCACTTCTTCCTCGACCAGACGCTCAAGCACCACTGCATCATGGGCAACGACTACTACGTCACCAACGAGCACCTCGTCCACCCCGACGGCAGCTCCGAGGCGAGCGGCGAGATCTACGGGTACTCGGTCATCACGAACCAGTACTATGCGCGCTACGGCCTGCCCGTCATGCACACCGAAACGAACTTCGCGCAGGGCGAACGCGGCGACGAGGCCGTCCGCTGGCTCCGCAAGGAATGGGCGAACGTCCTGCGCGTCCGCAACGACGGCCTGCCCATCGTCGGCTTCACGTGGTACTCCCTCACCGACCAGGTCGACTGGGACACCGCCCTGCGCGAGAACAACGGCCGCGTGAACCCGCTCGGCCTGTTCGACCTGAACCGCGCCATCCGCCCCGTCGGGCAGGCGTACCAGCAGCTCATTCAGGAGTGGCGGGCGGTGCTGCCCACGCAGAGCGTCGTGCTGGGCCTCCCGGTCACGCCGCCCAGCCAGCAGACCGCCCCGCAGAGGCAGCAGGCCGCGCAGCGCGCCCAGGCGCGCGAGCAGGCGTACCGCGCCGCGCCCACCAACACCGAACCCGCCAAAGGAGAGCAGCCATGACCACCCCCGCCACCCCGCACCGCTTCCAAGATCAGGTCGTGATCGTCACGGGCGCCGCGAGCGGCATTGGCCTCGCCACCGCCACCCGCTTCGCGCAGGAAGGCGCGCGCGTCGTCATCGCGGACCTGCACGGCGACCAGGCGCAGGCCGCGGCCGAGCAGCTGCGCGCCCACGGCGCCGCCGACGCGCTCGGCCTCCCCTGCGACGTCTCCGACGAGGCGCAGGTGCAGGCCTGCGTCGCCCAGGCCACCCAGCACTTCGGCACGCTCGACGTGGTCGTGAACAACGCCGGCCTCATGACCTTCAAGGCCATTACCGACCTCACCGGCGACGACTGGCGCCGCGTGCTCGGCGTGGACCTCATCGGCACGTTCTTCTTCATCCGCGAGGCGTTCCGGGCCATGCCGTCCGGCGGGCGCATCGTGAACGTCTCCAGCATCCACGCGGTCGAGACGTCCCCGCTCGTCGCGCCGTACGCCGCCGCGAAAGCCGCCGTGGTGTCCCTCACGCGCTCCGCCGCCATCGAGGGCCGCCAGCGCGGCATCCGCGTGAACGCCGTCCTGCCCGGCGCCGTGAACACCCCGATGCTGTGGGACAACCCCAACGTGAAAAGCGGCGTCGAGAAGATCGACCGCAGCCTCGTCGGCGAACCCGAGGACCTCGCCGCCGCCATCGCGTTCCTCGCGTCACCAGAGGCGCGCTTCGTGCAGGGCGCCGCGCTCGTGGTGGACGGCGGCCGCATCGACATCCTGTAGCCCGCTCTCCGCCGGGTGGCGGATGCCGCGCTCCGCCCGGCCCGGCACGATGAAGCCGTGCCCACCCTCAACCACCTTGACGCGCTGGACGCCCGCGTCCGCGCCGCCCTGCGCACCCACCCGCTCCTCACGCACGCCCTCGCGTACGGCAGCCGCACGCAGGGCCCCGCCGAGCAGGGCGCGCACGACGAGTACAGCGACCTGGAGTACTCCGCGTACACCCCGCCCGGCGTCACCCTCGACCCCTTTGCGCTGCTGGCGGGCATCACGCCCGTCGCGCTCGCCGTCACGAACCCGTTCGGCACGCCGAACGTCATCACACCCGACCTCGTGCGCATCGAACTGCACGTCCACCCGGACACGCACCTGCGCGAGGTGCTGGGCTGGCCGCCCGGCAGCCTGCGCGCGGACCTCGCCCTCATCCGCGACGACTCTGGCGTCCTCACGCCGCTCCTGCAACAGCTGGAAGCGGCCCCGCCCGCGCTGCCTGACCTGCAGCGCACGTACGACGACCTCCTGAACTGGCTCACGTTTGCGTCTGCCGTCCTCGCGCGCGGCGAGCACTGGCGCGCGCACGAACTGCTCACCTGGGTGCACGGCGCCCTGCTGCGCCTCGCCCGCGCCGCGACCGGCGCGCCGCACCGTCCCGCGCCCACCCGCCTCGCCGAACGCGACCTCCCGGCCCTCACGCTGCGCGCCCTGCGCCGCACCACGCCCGGCCTGAACCACCTCCCTGACGCGCTGCGCGCCGCGCTGCCCCTCGCCGCGCAGTTCGCGCAGGCCCTGCACCTCCAGGCGCATCCCGCCCTCATGGCCGCGCTGCGCGCGCCTCGGCGCCCACACGGCGCGGTGAAGGGCCGCTCAGGCCCCCATCACCCGCACTCCACCCCCGGCGCCTACGCTCAGCGCATGGACCGCATGGACAAGACCAGCCGCACCGCCATCGACGCGAGCGCCCACGCCGGCCAGTACGCCGTCGACATCACCCCCAACCTCGACCCGCGCGCCGGCATGAAAGCCTCGGAGCCCCTGCTGCAACTTCGCGTGCTCGAACACGTCCACGACGGCGAGGAACGCCACGAAGTCATGAAGAACTTCATCACGCCCGACAGCGCCAGCCGCATTGACGCCGTCCTCGCCGGCGCAGCCCCCCAGGTCGATGTGATCTTCCCCGCCGACGCGCCCAACTGGGTCATCCGCTTCACGCGCCTGGACGACGGCGGCCTGGAACTGCACAGCCTGAACCCCGCTTCCATGCTCCCCGAAGGGCCCGCCGTGACGCTCGCGCGCGCCGAAGCGGACGGCCTGCGCCAGCAGCTCCGCGACCGCCTCCCCGAAATCCTCCACGAGCGCGCCAAAGAAGACTGACGCGCCGCAGCAAACGGGCGGCAGGGGTTCCTCCCCGCCGCCCGCGCTCGCGCCATGAGGAAGCCCACGCCCCACCCGCCCGCGTGGGCGGTGTACACTCGCCGTACCGCATTCATTCCCTGTCCGTCCGGCAGACCATAAGCCCGCCCTCACTGTCTGAAGTGTTTTCAGGAGGTGGTCGAATGCCCGTCAGGAACGTTTCCATCGCCGCGCACAGCGGCGTCGGGAAAACCACGCTTACCGAGGCCCTGCTGCACACCAGCGGGGCCGTTTCGCGCATGGGCCGCGTCGAGGACGGCAGCACCGTCAGCGACCACACCGACGCCGAAAAAGCCCACGCGTTCAGCGTCAGCACCGGCGTCGTCACGCTCAACCACGGCGGCACCACCCTCACGCTGCTCGACACGCCCGGTTTCGCGGACTTCGTCCGCGAAATTCGCGGCGGCATCCGCGCCGCCGACGCCACCCTCATCGTCGTGAGTGCCGTCAGCGGCGTCGAAGTCGGCACCGAACGCGTCTGGGCCACCGCCGACCGCTTCAACATGCCGCGCCTCATCGCCGTGAACATGATGGACCGCGACCGCGCCGACTTCTACGCCGTCCTCGCCGACATCCGCGCCACCCTCCAGGGCCCCAGCGTGGCCACGCACCTCCCCATCGGCAGCGGCGGCACCTTCACCGGCATCGTCGACCTCCTCACCCGCCGCGCCCACACCCCCGACGGGGAAAGTGCCGCTCCCGCCAGCATGACCGAGCTCATCGAGGAGTACCGCGCGCCCCTCATCGACGCCATCGTCGAAACCGACGACGCGCTCGTCGAACGCTACCTCAACGAGGAGGCCATCAGCGACGACGACCTGCACGCCGCGTACCTCCGCGCCGTCCACGCCGGCACCCTCTACCCGGTGATGCCCATCAGCGCCGCCCGCGAAATCGGCATCCGCCCCCTCCTGAACGCGCTCATCACCGGCGTGCGCAGCGCCCGCGAACGCGGCCCCCTCATGGGCACCGACGGGCAGACCCGCGAACCCACCCCCGACGCGCCCTTCAGCGCGCGCGTCTGGCGCACCGTCATGGACCCCTACGTAGGCCGCATCGCGTACATCCGCGTGTGGAGCGGCACCCTCAAACCCGGGCAGGCCCTGCGCAACACCACCCACGGCGCCGACCTGAAACCCGCGCACCTCTACACCCTGCACGGCAACGCCCTCACCGAAGTGCCCGAACTCACCGCCGGCATGATCGGCGCCCTCACCAAACTCGGCGACCTGCACACCGGCGACACCCTCGCCGACCCGGCGCACCCCATCACGTACGACCCGCTCGTCCTGCCCGACCCGGTCGTCACCCGCGCCATCCACCCGTACAGCCGCCAGGACGACGACAAACTCACGCCCGCCCTCACCAAGCTGCTGGAAGAAGACCCCACCCTGCACTTCCAGCGCCACCCGGAAACCGGCGACCTGCTCCTCAGCGGCATGGGCGAGCTGCACCTCGACATCGCCGTCGAGAAACTCGCCGCGCTCGGCGTGAACGTCACCACCTCCACGCCCCGCATCCCGTACCGCGAGACCATCCGCGCCGCCAGCGCCGCGCAGGGCAAACACAAGAAGCAGAGCGGCGGGCACGGCCAGTACGGCGACGTGCACCTGAAGATCGAACCCACCACCGAACCCTACGAATTCACGAGCGCCGTGGTGGGCGGCACCATCCCCACCAAATACATCCCCAGCATCGAGAAAGGCGTGCAGGACGCCCTCGCGCGCGGCACGCTCGCCGGGTACCCCGTGCAGAACGTCAAGGTGACCGTCACGCACGGCAGCCACCACGACGTCGACAGCAGCGACATCGCCTTCCGGACCGCCGGCGCGCTCGCGTTCCGCAACGCCATGCAGGGTGCCAGACCGGCGCTGCTTGAACCGGTCCTGCAACTGCGCGTGCGCGCCCCCGCGCAGTACACCGGCGACCTCATCAGTGACCTCCAGACCCGCCGCGCCCGCGTGCAGGGTATGGACCCCGAAGGGACCGTCATCACCCTCACCGCCGTCGTCCCGCAAAGCGAACTGCAGACCTACAGCGCCGACCTGCGCAGCCTCACTGCCGGACGCGGCGCGTTCAGCATCAAACCGCACGGGTACCAGGAAGCGCCCGCGCACATCGTGGAAAAGGTCATCGCGCAGCGGCAGCGCGAAACCGCGAACGCCTGAAGCCCCACAGGGGAGGCCGCTCAGGGCGGCTTCCCTCAGGCCAGCGCGAGAATGGCCTGCACGGCCGCCCGCACGCTCAGGTGCGTGGTGTCCAGCACCGCCCACCCTGCCTGCCGGTAGGCGCCCAGGTCCTGCCCGGCGTGCAACTGCCGGATGACGCCGTCCAGCACTGCCGGGTCGAACGCCTTGTTGGTGCGGGTGCGGTTGCGTTCCAGCACGGCGTCCAGGTCCGCCCGGAGCAGCACCCGTGTGACCGGCCCGGGCAGCTCGAACATGTCGGCGTCCTCGGGTCCGAGGACGTCGTCGAGCGCGACCGCGAAGCCCGCCCCCGCGTACACCGCGGCGAGCCGCCCGGCGGCTCGCCGCGCCAGCGCGAACTGCCGCAGCGTTTCCGCGGTGACCGCCGGGACGGGGTGCGCGATGCCCGACACCACGAACTCACGCACGTCATCGACCGGCACGTGCACGCCGAACTCGAAGTGCTGCAGCAGTGCGCGGCACACGCTGCTTTTGCCCGTGCCGGGCACCCCGGTGATGATGAACGTGCGCATGCGCTCCAGCGTACCCGGCGCGCAGCGGGCCTCCAGCCTGGAGGCCCGCTGCGTTCACAGGGGGATGTTGCCGTGCTTCTTGTACGGGCGCTGCTCCTGCTTTTCCTCGAGCATCTCGAAGGTCTGGATGAGGCGCTGGCGGGTGCTTTCGATGGGGATCACGTCGTCGATGTAGCCTTTCGCGGCGGCCACGTAGGGGTTGTCGAAAGTGTCTTTGTACTGCTTGATCTTCTCGGCGCGGGTCGCTTCGGGGTTGTCGGACTTCTGGATGTCGCGGCGGTACACGATGTTCGCGGCGCCCTCGGCGCCCATGACGGCGACGGCGGCGGTCGGCCAGGCGTACACGACGTCGGCGCCCATGTCGCGGCTGTTCATGGCGAGGTACGCGCCGCCGTAACTCTTGCGGGTGATGAGGGTGATCTTGGGGACGGTCGCCTCGGCGTACGCGTACAGCATCTTCGCGCCGTGCCGGATGATGCCCGCGTGCTCCTGCGCGACGCCCGGCAGGAACCCCGTGACGTCCACGAGCGTGAGGATGGGGACGTTGTAGCAGTCGCAGGTGCGGATGAAGCGCGCGGCCTTGTCGGACGCGTCGATGTTCAGGGTGCCCGCCATGACCTTCGGGTTGTTCGCGACGATGCCGACCGAGCGGCCGTTCAGGCGCGCGAAGCCGACGATGATGTTGCGCGCCCAACCGGGCTGGATTTCCAGGAAGGTGCCGTCGTCCACGAGGCTGTGGATGACGTCGTGCATGGCGTACGGTTTGCGCTGGTCCGGCGTGACGACGCTCAGCAGGTCGTCGTTCGGGCGGTCAACCGGGTCGCTGGTGGGTTTGAGGGGCGCTTTTTCGCGGGCGTTCTGCGGGAGGTAGGAGAGCAGGTCGCGCAGGCCCGCGAGCACCGCCTCGTCCCCGTCGTATTCGAGGTGGGCGACGCCGCTTTTCTTGTTGTGAACGTCGGCGCCGCCGAGTTCGTCGAAGGTGACGTCCTCGCGCGTGACGCTCTTGATGACTTCCGGGCCGGTGATGAACATGTAGCTGCTGCCGCGGCTCATGACGATGAAGTCCGTGAGGGCGGGGCTGTACACGGCGCCGCCGGCGCACGGGCCGAGGATGGCGCTGAGCTGCGGGACGGCGCCGCTGTAGATGGCGTTGCGGTAGAAGATCTCGCCGTAGCCGCTCAGTGAGTCGACGCCTTCCTGGATGCGGGCACCGGCGGAGTCGTTCAGGCCGATGACGGGGCAGCCGGTTTTCGCGGCGAGGTCCATGATTTTGGTGACCTTCTGGGCGTTCATCTTGCCGAGGGACCCGCCCAGGACGGTGAAGTCCTGGCTGAACACGAACACCTGGCGGCCGTCGATGGTGCCGCGGCCGGTGACGACGCCCTCGCCGGGCGCGTCGACGCCCTGCATGAGGCGGTTGTGGCCGTGTTCCACGAAGGTGCTGAATTCGAGGAAGCTGCCGGGGTCGAGCAGCGCGTCGATGCGTTCGCGGGCGGTGAGTTTGCCGCCTTCGTGTTGTTTCTTCTGGCGTTCGGGGCCGCCGCCCGCTTCGACCTTGGCGCGGCGGGCCTCCATGTCGGCGATGCGTGCCTGCAACTCGTTTCGGATGTCCGTCATGACTGAGCGCAGTGTACCGAACGAGCGTTCGGTCGTACGCGGATGGACACGCTGCGAACAGAGGCGCGCGCGAACATTATGCTGGTGGCATGACCCTCACGCCCGCTGCCCTGCGCGCCCACGCCACCGCCCGGACGTTGCCGCCCCGCACGACCCTGCAAGCCGCCCTGGACCGCCTGGGATTCGTGCAGGCCGACCCGATCCGCGCGCCCGCCCGCGCGCAGGACCTGATCCTCATGCAGCGCGTGAAGGGCTACCGCGCCGGCGACCTCGAACGCCACTACCCGCGCCTGAACGTCGAGGAGGACATCATCCCGAACTACGGGTTCGTGACGCGCGACGTGCAGCGCCTCCTGCACCCACGCGGGCACCGCCCCCTGCGCATCGACCAGCACGCACCCGGCCTGACGGAACGCGTGCTCGCGCACGTTCTGGAGCGCGGCGAGGTCCACCCGCGCGACGTGGAGGCCGCGCTCGGCCGGCAGAGCGTCGGGAACTACTGGGGCGGGCAGTCCAGCGCCACCACCAGCGCCCTCGACGCCCTGCACTACCGCGGGCACCTGCGCGTCACGCGCCGCGAGGGCGGCGTACGCCTGTACGCGCCCGCCACGCACCTCGACGCGCTGCGCGCCGCACCCCTGAGCGACGAGGTGCGCGCACTCGGCCTCGTACACCTCATCACGAACGTGTACGCGCCCCTCCCGCGCGCGAGCCTCACAGGGCTGCTGAGCCTGTGCGGGTACGGCGCGCCCGGCCTCACGTCGCAGCTGCGCGCGGCGCTCAACACCGCCCTGGGCGGCACCCTCACCGAGGGGCGCGTGGACGGCGTCCCGTACATCTGGCCGGCTGCCGAGGCGCCCGGCGACGCCGCCCCCATGCGCGGCGCCCGCATCGTCGCGCCGTTCGACCCGCTCGTGTGGGACCGCCGCCGCTTCGAGCACCTGCACGGCTGGGCGTACCGCTTCGAGGCGTACACGCCCGCCGCGAAACGCACTCTGGGCTATTACGCCCTGCCGGTCCTCCACGCGGACCGCGCCGTCGGCTGGGCGAACCTGAGCGTGAACGCCGGCACACTGCACGCGGACGTGCAGTACCGCCCGGACGTGCGCCAGACCGCCACGCTCACGCGCGCCGTGAACGCCGAACTCGACCGTTACCGCGCGTTCCTCGGCGCGCGCTGAGCGCTCACCACACCGCGCGCGCCGCGTCCAGCACGTTCCGCAGCGCCTCGCGCACCCCTTCGCTCGGGGTGCGCTGCGCCTCCCGCCACACACTCGCGGCGTTCATGAGCACGCCCGCGCGCCACTGCGCCGCGCCGTCCAGCGTCACGCCGTGCTCCGCGAGGCGCGCCGCGTACGCACGCTGCAGCGTCGGCGCGAGGGCCGCGCGGTCCTCCGGCGTCAGGCGCACGGCGAGCAGATGCGCGAGGTCCACGCCCGGCGGCGCCGCCCGCACCCGCCCGAAATCAATCAGCGTGACCACCCCGGTGTCGTGCGGATCAAGCAGGAACTGCCCGGCATGCAGGTCCCCGTGAATCAACGTGACCGGCAGCGCCGACAGGTCCAGGCGCTTCAGGGCGGCGCACACCGGCGGCCCGGCGTCCAGCACGTCCACTGTCGCCCCGGGCGGCGGCACCGCCAGCCCCTCCATGAGGCGCGTGCGTTCCCGCTCCGCACGCCACCGCCACGCCGCCCATGCGTCCGGACGCGCCAGCCAGTGCGCGTGGAAGTCCGCCACGGCCCGCACGATCCCCACCAGGCGCGCCTCGCGCTCGCCGGTCGGCACGGCCCCCCACCCGACCGTGCGCTCCGTCAGGTCCTCCATCAGCACGTGCCCCAGGCGGGCCGCGTCGTCCAGCTGGGCGTGCAGCAGGGGCGCGCTCGGCACCGGGCAGGCCGGCGCGAGCGCCCGCAGGTACGCCACTTCGTTCGCGAGGCGCCGCTGCGCGCGCGCGTCGCGGTCCATGGGGGAGCGGTACTTCAGGAACAGCGGCCCGCGCGCCGACGTGTAGCGCGCGAAATTCGCGCCGTCGCCGCGCCACGCCTCCACCAGACGCCGCGCCGGGAACAGCGCGCTCACGTCCCTCGGCCACGCGCGCGCCGACTGCACCGGGCCGCGGCGCGTCACCGCGAACGTCAGGGACCGCCACGCCCCCCGCGCCTGCACCGCCGGCGCGGACGCGCTCACGGCGCCCCCGCGCCGCGCCACGCGGAGGGTTGAGGCGGCGCCGCTCCGGCCTTCATGTGCCCCGCTTAGGCCAGCAGCGCGAACACGCCACCCACGGCCGCCACGGCGCCGCTCAGCACCGCGACGCCCACCACGAACGCGCCCAGGCACCCGCCCCGGCGCACCACGTGCCGCGCGTGCCCGCGGTGCCCGTACCGGTGCCCGCCAGAATGACTGTGGCTATGGCTGTGCCCACGGAACCCGCGCGCGCCGCGTCCGCTTGACCGACTGAACGAGAACGACCCACCGGAAAATCCGCTCATGCCTCACAGTACGACACGCCCGCACTGTGCGTTTCCGCACATGCCGCGCGGCCCTCACGGCAGGGGCTCGGCGCCCAGCGCGCCCTGCACGGCGCGGACGCTCCCGAACCCCCCCACGAACAGCGCCACCCGCAACTCCTCCAGGAAGGTGGCGAGCCACGCCTCCACCGCCTCGGCGCTGTCCAGAGCGGGCGCCAGCAGGGGCCGCGCGACCGCCACGGCCGTGGCGCCCAGCGCGAGCGCCTTCGCGGCGTCCAGGCCGGAGCGGATCCCGCCCGACGCGATCAGCGGCACGCCCGGCGCGGCAGCGCGCGCGCCCAGCAACGCCTGCGCCGTGGGCACGCCCACCTCGCACAGGTCCGGGGTGCGCACCGCGCCGAACCGCACCAGCTGCTCCACCCGCGCCCAGCTCGTCCCGCCCGCGCCCGCCACGTCCAGCGCCGCGAACCCCGCGCGCGCCGCCGCGCGCACCGCCGCGCCGTCCAGGCCGTGCCCGACCTCCTTGAGCAGCAGCGGGTACGGTACGCGCGGCACCACCTCCGCGAGGCGCGCCGCCACGCCCGCCCACGCGCGGTCCCCGCCCGCCTGCAACGCCTCCTGCAGCGGGTTCACGTGAATGGCGAGCGCGTCCGCGCCGACCCCCTCGACTGCGCGGACCACGTGCGCCTCGTCGTACCCGCGCAGGAACTGCGCCGCGCCAAGGTTGCCGATCAGCAGCACGTCCGGCGCCACCGCCCGCACCTGGAAGCTCGCGGCGGTGTCCGGGCGTTCCAGCATGACGCGCTGACTGCCGAGCATCAGGCCCACCCCGAGCCGCTGCGCCGCGGTCGCCAGGTTCCGGTTGATGTGCGCGGCCCGCTGCGCACCCCCGGTCATCGCGCCGATCAGGACGGGCGCGCGCAGCGCCCGGCCCAGGAAGGTCGTGCGCAGGTCCACGTCGTCCACGTTCAGGTCCGGCAGCGCCCGGTACGGCCAGCGCAGCCGCTCGAACCCGGTGGTGACGTGCGCGTACTGGCTGTCGGCGCGCAGGCACGCCTCGATGTGCCGCAACTTCCGGTCACTCAGGTCCACGTTCGGCGCGCCGTCACTCACGGGCGTAGGGTAGCGCGCGCCCTCACCCCGGAAACGCAGGAACGCCTACAACGCCCCGCGGACGCAGCGACAAGTGCCGCGCCGCTCACGCCTGACGCGACACTGACGCTCCCCTGACACCCTTGAACTCAGAAGGAACTCATGCGCAAACCCCTAAACGTGCTCCTGACAATCCTGCTCATCGCCGGCGTGGGCTTCGCGGCGTACCGCAGCGTCCGCGGGCAACTCGACGCCCGCAGCGTCGTGACCGTGCGCGGCATGATCGGCAGCGAAAAAGACGCCTTCTTCCGCGACCCCGAGGTGATCCGCGCGCTCGCCGCGCACCGCCTGCGCGTGGACCTCCTCAAAGCCGGCTCGCGCGAACTCATGACCCGCGACCTCGGCGGCCTCGACTTCGCGTTCCCCGCCGGCGTGCCCGCCGCGAACGCTCTGCGCGCCCGCGTGAACGCCCGCACCACCTACGACGTGTTCTACACCCCCATCGTCGTGGCGTCCTGGGTACCCATCGTGAACATCCTCGAAGCGAACGGCGTCGCGCGCCGCACCGGCGACACTACCACCCTGAATCTGCGCGCGCTCCTGCCCCTCATGGAGCGCGGCACCCGTTGGACGGACCTGAAGGGCAGTGGCGCGTACCCTGCCAGCCGCAGCGTTCTCATCACGACCACCGATGTCCGCACCAGCAACAGCGCCGCCATGTACCTCGCGCTCATCAGCCACCTCCTGAACGGCGAGCAGGTCGCGCAGCCCACCGACATCACGCGCCTGATGCCGCGCGTCGCGCCGCTGTTCCTCCGCCAGGGCTACCAGGAGAGCAGCAGCGCCGGCCCCTTCGAGGACTACCTGGCGCTCGGCGCGGGCAAAACGCCGCTCGTGAACGTCTACGAATCCCAGTACCTGGAAGCCGCGCGCGCCGGGCACCTCCCACGCGGCGCGGCCCTGCTGTACCCCACCCCCACCGTCTTCACGAAACACGTGCTCGTCCCCATCACCCCCGCGGGCGCGCAGCTCGGCGAGGTGCTCAGCACCGACCCGGCTCTGCAGGGCCTCGCGGCCCGCTACGGCTTCCGCACCCGCGACACCGCCCTGTTTCAGCAGGCCGTCAAGGGCGCGGGCGTCCACGTGCCCGACACGCTCGTGGACGTCGTCGACCTGCCCACGCAGGACGTCATGGAACGCATGATCGCCGCCATCGAACGTCAGACCCCCTGACCCCCAGGAGCCCCCGAATGACGGACCTGACCCCCACCGGAGCGCCCAGCCCATGAAGCGCGCGCTGCTCGCCGCCCTCGCCGTCACCCTCGCCGGGTGCGCCGCCCGCCCCACGCCGCCCCTCACGGTCCTCGGCGGTTCGGAACTGCGCGACCTCGCGCCCATCCTGGAGGACGTCGCCCGCGCGAGCGGCGTGCGCCTGAACATCCAGTACGTCGGCACGCTCGACGGCACCGAACGCCTGCGCGGCGGCGCGACACCCGACCTCGTGTGGTTCTCGCACGCCAAGTACCTCGAACTGCAGGACGACCTGCGCGGCCGCGTCATCGCGCGCGAGAAGATCATGCTCTCACCCGTCGTGCTCGGCGTGAACCGCCGCGACGCGCGCGCGTGGGGCTGGACGGGCCGCAACGCCTCCTGGCGCGACATCGCCCGTAAGGTCGCCAGCGGCGACCTGAAGTACGGCATGGCCAACCCCGCCGCCAGCAACAGCGGCCTCACCGCCCTGATCGGCGTGACCGCCGCCCTCAGCGGCAAGGGCGACGCCATCACCGCCGCCGACGCCCGCAGCCCCGAACTGCGCGCCTTCTTCCGTGGGCAGGCCCTCACCGCCGGGTCCAGCGGCTGGCTTGCCGACGCGTACATCCGCGATCAGGCGCGCCTGAACGGCCTCATCAACTACGAAAGCGTGCTGCTCAGCCTCAACCGTGGCGGGCAGCTGCGCGAGCCCCTCACGCTCATCTACCCCCGCGACGGCCTCATCACCGCCGACTACCCGCTGCTGCTGCTCAACCCGGCGCAGCAGGCCCCCTTCCGGAAACTCGTGGACGCCCTGCGCGCCCCGGCCGTGCAGGCGCGCATCATGCGCGACACGCTGCGCCGCCCCGTGAACACCACCGTGCCCCTCACCCGCGACTTCCCGGACGCCCTGCTGCTCGAACTGCCGTTCCCGCGCAGCGCCAGTACCCTGGACGCCGTCGTGAGCACCTACCTGCAGGACACCCGGCAGCCCGCCAACACCATCTTCGTGCTGGACGTGAGCGGCAGCATGCGCGGCGCCCGCATTGACGCCCTCAAAACCGCCCTGCGCGGCCTGAGCGGCGCCGACACGACCCTCACCGGCCGGTACGCCACCTTCGCGAACCGCGAGCGCGTCACGCTCATTCCGTTCAGCAGCGCCCCGGGAGCGCCGCGCACCACCGAACTCACGCCCGCCACGCGCGGCGCGGCCCTCAAGCAGCTGCGCGCGCAGGTCGACGCGCTCACCCCGGACGGCGGCACGAACATCTACGGCGCCCTGCAGGCCGCCTACGAGCAGGCGCGCGCCGCCCCCGCCGGACGCTACACCAGCATCGTCCTCATGACCGACGGGGAACGCACCGAAGGCCCCAGCGCCGACCAGTTCCGCGCGACCTACGCCGCCCTGCCGGAACGCGCCCGCCAGGTCAAAACCTTCACGGTCCTGTTCGGCGACAGCGACGCCACCGAAATGAACCGCATCGCCACCCTCACCGGCGGACGCACCTTCGACGGCCAGAACGACCTGCGCGCCGCCTTCAAGGACATCCGCGGGTACCAATGACGTACCTCACGTCCACCCGCCACCTCGTCGGCACCGCCCTCGCGCTGCTCGGCCTCGGCGCATACCTCCTCGGCTGGCTCGGCGCGTACTGGCTGCCCATCGTGGCCGGCCTGTACCTGATCGGCGTGCTGCTCACGCCCGCCCGCACGCGCGCGGACGTGCACCTGGCCGCGCAGGCCAGCGCCGACGACCTCCGCACCGAACTCCACCGCTTCACGCGCCGCCTGCGCGGCCGCGTCCCCCCGAACCTGCAGTTGCGCGCTGAGCACCTCAGCGCGCAACTGCAGGCGCTCCTGCCGCACCTCGCGGAACTGGAGCGGCGCGGCGACCCGCACGCCTTCACGGTCCGGCGCATCATCACCGACTACCTCCCCGGCACGTTCCGCAACTACCTGCGCCTCCCACGCGCGCACCGCAGCACGCCCCTGAACGGCGAACGCAGCCCGGACGACCTCCTCGCCGAACAACTCGACCTGCTCAGCGCCACCCTCGACCGCGTCACCGCCGACGCCCTGCGCGGCGACACCGACGCGCTCATCGCCAACGGCCGCTTCCTGCAGGACAGGTTCGGGCGACCGGACCTGCAGCACTGAACCCCACCCCTGACCCGCGCCCGTCACGCGTTACGCTGAGAGCCGTGACTGCGCCGCGCCCCTTCCGCGCCCTGTGGCTCCTGGCCGGCTTCGTGCTCACCGGCCTGGGCTTCCTGGGGCTCATCCTTCCGCTGATGCCCGGCACGGTGTTCTTCGTGCTGGCCGCCGCGTGCTTCGCGCGCAGCAGCCCCCGCTTCGAAACGTGGCTGCTCAACCTTCCCGCCGTCGGCCCCCTCGTCCGCGACTACCGCGCCGGTCGCGGCATGCCCGCCCGCGCGAAACTCATCGCGGTGCTCAGCATCATCGTCGCCGTCCTCCTCACTCTGCCCCGCATTCCCGTGCTGCCCGGACGCCTCGTCTGGCTACTCCTCGGCCTGTACGGCATCTGGTACGTCACGCGGCGCGTCCCGACGCGCGCCGAACCGCCCGCCGGGGAACGCTGAGCATGCGCCGCATCGCCGACATCCGCGCGGCCTGCGCCGCCCTGCCCGGCTCGCGCGAAACGTTCCCGTTCGACCAGACGACGCTCGTCTTCAAGGTCGCCGGAAAAATGTACGCCCTCACGGACATCCAGGCGGACCCCGTGACGCTCAGCCTGAAATGCGACCCGGCCCGCGCCGAAACGCTGCGCGCTGAGCACGCCGCCATCGTGGGCGGCTACCATCTCAACAAACGCCACTGGAACACCGTCACCCTCGACGGCACCGTCCCCGACGCCCTCGTGCACGAACTTCTGCAGCACAGCTACGCCCTGGTGGTCGCGCGCCTGACCCGCGCCGAGCGCGCCGAACTGCACCTGGACTGAGCGCCGCGCCCCTGCACGACCCCGCCCGCATTCGACCGCTGAAGGCCGGCCATGGCGAAGCCCATCGCGCCGCTCGCCGGCGATCCCTACAGGACCACGTCGAGGCCGCTGAGGCACTCCTCGGCAATGGCGCGCGCAAGAGGATCGCGGGTGCTGCGCGCGTAACTGATGCCGAGATGCAGGTGCTCCTGCGCCACCTGATGCGCGTCCCCGCGCCGCGAGGCGGGCGCGAGCGTCTGGTAGTACGCGAGGTGCGTGTGCGCGAGCAGCACGTCCCGCGTCCGCTCGGGCGGCAGGGACCGCAGGAGCTGCAGCGCGTGGTTGTACTCCCGCACGGCCTCCTGATCGAAGCCTTCCACGGCGGCGTCGCGGCCCCGTTGCAGGTGCCGCGCGGCAGTCAGGAACGCCGGACGCATACGGCCCGCATTGTAAAGCAGGGGCGCGGCGCGCACGCATGATGAACGCGCCGCCCGGTCGGGCGGCGCGTTCAGTGGGTGGGGTCAGCGGTCGCGGCGGGGCGGGCGGTCGCCGCTGGGGCGCGGGGCGCGCGGCTCACGCGGCGCGATCTTCCCTTCAAGTTCCGGGCGGATCAGGTCGATCTTGCCGCGGTCATCGACATTCGCGATTTTCACGCGGACCTTGTCGCCGACGTTCATGACGTCCTCGACGGCGTTCACGCGCTCCTCGCTCATCTGACTGATGTGCAGCATGCCGTCCTTGCCGGGGAACAGGTTGATGAACGCGCCGAACGCGGCGGTCTTCACGACCGTCCCATCGAACTCCTCACCGACCTTCGCTTCGCGGGTGATCGCCTCGATGCGTTCACGCACGGCCTGCGCGGCGGCGCCGTCCGCGCTGAAGATGCGGACGGTGCCGTCCTCCTCGATGGTGACCTGCGCGCCCATCGCTTCGAGTTCGCGGATCTGCTTGCCGCCCGGCCCGATGACGCTGCCGATCTTCTCCGGGTTGATTTTCACGGTGATGATGCGCGGCGCGGTGGGGGAGAGCTCCGCGCGCGGCGCGGGCAGCACCTCGGCCATCTTGCCGAGGATGTGCAGGCGCGCTTCTTTCGCCTGCGCGAGCGCTTCACGCATGATGGCGGGCGTGATGCCCTGAATCTTAATGTCCATCTGCAGAGCGGTGACGCCCTCGGCGGTGCCGCACACCTTGAAGTCCATGTCGCCGAGCGCGTCCTCCAGGCCGAGGATGTCGGTGAGCACGCGGTACCGGTCGCCCTCCATGACGAGGCCCATGGCGACGCCCGCGACGGGCGCCTTGATGGGCACGCCGGCGTCCATCAGGCTGAGCGTGCCGGCGCACACCGTCGCCATGCTGCTCGACCCGTTGCTTTCCAGCACGTCGCCGACAATGCGGATGACGTACGGGAACTCCTCGAAGCTGGGCAGGACCGCGCGGATGGCGCGTTTGGCGAGGTTGCCGTGCCCGACTTCGCGGCGCGACTGGCCGCTCATGCGCTTGACCTCGCCGGTGCTGTACGGCGGGAAGTTGTAGTGCAGCATGAAACGGTCGTTCTTGTCGTCCGTGAGGTCGTCAATCAGGATCTCGTCGCGTTCGGTGCCGAGCGTGGTCGTGCCGAGCACCTGCGTTTCCCCGCGCGTGAAGATGGCGCTGCCGTGCGGACGGGGGAGGGCGTGCGTCTCGATCCAGATGGGGCGCACGGTGCGGCTGTTGCGGCCGTCGGCGCGGACGTCCTCTTCGAGGATCAGGCGGCGCAGTTCCTGCTTCTCGACGCGGCCGAACGCGGTCTTGAACGCGCCGGTGCGGGCGTCGGCGTCCTCGGTGCCTTCGGGCACGCGCTCGCCGATCAGGCGGTCGCGCAGGGCCTTGAGGGCGACGCTGCGGTCCTTCTTCTTGGGCGTGAGCAGCGCGTCACGCAGGCCACCCGAGCGGGCCGCCTCGGTGAGTTCCGGCACGAGGTCCACGGCGAGGTCAGCGTCCGCGACGTAGTTGAACTTCTCGCGGCCCACTTCGCGCTGCATCTGCTCGATCAGGTCGATGATGGGCTGCATCTCGCGGTGCGCGAACTCGATGGCGCCCACGAGGAGTTCCTCTTCGACGACCTGCGCGCCCGCCTCAACCATCAGGATGGCGTCGCGCGTGCCCGCAACGACGAGGTCCAGACTGGACGCGTCCAGCTGATCGTACGTGGGGTTCACGACGTACTCGCCGCCGACGAAGCCGACGCGGACGCACGCGGTCGGCCCGGCCCACGGCACGTCACTCAAGCTGAGCGCCGCGGACGCACCGATGGGGCCGAGCACGTCAGCGCCGACCTGCGCATCAGCGCTGAGCACCGTGATGATGACCTGCGTTTCGTGCCGGTACCCTTTCGGGAACAGCGGGCGGATCTGCCGGTCCGTGATGCGCGCGCTCAGGATGGCGCGCTCGCCCGGGCGGCCTTCGCGGCGGTGGAAGCTGCCGGGAATGCGGCCGACGGCGTAGTGGCGCTCCTCGAATTCGACGGTGAGCGGCAGGAAGTCGAGGGGACTGACGTCTTCGCGCGCCTGCGCGGTCACGAGCAGCACGGCGTCGCCGTAGCGCACCGTGACGGCGCCACTCACGAGTTTCGCGAGCTTCCCGGTTTCCAGGGTGAGTTCCCGGCCACCGAGGGTCGCGCTGTAGGTCTTGGGTATCATCAGCGCATTCTACCGCTCTGGTGTGCGCTGCCTCGCGACGCGTGAAGGCCAGGCGACCACGCGCCCCCAGGCCCCCGCGGCGCATCTCCACGCGACACCCTGTGCAGGCGTGCGCCCACACGGGGCGTGACGTCTCACCCTGATGGAGGTCAGCGCATGACCACCCCGAACCTGCGCGGCAACACGCCCACGTGGATCAGGCCATCGTGGATTTCGTTCCTCCTGTCGGCGGGCCTGCTCGGGATCGGCATCCCGTACCTGCTGGTGGACGGGTGGGGCGCCGAGACCTGTTCATCGGGATGTTCTTCCCGCGAGGGGCCACACTGCCGCGCGCGAAGACTCTGCGGGACGCGAAAACCGAGCCGATCCTCACGAAGGCAGATCCCCACGAAGTCCGAGCCCTGAACAAAGGAGAGGGCCCACACGGGGCCCTCTCCTTTCGCGGTGGCTGGGGTTACTTCACGCCGCCCATCAGGCGCGCGATGGGGCGCGCGCCGAACAGCAGCACGACGGCGGCCGCCACGGCGAGCGCGCCGACGACCGTGAAGTACCCGCTGGGCGAGAGCGTCTCGCTGAGGCGCGCGACCTGCGCGCCGATGGCGTTCCCGACGCTGGTCGCCAGGAACCACACGCCGAGCATCTGGCCGCTCAGGCTGGCCGGCGCGAGCTTCGTGGCGACGGACAGCCCGGTGGGGCTGAGCGTGAGTTCCGCGAGGGTCTGCAGCAGGTACACGCCCACCAGCCACAGTGGGCTGATCAGGTGCCCGCCGCTCGCGGCGTGCGCGGCGAGGCCCATCAGCAGGAAGCTGGCACCCACGCCGCCCAGGCCGTAGACGAACTTCACGGGCGTGCTGGGCTGCCGCGCGCCCAGCCGCAGCCACAACGCCGCGAACAGCGGCGCGAACACCAGGATGAACATCGGGTTCAGCGACTGGTACCAGCTGGCCGGGAACTGGAAGCCCAGCAGCGTGCGGTTGGTTTTCTGCTCGGCGAACAGGCCGAGCAGGCTGCCGCCCTGGTCGTAGATCATCCAGAACAGCGCGCTCGCCAAGAACAGCCACACGAACGCCGTCATGCGGCGGCGGTCCTCGGCGTTGAGGCGGCCGCCCCGCAGGACGTTCGCGAACACCCACAGGGTCGCGCCGAACACCACGAACGTGAGCACGTCGATGGGGTTGATGTGCGGCAGGAACACGCGCAGCAGCGCGCCCGCCACAAGTACGGCGAGCACGCCCAGCGCGACCTGCCGCGCGAGGGGCGCGCGTTCGTGCGCGGCGAGGGGGTTGCCGGGCTGCAGGCCCGCCTGGCCGAGGTGACGGCCTCCGAGCACGTACCACGCGAGGCCCAGCAGCATGCCGACGCCGGCGGCGGCGAAGCCGAGGTGCCAGTTGATTTTCTGGCCGAGGTAGCCGCACACGAGCGGCGCGAGAAACGCCCCGAGGTTGATGCCCATGTAGAACAGGCTGAAGCCCGCGTCGCGGCGCGTGTCGTCGTGGGCGTAGAGCTGGCCGACCATCGCGCTGATGTTCGGCTTGAGCAGGCCGGTGCCGAGCATGATCAGCAGCAGCCCCAGGAAGAAGAACAGGGTGCCGGGCACCGCCATGGTGAAGTGCCCGGCGGCGATGGTCAGGCCGCCCCACAGGACGGCGCGGCGCGCGCCGATGAGGCGGTCGGCGATGAACCCGCCGGGGAGGGCCGCGAGGTACACGAGGGCGTTGTAGATGGCGTACGTGCTGGCGCTCTGCGCGTCGCTGTACCCGAGGCCGCCCTGCGCGGCGCTCGTGGCGAGAAACAGCGGCAGCAGGGCGCGCATGCCGTAGAACGAGAAGCGTTCCCAGAGTTCCGTGGCGAACAGGACGCTCAGGCCGAGCGGCTGCCCGAGGAAGCGGGCGTCGCGCTCGGGCGTGCCGGCGCGGGAGGGAGAATGGGTCATGGTGTCCTTCCTGGCCGCCTGCAGGCAGGGGCCGCAAAGCGGCAGTTTACGCGAGCGTGCAGCGCGCCGCCTTGCGTGGGCGTTGAGCGTCTTCGCGGCTGACGGTCATGGGACCTGAAGAACCCCTGAACGTGCCGGGTCGGCACCGGTGGTGGCGGCCCCGCCCGCAAACTTATACTGAGTTCATGCAAGACGCCTTCGCGCAAGCCCAGCAGGACGTACAGGCCCTCACTAAACGCCCCGGGAACGACGTGCTGCTCAAGCTGTACGCCCTCTACAAGCAGGCCACCGAAGGCGACGTGCAGGGCGACCGCCCCGGCGGCTTCGACTTCCGCGGCGCTGCTAAGCACGACGCGTGGGCCGAGCAGCGCGGCAAAAGCGCCGACGACGCCAAGCGCGAATACATCGACCTCGTGAACAGCCTGCGCGGCTGAGCCGCACGAGCAGGGGCGAGCCCGCGGGTGTGGGCTTGCCCCTGCTCGCACAGCCCTGACCGCCCGCCGCACCTTTGCCGTTACACTTTGGGGCATGACCCACGACGCGGACGGCCTCGCGCCGCACAAGGCGCGCATGCGCGAACTCGCGCGGGCCTACGCCGACGCTGCGCCGTCCCGCGACGCGCACGGCCTGACCGACCCGCTCGGCGCCAAACTCGTGTACATGGACCTCGGCGACCGTGACGGCGCGTACGACCCCGAACACGGCGTCATCCTCGTGAACAGCAAGGTCCAACCGGGCCGGCAGCGCTTCACGCTCGCGCACGAGATCAGCCACGCGCTCCTCCTCGCCGACGACGACCTGCTCTCCGCCCTGCACGACGAGTACGACGGCGACCGCCTCGAGCAGGTCATCGAGACGCTCTGCAACGTCGGCGCCGCCGCCATCCTGATGCCGCACGAACTGCTCACGGAACTCCTCACGCGCTTCGGCGCGACCGGACGGGCCGTCGCGGAACTCGCGCGCCGCGCAGACGTGAGCGTCAGCACCGCCATGTACGCCCTCGCGGAATGCGTCACCGACCGCGTGCTGTTCGCCGTGGCCGTCGCCGCCGGCGGGCGCCTCACCGTGCGCGCCAGCGCCGCCACCGACGGCGTGAAGTACACCCTCTCGAACGGCACCGCCATTCCCGACGACCACCCCATCCACGACGCGCACGCCACGCACCTCGAAATCACCGCGCGCAGCTACGTGCCGTTCCGCAGCGGACGGCGCCTGCCTGCGCGCGTGAACGCCTACCCGCTGCGCGGGCGCGTCGTGGCGAGCTTCACGCTCGACCAGCCCGCCCCGCCTGACGGGACCACCCCGGGGTCCGATGCCTGAACGCACCCTCACCTTCCACCGCCCCGTGCCCGGCGCGGCCCGCACGCCCGGCGGCTGGCAGCTCACGTGGCGCGGCTGCGCCGTCATGGGCATCGTGAACGCCACCCCCGACTCGTTCAGCGACGGCGGGCAGCATGGCGCGCCCGCGCAGGCCCTCGCGCACGCCCGCGCGCTGCACGCCGCCGGCGCGCTCGTCGTCGACGTGGGCGGCGAAAGCACCCGCCCCGGCGCGGACCCCGTACCCGCCGCCGAGGAACTCGACCGGATCCTCCCGGTGGTGCGCGCCCTCGCCGACGACGGCGCCGCCGTCATCAGCATCGACACCCTCAAGCCCGAGGTGGCCGACGCCGCCCTGCGCGCCGGCGCGCACCTCATCAACGACGTCTCCGGCCTGCGCGACCCCGACATGCTGCGCGTGTGCGCCGAGCACGGCGCGCCCGCCTGCATCATGCACATGCAGGGCGAACCGCGCACCATGCAGCGCCGCCCCCACTACGACGACGTCGTCGCTGAAGTCCACGGGTACCTGACGGCGCAGGCGGACCGCGCCCTCGCCGGCGGCATTCCGAGTGTGCTGCTCGACCCCGGCATCGGCTTCGGCAAGACCCTTGAGCACAACCTCACGCTGCTGCGCGCCCTGCCGCGCCTGAGCGCCGGGCCGCACGCCGTCCTGGTCGGCGCGAGCCGCAAGCGCCTGATCGACTGGCTCGCCGGCGCCCCCCACGCCGCCGACCGCGACCCCGGCAGCCTCGCCGTGCACCTGCACGCCGCCCGCGCCGGCGCCGCGATGGTCCGCGTGCACGACGTCGCCGGGCACGTGCAGGCCCTGCGCGTGCAGGCCGCGCTGGAGGTCCACCATGGGTAAGGTCGTCCTGAGCGGCCTGGAGTTCCACGGCCGGCACGGCGTGTACGACGAGGAAGCCGTGTTCGGCGCGCGCTTCATCGTGGACGTCGAGATGCACTTTGAGTTCGGGTACATGCGTGACCACATCGACGACACCGTCAACTACGCCCTCGTGTACGACGCCGTCCGCGACGAAGCCGAACGCAAACGCTACAAGCTCATCGAGGTGCTCGCGCAGGCCGTCGCCACGCGCCTCCTCGATGAGCACGCCCGCCTGCTGCGCGTCACGGTGCGCGTCCACAAGCCGCACGCGCCCATCGCAGGCATCTTCCGCGACGTGTACGCCGAAGTCACCCGGGAGCGCGCGTGACCGCTCCCGTGGACGCGCTGATCGCCCTCGGCGCGAACCTCGGCGACCCCCGCGCGAACCTCGCGTGGGCCGTGCGGGAACTCGCGGGCGTCGGCGTCGTCACCGGCGTGTCCCGCGTGTACCGCACCGCGCCCGTCGGCGGCCCGCCCGGCCAGCCGGACTACCTGAACGCCGCCGCGCGCCTCCGCACGACGCTCACCCCGCACGACGTCCTCGCAGCGCTGCTCGACATCGAACGCCGTTCCGGCCGCGAACGCCGCGAACGCTGGGGCCCGCGCGTCCTCGACCTCGACCTGATCGCGTACGGTGACCTCAGCCTCGACACGGACGACCTGACGCTCCCGCACCCACGCGCGTGGACGCGCGCGTTCGTCCTTGCCCCCCTGCACGACGTCGCGCCCGACTACGCGCACCCCGGCACCGGCGAGCGCGTCCGCGACGCGCTCGCGCGCGTCGGCCTGCACGGCGTCCACGCGGAACGCGACCCGCTGCGCTGACCCGCGACGCCCTCAGCGGCCCTCACCGGGGGGCCCTATACTGTGGGCCGAATGTCGCGCACCGAAGGCCGAATCGACGGCAAGTACGAAGTCACCGCTGAACTCGCCCAGACCGGGCAGGAGACGCTGTACGCCGTGACGGCGCCGCGCGGCGACGAAACGCCCCGCCGCCTGGGCTGGTTCAGTGCCACCACCCCCGCCGAGCGCCAGGCGTTCCACACGTACCGCGCGGCCCTGCGCGCCCTCCAGCCGGACGGCCTCGAAGACGTCGTCGCCCGCCCCGGCGCCTTCTACGCCCTGTGGCGGCCCGTGCCGGGCGCGCCCCTGGACGACTTCCTCGCGCAGCCCGTCCGCGCTGAGGAGGCCGTCGAGGGCGTGCGCACGCTCGCCGCGCGCCTCGCCGAGCACGGGTACGCCCTGCAGGACGCCGAGGTAAGCATCGACGGCCCCACCGTCCGCCTCGGCCGCCTCGCGCCCGTGCCGCCCCGCACGCCCGACGAGGTCAGCGCCCTCAACGCCCGCACGCTCGCGCCGCTCGGCAAGGGCCGCGTGCGCCGCAAACGCCGCCCGCTCAGCCCCCTCGCGTTCCTGCCGGGCCTGCTGTTCCTTGGCGGCGCCGGCTACCTCGGCGCGGAAGCCGCCCGGACCTTCCTCAACCCGCCCGTCCGCGAGGTGCCGGACGTTGCCGGGCAGCCCGCCGAGCAGGCCGCGCGTGCCCTGAGCGGCCGCGGGTTCCGCGTGCAGTACGTCAACGGCGAAGGCCCCAACCTCGACATCGGCGACGTTGTCAGCCAGAACCCCGCCGGCGGCAGCAACCTCCCCGTGGACCGCCTCGTGACGCTCACCGTCAACGACCCGAAGCCCGTGCCTGTTCCGAAACTCGAGGAGCTGAACCTCGACCAGGTGCGCGCCGCGCTCGCCGAGAACCGCCTGAAGCTCGGCACGGTCACCACCATCAGCGGCGCCCTCACGAACACCCCCAAGGGCCGCGTGATTGCCCAGGTGCCCGAGGCCGGCAGCACCAGCCAGCGCGGGCAGCCCGTGAACCTCCTGATTTCCGACGGCCTCAGCTTCAAGCAGACGTGGCTGCCGGACCTCAGCGGCATGACCTTCGACGACGCGCGCGAGATGGTCCGCAAAGCGGGCCTCGTCGTGAACCGCGTCCGCACGCAGACCAGCGACGCACGCGAAAACACCGTCCTGACCCAGGACCCCAAACCGTACGCGAAGGTCGACGTCGGCTCACCCGTGACCCTCACCGTCGCCCGCGCGCGCGTGCAGGGCCCCAGCCGCGCCACCAGCAGCCTGCCCCTGCCGCCCGCGCCCGTGCAGCCCGAACCGGACCCCGAACCCACCATCCCGGACGTCCCGGCCGGTGAGGTGCCCGCGCCGCCCGACCCGGTGCCGGCCACGCCGCCCACCACGACGCCCGCCGCCGAGACGCGCCGCGTGAACCTCAACTACACCTTCCCGTCGGACCTGCCGTCCGGCACGGTGGACATCGTGGTCCGCGACGCCGACGGTGAACGCGTGGTGTTCAACCCGGCAGCCACCACCGAAGTCGCGGGCGCGCTCGCGCAGCAGGAAGGCATCAGCGTCCGCGGCGACGCGCTGTTCGTCGTGCGCGTGAACGGCCAGGACTTCACGAGCTTCACGCCCTGAGCGAACGGCGACGCCGGGACGGAACCCGGACAACTTCGCCGCTCGTGGCCTCCGCGCGGGCCCCCGGTCTTCACCGGGGGCCCGCGAACCCTGTCGTGCACCGCTGACCGGCGGCGCGCCCCGCGCTACGCTCGGGGGGATGCGCGAGCTCTACCTCGATTACGCCGCCACGCACCCCATGACGCCCGACGCGCTCAGTGCGTACCTGCACGCCGCCCAGGAAGCCGGGAACGCCGCCAGCGTTCACCGCGCCGGGCAGCGCGCCCGTGAGCGCCTCGAGGAGGGGCGCGCGGCATTCGCGGACGCCATCGGCGCGCACCCCCTCACGGTCATCGCGAACGCCGGCGGCACCGAAGGCGACAACCACGTGCTGCAGGCCGTCATGGCCGGCGGCGGGCACCTGATCACCACCCTCACGGAGCACTCCGCGGTGCTCGCGCCGGCGCGGGCACTGCAGGAGCGGGGCGTGGACGTCACGTTCCTGCCCCCGGACCGGCACGGCCGCGTCACGCCCGAGCAGGTGCAGGCGGCCATGCGCGCCGACACGCGCCTCGTGAGCGTCCACCACGCGAACAACGAGATCGGCACGGTGCAGGACGTCGCCGAGATCGCGCGGGTCGCGCGGGCGGGCGGCGCGCTCATGCACACCGACGCCGTGCAGAGCCTCGGGGTGCTGCCCGTGAACGTCGTCGCGTGGGACGTGGATTTCGCTTCGTTCAGCGCGCACAAATGGGGCGGCCCGAAGGGCGTGGGGTTCCTGTACGTACGGCGCGGCCTGGACCTCGCGCCGCTCACGCTCGGCGGCGGGCAGGAGAAGGGCGTGCGGCCCGGCACACACAACGTCGCGGGCGTGTACGCGGCGGGGCTCAGCGCGCACGTTGCCGCGCAGGCGCAGGCGGACACGTACGCGCACCTGACGCGCGTACACGACGCGTTCCTGGCGGGCCTCGCGGCCGTGCCGGACCTCAGCTTCAACCACGCGTCCGACGGCAGCCCGAAGGTCGTGAACGTGACCGCGCACGGCGCGGACGGCGAGGCGCTCCTGATGAACCTCGACATGAGCGGCGTGTACGCCAGCGCCGGGAGTGCGTGCAGCGCGGGCACCATGCAGGCCAGCCACGTGCTGATGGCGCTGGGGCTCAGCGAGGCGGACGCGCGTGCCAGCCTGCGCTTCAGTTTCGGGCGCGCCACCACCGAGGAGGACGCGACCTACGCGGCGGGCGTGTTCGCGCGCGCCGTGCAGTTCAGCCGCGCGTAACGGCGCGCTGCAGCGCGCCGTTACGCCGCCGGCCACGGGGTGGCGTTCGCGGTCACGAACGCCACCGACGCGAAGGCGCCGCTGCCCAGCACGTCCAGCGTGTGGGGCGCGCCGATCACCGGGCGGCCCGCCATGACCGCCAACAGGCCCACCGTAAACACGGGCGTCCAGCGGCGGCTCACCTACCACGACCACGCGGTCAGCAGCGCCGCCACGAGCGTGGGGTCACTGGGGAAGCCGTTGTCGTGCGCGACCCATGCGAGCGGCCGTCGTGTTCCGCGAGGTACGGGTGGGACTCGTGGACGGCGTGCCCGCGCAGCGGCGTCCGCACGACGCCCGTCGACAGCGCCGCGAGAACGCCCATCAGCGCGGCGAGCGCGAGCAGCAGCGGATTTGTGCTGAACACGGCGAGGTGCGCGGCGAGACGGTGCTGCGCAGCGAAGACATGCAGGGTCGTCGAAGGGGCGTCAGTCGCCCGTGACGGGCAGGCTCACGCGGGTGCCGCCGCGCGGTTCGGTGTCGGCCATCACGCGGTTGCGACCCTGCCCTTTGGCGCGGTAGAGGGCGGCGTCGGCGCGGCGCAGGACGGCGTGGGCGGCCTCGTCGGCTTCTGCCTGCGCGACGCCGGCGCTGATGGTCGCCACGCCCACTTCGTCGAACACGTGCGCTTCCACGCTCTGCCGCATGCGTTCCGCGAGGGCGTGCGCGTCCGCGAGGACCGTGTCCGGCAGGATCAGCAGGAACTCCTCGCCGCCCCAGCGGGCCAGGACGCGCGCGCGCCCCGTGTGGCGGCTCAGGACCTGTGCGAGTTCGCGCAGCACGTGGTCGCCGACGTGGTGCCCGTACGTGTCGTTGATGCGTTTGAAGTGGTCGAGGTCCAGCATCACGACGCTGAGCGGCGCGTGGCCGGGCCGGGTGTGCTGCGCGAGGTGCCCTTCCGCGTAGCGGCGGTTGGGCAGGCCGGTCAGGAAGTCCATGTAGGCCATCAGGTGCACCTCGCGGTCGCGTTTGCGCGCGAAGGCGAGGGCGTACTGAATGCCGATTAGCACGGCGCCCGACAGGTAGAACTGCGCCATGATGCCCAGCACGCGGACTGTGAGGGCGCCGTCGGCGTGCAGCGCGAAGAGGTTCAGGACGCCGATCAGCAGCGCGAGCCCCCAGGTAATCCCGGCGAACGTGAAGGCCTTGCGCGGCGCCCACGCGGCGTACGCGGCGGCGTACAGCACCGCGAACCAGAACGTCGACTCGCTCAGGGCGTTGTGGTTCGGGACGAACACCTCGAACTGGTGGTTGAGTGCCAGCAGGAAGTACGTGGCGACGGCCGCGTACGCCACGCCGATCAGTTCGTCGACCGGGGCGGTGGGGCGGCGCAGCGCGAGGTATACGCCGAGCAGGACGACGTTCAGGGTGGGAAGCGCCCAGCAGTCGAGCGGGTCGAAGTGCGGGGCCTGCACGAGCAGCGCGCTGAGGCAGGCGAGTACCGCGACGGGCATGACCCACAGGAAAATGCGTCGGCGTACGTCCCGCGCCGGGTCAGGCACGGCCAGCAGCGGGTCACTGGCGACGGGTTCTGGCTTCATGGGGGGCACGGGAGACATTCCGAACGCCGTTGGGGGGACGACGTGGGTTTCCGGGAATGTTCGCGTGCTCAGTGTACCCGGTGGGCTGGGCGAATCAGGTTTATTTCACGTTCACCCCCCCAGGTGAGGGGGGAGTGAGGAACCCGGTCGGCTCACGGCTGCCTGCGTTGAAACGACCACACCCCCAAACGGGGGTGTGGTCGCGCCGGGACCGGCTCAGGCGGGCTGGGGGGTGCTGGCCAGCCACGTCTGCAGGCTGGTCACGGTCCAGTCGGCCTTCACGGCCGCGGCAATGGCGCGTGCCGTCCACAGGGCCGCTTCGCGCGTCGTGACGATGGGCACGCCGCGCTCCAGCGCGCGCCGCAGCAGCGGCGAGCCCGTCACGTCGATCAGCAGGTCCGGCAGGGCGTCACCGGCCGTGCGCGTGACGATCAGCCCCGCGCCCTCCAGCAGCTCGGCTGCCTGATCGAGGCCGTCGCCGAGCAGCAGCGCCGTGCCGCGCACCGGCAGCATGCTCTTCACGCCGAGCTGCGCGCGGTAGAACGCGAGGTCCGGGTCCGCGTCGATGCCCATGCTTTCGCCGGTGCTCTTCATTTCCGGCCCGAGGGTGGGTTGCACGCCGCTGAACTTCAGGAACGGCAGGTGCACCTCCTTCACGCTGTACATGTTCGGCACGGGCGTTTCGGTGAAGTTCAGGTCCGCCAGCGTCCGCCCGGCGGCGATGAGCGCCGCGTACTTCGCGAGGGGCACGCCGATGGCCTTGCTCACGAACGGCACGGTGCGGCTCGCGCGCGGGTTCGCCTCCAGAATGTACGGCACGCCGTCCTTCACGGCCCACTGCACGTTCATCAGGCCGCGCACGCCCAGTTCACGCGCGAGGCGTTCGGTGGTGGCCTTGACCTCGGCGAGCAGCTCGGGGCTCAGGTGCACGGGCGGCAGGATGCAGGCGCTGTCGCCGGAGTGCACGCCCGCCGCCTCGATGTGCTCCATGACGCCCGCCACGACGGCGTGCTCCCCGTCGCACAGGGTGTCCACGTCGAGCTCGAGGGCGCCTTCGAGGAACTGGTCGAGCAGGATGCTCGGCTGGCCTTCCACGGCGGCGTACACCTCCGTGAGGTACGTGCGCAGCTCGTCCATGCTGCGCACCGTGCGCATGGCGCGCCCACCGAGCACGTAGCTGGGGCGGGCCATCAGCGGGAAGCCGAGGGCTTCGGCGAGCTGGAGGGCTTGCTCGGCGTTCTCGGCGACCTTCCCTTTGGGTTGCGGGATGCCGAGGCGCTCGCACAGCGCGTTGAAGCTGGCGCGGTCCTCGGCGGTGTGGATGGTGGTGGGGCTCGTGCCGATGATGGGCGCGCCCGCGTCCTCCAGGCGGCGTGCGAGCTTGAGGGGGGTCTGCCCGCCGAGCTGCACGATGACGCCCACCGGGCGTTCGTGGTCGACGATGTTCATGACGTCCTCGAACGTGAGCGGCTCGAAGTACAGGCGGTCAGCGGTGTCGTAGTCGGTGCTGACCGTTTCCGGGTTGCTGTTGACCATGATGGTCTCGTACCCGGCCTGCTGCAGCGCCCACACGGCGTGCACGGTGGCGTAGTCGAACTCGACGCCCTGCCCGATGCGGTTCGGGCCGCTGCCCAGGATCACGACCTTGGGTTTGTCGGTGCTGCGGACCTCGTCCTCCCACTCGTACGTGGAGTAGTGGTACGGGGTGTGCGCTTCGAACTCGGCGGCGCAGGTGTCCACGGTCTTGTACACGGGCGTGGCTTTGGCGGCCTTGCGCAGCGCGCGGACGTCCAGTTCGCTCTTGCCGACGATCTCGCCGATGCGCGCGTCGCTGAAGCCGAGGCGTTTCACCTCGCGCCAGTACTCGTACTTCCAGCTCTCAATCGGGCCGAGTTCCAGCAGCTCACTTTCCGCGTCGATGATCTCCTTGAGCTGGCACAGGAACCAGCGGTCGATCTTGGTGGCGTCGAACAGCTGGTCCACGCTCTCGCCGCGGCGCAGCAGTTCCAGCACCGCTTCGAGGCGGCGCGGGTTCGGGTACAGCAGCGCGCGCAGGTCGTCCTCGCTCATGGTGGCGTACCCGCCGCGCACGTCACCTTCGGTGCTGCGGAGGGCCTTCTGCAGGCTCTCTTTGAAGGTGCGGCCGATGGCCATGACCTCGCCCACCGAGCGCATCTGCGTGCCGAGGTGGTCCGGGGTGCCGGGGAACTTCTCGAACGCGAACCGCGGGATTTTCGTGACGACGTAGTCGATGGTCGGCTCGAACGCGGCGGGCGTCACCTGCGTGATGTCGTTCGGGAGTTCGTCGAGGTGGTACCCGACGGCGAGCAGCGCGGCGATCTTCGCGATGGGGAAGCCGGTGGCCTTGCTGGCGAGCGCCGACGAGCGGCTCACGCGCGGGTTCATCTCGATGACGATGACGCGCCCGTTCTGCGGGTTCACGGCGAACTGGATGTTGCTGCCGCCGGTGGCGACGCCGATCTCGCGGATGATCGCCAGGGACTGGTCGCGCAGCCTCTGGTACTCCACGTCGCTGAGCGTCTGGGCGGGCGCCACGGTGATGCTGTCGCCGGTGTGCACGCCCATCGGGTCGAAGTTCTCGATGCTGGTGATGATGATGACCGTGTCGGCGGTGTCGCGCATCACCTCCAGTTCGTATTCCTTCCAGCCGAGGATGCTTTCTTCGAGCAGGACGCTGGTGACGGGGCTGTCGCGCAGGCCGCCTTCGGTGATGCGCAGGAAGTCCTCGTAGGTGTGCGCGATGCCGCCGCCGGTGCCGCCGAGCGTGAAGCTGGGGCGAATGACGACGGGCAGCCCGAGTTCCTTCTGGTACTCGATGGCCTCGTCCATGCTGTGGACCATCTTGCCGCGCGCGGTTTCCACGCCGATTTTTTTCATGGCTGCCTGGAAGAGTTCGCGGTCCTCGCCTTTTTTGATGGCTTCGACGCCCGCGCCAATCAGCTCGACGTTGTATTGCTCGAGCGTGCCGCGTTCGTGGAGGTCCATGGCGAGGTTGAGGGCGGTCTGGCCGCCGAGGGTGGGGAGGAGCGCGTCGGGTTTCTCAAGGGCGATGACGCGCTCGACGAACTCGGGGGTGAGCGGTTCGAGGTACGTGGCGTCCGCGAGGTCCGGGTCGGTCATGATCGTCGCGGGGTTGCTGTTGACGAGCACCACGCGGTAGCCCTCGCGCCGCAGGGCTTTCAAGGCCTGCGTGCCCGAGTAGTCGAACTCGGCAGCCTGCCCGATCTGGATGGGGCCGCTGCCGAGAATGAGGATCGTCTGGATATCGGTACGCTTAGGCATTCCGAGATTCCACCCTAACACGGATGAGCACCTCAGGGCAAGGCAAGATTATGCAGATTGTCTGGGTGTGGCCGTCCGCGCCCGAGTTCCTGAAGCAACCCTGACCTGAACGGCAAAAAGTGAGCAGGGATCAGGACCGATTTGAGATTTATGGTGTTGACCCCTCCGGCATTGCCTGTTAGTCTATGAATACCTATACGCTTCATGCGTATTTCGATTCAACTATGCAGACCTTCGCCGCCCGACGCTGACGCCCCGACCCCCAGAACTGGAGGGTTGGGTGCTTCACGCGCCGGGCGAACCCCTGCACCACCACGCTCACCCAGGAGGCCACCCCATGAACAAACCCAAAATCGTCCTCGCCTACAGCGGCGGCCTGGACACCAGCATCATCCTCAAATGGCTCCAGACCGAACGTGGCTACGACGTCGTCGCCTTCACCGCCGACCTCGGCCAGGGCGACGAAGTCGAAGAAGCGCGCGTCAAGGCGCTCAACACCGGCGCCGTCAGCGCCCACGCCCTCGACCTGCGCGAGGAATTCGTCCGCGACTACGTCTACCCGATGTTCCGCACCGGCGCCCTGTACGAGGGCTACTACCTGCTCGGCACCAGCATCGCGCGCCCGCTCATCGCCAAGAAAATGGTCGAGATCGCCCAGCAGGAAGGCGCCGTCGCCGTCTCCCACGGCGCTACCGGCAAAGGCAACGACCAGGTCCGCTTCGAACTGAGCGCCTACGCCCTGCAGCCGGACATCATCACCGTCGCGCCCTGGCGCGAATGGGCCTTCCAGGGCCGCGCCGACCTCGAAGCGTTCGCGCACGAGCACGGCATCCCCGTCCCCACCACCAAAAAGGACCCCTGGAGCACCGACGCGAACCTCCTGCACATCAGCTACGAGGGCGGCATCCTCGAAGACCCCTGGGCCGAGCCGCCCGCGCACATGTTCAAGCTCACCGTCGACCCGCAGCAGGCGCCCGACCAGCCTGAGTACGTCGAGGTCGAGTTCGAGCGCGGCAACGCCGTCGCCCTCAACGGTGAGCGCCTCAGCCCCGCCGACCTGCTCGCCAAAGCCAACCAGATTGCCGGCGCGCACGGCGTGGGCCGCCTCGACCTCGTCGAGAACCGCTTCGTCGGCATGAAGTCCCGCGGCGTGTACGAAACGCCCGGCGGCACCCTGCTGTACCACGCGCGCCGCGCCGTGGAGAGCGTCACCCTCGACCGCGAAGTTCTGCACCAGCGCGACCAGCTCTCCCCGAAATACGCCGAGCTCGTGTACAACGGCTTCTGGTTCGCGCCCGAACGCGAAGCGCTGCAGGTGTACTTCGACGCCGTCGCGCAGGCCGTCACCGGCACCGCCCGCCTCAAGCTCTACAAGGGCAGCGCCACCGTCGTGGGCCGCAAAGCGCCCGTCAGCCTGTACGACAAGGACCTCGTATCCTTCGAGGCGGGCGGCGACTACAACCAGCACGACGCCGAAGCCTTCATCAAGCTCAACGCCCTGAGATTGCGCGTGAAGGCCCGCGCCGAAGCGAAGGCCGCCCAGAACCCCGAGCCCGCCCAGGTCTGAACGCGTGACGCCCGCCGCCCCCCTCACGCTGCGCGCCGCCACCCCCGACGACGCGCCCGCCTTCCACGCGGTGATGATGGCGGCGGGCATGGACCCCCGCAGCAGCTGGACGCGCACCACCGAAGCGCAGCTGCACGCGGCCCTCAGCGCCCCCGGCGCCGGCGGGTTCATCGCGCTCGACGGGACGCAGGCGCTCGGCATCGTCGGGTACCGCCCGGACGGCCACGCCACCCTCACCCTGAATAAGCTCGCGGTGCGGCCCGAAGCGCGCGGGCGCGGCCTCGGCCGGCAGCTCGTGCAGGCCGTGGAGCGCGTCGCCGCGCGCGGCGGGTACGCGCGGGTGCTGCTGGCCGTCAGCCAGTACAACCAGAGTGTCCTGCCGCTGTACGCGCACCTCGGGTACAGCGTCAACCCGGACGCCCGGTACGCGTTCGCCAGCCCGCTCAGCCCGGCCCCGGTGGTGCTGGTGAAAGCCATCACGGGCGTCCCGGACGGTTACACCCTGCGCGCCGCCACTCCAGACGACGCCAGCGTGATCGCCACCCAGCGCGAGCGGATGTTCGAGGACATGGGCGCCCCCTACGGCCCCGGACACACCGCGCGCTTCGGGCCGTGGGTGACGGACCGCCTGCGGAGCGGCACGTACCTCGGCTTCCTCATCGACCACGCCGCCCAAGCGGTCGCGGGGGCCGGCCTGATGCTCCTCGACTGGCCGCCCGGCCACCTCGACGCCGCCACGCACCGCGCGTACCTCCTGAACGTGTACGTGCAGCCGCAGCACCGAGCGCGCGGCCTCGCCCGCGCGCTCGTGCACGCCGCCACCCGCGAAACCCGCGCGCGCGGCCTCCGCGTGCTCACCCTGCACGCCAGCGACGCCGGCCGCCCTCTGTACGAGCACCTCGGCTTCGAGCCCACCAACGAGATGCGCCTGACCCTCACGGAGGACCAATGACCACGACAACCGACAAGAAACTCTGGGGCGGGCGGTTCGCCGAAGCCACCGACGGTCTGGTGGAGCTGTACAACGCCTCGGTCCCCTTCGACCAGCGCCTCGCCGAGCAGGACGTGCGCGGCTCCCTCGCGCACGTCGCCATGCTCGGCGCCGTCGGCATCCTCCAGCCCGACGAAGTCACCGCCATTGAGGGCGGCCTGCACGGCATCCTCGCGGACATCCGCGCCGGCACGTTCGAGTGGCGCCTGGACCGCGAGGACGTCCACATGAACATCGAGGCGACGCTGCGCGACCGCATCGGCCCGGTTGCCGGGAAGCTCCACACCGCTCGCAGCCGCAACGACCAGGTGGCCACCGATTTCCGCCTATTCACCAAGGAAGCCGCCCTGGACCTCGCCGGGAAGGTGCGCGCGCTGCGCGCCGTGTTCGTCGCCGAAGCGCACAAGCACCTCACCAGCAACGGCGGAGAGCCCGTGATCCTGCCCGGGTACACGCACCTGCAGGTCGCGCAGCCGATCCTGCTCAGCCACTGGTGCCTCGCGTACGCCGAAATGCTCGAGCGCGACGAAAGCCGCTTCCGCGACGCCGCCGCGCGCATGAACGAAAGCCCGCTCGGCGCCGCCGCGCTCGCCGGGACGCCCTGGCCACTCGACCGCTTCCAGACCGCTTCAGCGCTCGGCTTCGCCCGCCCCACCCGCAACAGCCTCGACTCGGTCGGCAGCCGCGACTTCGCCCTGGAGTTCCTCGCGGCGGGCAGCATCCTCGCGGCGCACCTCTCGCGCCTCAGCGAGGAACTGATCCTGTACTCCACCTTCGAGTTCGGTTTCCTGACCCTCCCGGACAGCCACACCACCGGCAGCAGCATCATGCCGCAGAAGAAAAACCCGGACGTCGCGGAACTCGCGCGCGCCAAATCCGGCCGAGTGTTCGGCGCGCTCATGGGCCTGCTCACCGTCGTGAAAGGCACGCCGCTCGCCTACAACAAGGACCTGCAGGAGGACAAGGAACCGCTGTTCGACGCGTACGACACCCTGAGCATCACGCTGCGCCTGTTCACGGACATGCTGCCACGCGCCACCTGGCACGCTCAGGCGACCCTCGCCGCCGCCGCCCGCGGGTACAGCACCGCCACGGACCTCGCGGACTTCCTCGCCCGCTCGGGCGTGCCGTTCCGCGAAGCGCACGAGATCGTCGGCGCCCTCGTCGGCCTCGCCAGCCGCACCGGCCGGCAGCTGTGGGACCTCACCGACGACGAAATGCGCGCCGCGCATCCCCTGCTCAGCGCCGACGTCGCGCAGGCGCAATTGACCGTGCAGGCCAGCGTCGCCGCGCGCGCCAGCTACGGCGGCACCGCCCCCACGCAGGTCCGCGCGCAGGTTGACGACGCCCAACGCCGCCTGGAGGTGAACGCATGACCCTGACCGCCACCCCCACCGAAACCGAAGTGAAGCTCAGCGCCGCCACGCCCGCCGACCACGACACCATCCGCGCCCTGCTGAACACCTGCGGCCTCACCACGCAGAGCCTGAACTTCGACGCGCCCGGCACCTTCTGGGTGGCCCGGCAGGACGGCCGCCCGGTCGGGTGCATCGGCCTGGAGCACGGCCAGGGCGCCAGCCTGCTGCGCAGCACCTGCGTGCTGCCCGAGGCGCGCGGCCTCGGCGTGGGCCGCGCCCTCGTCCGCAGCGCCCTCACGCTCGCCACGCTGCGCGGCGACCACGGCGTGTACCTGTTCAGCAACGACGCGCCCGACTACTGGACGCGCCTCGGCTTCAGCGAGGTGCCGTCCGCCACCCTCGCGGACGTCCTGCCGGACGCGCCGCAGGTCCTGAGTGGCGTCACGCGCGGCTGGATTCACGAGGAGCGCGCGTGGCACCTCGAACTCGCCCCCCGCCCGGAGCAGCCGGAGCACCTCGAGGAGCACGAGCCGCAATGACCCTCAGCCTGGACAGCATCGCCGTTCCCGAACTGCACCCGGACGCGCCGCTCACGACGCGCAAGGCGCGCCTGTCGGACATCGACGCCATCCACGAACTCATCGGGTACTGGGCCGCGCGCGGCCGCATGCTGGTGCGCAGCAAAACCCTGCTGGCCGAAAGCATCCGCGACTTCACCGTCATCGAGGCCGCGCCGCACGCCGGGAAACCCGGCGGCATCGCCGGCGTCGGCGGCCTGCACCTGCTCGCGCGAGACCTCGCGGAGGTGCGCGGCCTCGCCGTCCACCCGAACATGAAAGGCCGCGGGCTCGGCAAGGCCCTCGTGCTCGCCTGCGAAGCCGAAGCGCGCGACCTCGCCCTCCCGGCGCTGTTCGCGTGGACGTACGAACAGACCTTCTTCGAACGCTGCGGCTTCACGCGCATCGACAAGACGAACCTCCACCCGAAAGTGTGGAGCGAATGCCAGCGCTGTGCGTTCTTCGAGAACTGCAACGAGATCGCCATGTTCAAACCCCTCGTGTAGGGCCCGCACCATCCGCGCGCCCCGAAGGTGCTACGCTCGGCGGTTGAGAACCAGGGGCTCTGGTTCCACGCCATGAAATGCGGCCCGTGAGCCGTGTATGGAGGTCCAAGATGATTCGCAAGGAACGCGCCATTCTGGCGCTGGAAGACGGCACCGTGTACCGCGGGTACGCGTTCGGGCACCGCGGCGAAACAGTCGGCGAGGTCGTGTTCAACACCTCCATGACCGGCTACCAGGAAATCATGACCGACCCGTCCTACAACGGGCAGATCGTGACCATGACGTACCCGCACATCGGCAACTACGGCGTCGCCGTGTACGACATGGAAAGCAACAAGCCGTACGTGCGCGGCTTCATCGGCCGCGAGTTCTCCGGCGACTACAGCAACCACCGCGCCGAACAGGGCCTTGAGGAGTTCATGGTGCGCTACGGCATCGTGAGCATCCAGGGCATCGACACGCGCGCGCTCGTGCGCCGCCTGCGCGTCGGCGGCGTCGTGAAGGGCGTCATCGCGCACCGCAGCTACACGCACCCCGGCGACCCCTTCGGCGAATTCACGACCGAGGAGGAAGCGGAACTCGTGGCCCGCGCCCGCAACCACGCCGACATCGACGGGCGCGACATGACGCCCGAAGTCAGCACGCCCCTGCCGTACGCGTACCCCACGCTCCGCGAAGGCAAACGCGTCGTGTTGATGGACTTCGGGATCAAGCACACCATCATCAAGCGCCTCGCGGAAGTCGGCATCGAACCCATCGTGGTGCCCGCGCACACGACCGCCGCGCAGGTGATGGCGCTGCACCCGCACGGGCTGTTCCTGAGCAACGGCCCCGGCGACCCCAGCGCGCCCACGTACGCGCACCAGACCGCCTGGGAACTCATGGGGCTGATGCCGACGTTCGGCATCTGCCTCGGCCACCAGATCCTCGGCCTCGCCGCCGGCGGCCGCACCTTCAAGATGAAGTTCGGGCACCGCGGCGGCAACCAGCCCGTCAAGAACCTCCTGACCGGCAACGTCGAGATTACGAGCCAGAACCATGGGTACGCCGTGGATCTGGAGAGCATCCCGAACGGCGCGTTCCAGGCGACGCACATCAACCTGAACGACGGCACCCTCGAAGGCATGGCGCACACCCGCTACCCGGTGTTCAGCGTGCAGTACCACCCGGAAGCGTCCCCGGGTCCGCACGACAGCCGGTACCTGTTCGACCGCTTCATCGAGGAAATCGACAAGTTCGACGGCGCCACCGGCACGCCGGTCGAGAAGGCCAGCACCGGACGCCTCGGCCTGTAAGGCCTCAGGAGTATCTCCGAAAGGAGCACTGCCAGATCTCCTGGCGGTGCTCCTTTCGGCTGTGGAAGGGCCACAAGGGTGCGCGGCAGGGGAGGGGTGCAGCCACCAGCGGGAGAGTGTAAGAAGTTTGTGAGGCCCATGAAGCTAGGGCGGAGTTAGTGGCTCATGCGCCCCTGTAAAATGAGTACAATATGAGTCATCATATAAGCCGCTGTTTTCAAATTCGCTTCTTATAAATCGGTGATATTCTCCGCAAGTCACGGCGCAGACGCACCGTATGCATTCACGAAACCGCAGCATGTAAGACTCTCGTAATGCCGCTGCACTTAATCTAAAACTAGTTCAGGAGCAATGAAACATCTGGCGTTACACGGGCGCCTGCCAGATGCGGAGCGAGTGGCGCGACCGACAGAACCGAGGCCGAACACTGCCCGGAGCTGTCGGTCCTTTCATTCCCCGGAGGTAACCATGCGACCCGCTGCGCTCATCTTTGCCACCTTCATCCTCACCGGCGCGACCCTCGCGCAAACCGCACAGCCGATCACGCTGACCCTCACCCGCGACCTCGTCCGCACCGTCACCCAGAACGGCAAAAGCACCGAGCAGATCACGGCCAACGTCAAGAGCGTCCTCCCCGGCGACACGTTCATCGAGAACCTCACCGTCCGCAACACCACCACCAAAGCCCGCAACCTCACCGTCCGCCTGCCCGTGCCCAAAGCCGCGCAGTACATCGGCAACGCCACGCCCAGCAGCAACCGCTGGCAGGTGCAGTTCAGCGCCGACGGCGGCAAGACCTTCGCAGCCGCGCCCCTCAAACAGACCATCATCGACAACGGCATCAAAAAAGAAGTCGTCGTCCCCATCAACAAGTACACCGACGCCCGCTGGATCATCACGGGCCTGAAACCGGACGAATCGCTGAAGTTCAACTTCCGCGCGCAAGTCAAATAACGCCGTTCCCACACGTGGAGGATTGAATGAAGAAGTACGCCACCCTGATTTCCCTGATGACCGCCCTCGCCCTGGGCACCGCCAGCGCCGCCGGCGGGACTTCTGCCGGTACGGCCATTGAAAACACCGCGTACGCGTCGTACACGGACGATACCGGCACCAGCGTGACCGACCAGGCGTCCAATAAAGTCACCACGACGGTCCAGACGGTCGCGAGCTTCAGCATCACGCCGAACGACGGTGGTGCGATCGGCACGCCCAACCAGGACAGCCCCGGTCAGACGTGGAGTGGCGGTGCGAAGCCCGGCGATACCGTCAACTTCCGCTACACTGTCACGAACTCCGGCAACACGCCACTCGTCGTGGACCTCACGACCACGGACCGTACTGACACCGACGTCACGGCCGTCAAGTACTACCTCGACAACCCCAACGGCGGCGCTGGCAACGTTGGGGTCCTTGACGCCGGGGACACCCTCCTGACCGACACGAACGCGACCGGTACCATCGACACCGGCGTGATTGCCAATAACGCCGCGGGCACGGCCTCGGTCACGGTCTTCCAGGTCTACACCATTCCAGCTGCCGCCACCCCCAACCAGAAATACGGCGCCAACCCCAACGGCAAGGCGTACTACGACAGCACGCCTGACGCCGTTACCCCTGCCAACAACGCCTACACCGAAGCCACGGGCCTCGCGACGGACGACAACAACTTCAACCAGACCGTTATTTACACCCCTTCGGCTGTCGTCGGCCCGAGCACCTTCCCGGCAGGTGGTGCAAGTGGCACGTACACCGACGCGAACAACACGACCATCACCCGCAGTGGTGATACGCAGACGGCTTCCCCCGCCGCTGGCACCAAAACCGTTACGTTCGTCAACACCCTGAAAAACAATGGGACGCTTACGGACGGCTTTGAGATCATCAAGCCCACCATTGCCGGCGCGACCGTCACCATCACCCCGAACACCACTGGCGTGACGCTCACCGACACGGACAATGACGGCAACCCCGAAGTGAATAACGTCGCGTCAAACGGCGTCTTCAGCTTCAACGTCACCATCACCTACACGGGCACCCCCCCGGCTGGCGCGGTGTCGAGCACCATCGGTATCGAGTCGCTCGGTGATAGTGACACCACGGTTGAGGACACCACCACGAACGTCATCAACTTCCCTGGCGTTGCCTTCGGCGACCCTGACACCACGGTCAACGGTGGTAAGGCCAGCACCGTTGCCACCGGCAACCCCAACCCAGTGCAGCCCGGCAGCGTCGTGTACTTCCCCATGGAAGTCGGTAACACGGGCGGCGCTCCTGACACGTTCAACTTGAGCGGAACGGTGGGTGTCAAACTGACGGACGGTAGCACCCAGACGGTCAACGTCGCGTACTACTTGGACGCAAACGGTAACGGCACCTTCGAAGCCGGAACCGACACGCCCCTGGTCGACACCAATACCGACACTGACGCCCTCGTCGACACCGGCAGCATTCCCGCCGGTCAGGAAGTCAAGCTGATTGCAGCGGTGACCATTCCGACCAACGCGCAATACGGTACCTATACGCTCACCAACCAGCAGGCCAGCTCGACCATCACGGGCGCCAGCCAGCAGGATGTGAACGACACCCTGACCGTCGGCAAGACCGGCAACATGACGTTCACCAAGAGCTTCAGCAAGACCGACAGCACGGTCACCACAAACAACGCGGCGCCGAATGCCAACGTGACCTACTACATCACGGGCAAGAACAACAGCAACGCGAATGTCAAAAACTTTACCGTCAAGGACGCCACGCCCTCCAACACCACCTTCGTGAGTGTCCTTGGGGAAGTGTTCAGCGCCAACGGCACCAAGTTGACCACAGCCAAAGTCCTGTACAGCACCGACAACGGCACCACTTGGAGCGCCACGGCCCCCACCAACCTCACCGGAAATGTTCTGGTCGGTTACAGCTCGGACGGGGACAACACTATCAGCGTCACGGACATCATCACCCCGGGCCAACAGGTTGTCGTGACCTTCGTCGTCAAGGTCAACTGAGCCTCTTTTGCGCGCCTGCCCCCAGGGCGGGCGCGCCCCTCAACACGAGACGCGCCGCTGGCGCTTTGCGCACCACCCCTTTTGCTGACTCTGTTTTGCTCGTGGTTCTCGTTCGCCCTCAGCCTTCAAGGGAGGCACCGTGCTCAAGCTCAACTTCATCGCGAGATTCCTGCCGGTGGCGCTGCTCTCCCTGGGCTGCGCCCTCGCTGTCGGAACGCCCGCGAACACCGTCATCGAGAACGTCGCGTCCGCGACGGCCACCCTGGACACCCCCGGCGGTGATGAGACCGTCGAACTGCTCAGCAACGTGGTCCGCACGACGGTCTTGCCCGTGTGCGCGCCGAGCGTCGTTCCGAACGGCACCCTGAGCGCCCCGGGGCAGACGCTCGCGCGGTTGCCCGGGGAGAGCGGCGTGTTCACGTACACCGTGACGAACGGCGGCAACGACCGCTTCGCGCTCGCACTCACCGCCGACGTGGACGGCGCGTCGAACTTCACGCCGGACGTGCAGGTGATCGTGGACGCGAACGGGAACGGCAAGCTGGATGACGCCGACATGCCCGCGAGCAGCGTGACCCTCGCAGCGGACGCCCGCGCGACCGTGTTCGTGAAGGTCACGGCGGGCGCTGCCGCGCGCGGCAACGCGTTCGTGAACCTGGCAGCGGCGTGCGGCGCGGCGGACGGCGGTGCGCGCGACGCGGACAACGTGTCGCTGCTGAAGGTCGGCGAGCCGCCCGCGCTGGTGCTCCGCAAGACGTTCGGGAGCGCGACGGTCCGCCCCGGCGAGGAAACGACCGTGCGCGTGGACGTGCAGAACACCGGCGCGGGTGATTCCCGCGAGGTCGTCGTGACGGACGCGCTGGACACGCCGGACATGGCGGACTTCACGTTCGTGCCGGGCAGCGCCACGTCCACGGCGGGCGCCGTGAGCTTCAGCGGTGACGGCGTGACCTTCGCGGACGCCGAGCCGACCCCGGTGCGGCAGGTGCGCTGGCGCCTCCCGACCGTCCCGGCGGGCGCCACCGCCAGCCTGACTTTCCGCCTGCGCGTGCCTGCCTCGGCGGTGGGCGCCCGCGCGAACACCGTGACGCTCGCCACGCCGAACACCCCGGCGCTGACCAGCACGGCGCGCGTGGACGTGCGGTACACGCCGGCCCTCGCCATCGGTCCCGTCGGGAACGCGCGCGCCCTGCCGGGCGGCGAACTCAGCGCGGACGACACGCAGACGCGCGTGTCCGCGGTGCTGCGCCAGCCGGTGTGCTTCGTGCACACCCTGGCGAACCTCGGGGACCAGGACGACGCGGTGACGCTGCGCGCGGACCTGCAGGCCGGCGCGGCGGACGTGACGTTCACGGCGGAGGACGGCGGTGCCCTCGCGCAGCCGCTGCCGCTCGCGCGCGGCGCGAGCGTGAACGTCCGCGTGTGCCTCACGCCCACCGGCGCGAGTGCCGGCGCGGACGCCCTGCGCGTGCTGATCACGGCGGTCAGCAGCGTCGGCGCGCCCAGCAACGCCACCATCGACCGCGTGACGAGCGTCGCCACGGTCGCCCCGGACCTGAACAAGACCGTGAATGCGGACGGCACCGTCACCGCCGGCACGGAGCTCACGTACACGCTCACGGTTCACAACCCGTACGCGTTCGCGCTGGAAGGCGTGCGCGTCACCGACCCGCTCAGCGCGCAGCTGACCTTCGTGCGCGCCTCGGACGGCGGTGCGTTCGCGAACGGCGCGGTCACCTGGGCGCTCGGCGCGCTCGCGCCCGGCGAGACGCGCACGCTCACGCTGGTCACGACCGTGAACGCGGACGCGCCCGACGACGTGGTCGTCGAGAACACCTTCAGCTTCGTCAGCACGCAGACGCCCACGCCCGTGCCGTCCCCCACGACGCGCACGCCGGTGTACAGCAGCGGCCTGCCCATCACGAAAACCAGCACGCCCACCGTCGTCACCGTCGGTGACCGCATCACGTACACCATCACGCTGCGCAACCCCAGCCGCAGCGCGACGTTCCGCAGCGTCGAAATCGAGGACGACATGCCCCGCGGGCTCTCGTACCTGCCCGGCACGGCCACGCTGGACGGCCGCGCCCTGCCCGACCCGACCGTCAAGAGCGCGGGCGCCCTGATCTGGACGGTCGCGGACCTGCAGCCCGGACAGCAGCTGGTGCTGAAGTTCGACGCGCGCGTCACGCCCGAAGCGGGCGACGACCTCGTGAACGTCGTGATCGCGCGCGCGCTCGGCATGAACGGCTCGCGCGTCACCAGCAACTTCGCGCGCGCCGCGAACAAGACCGACCCGGCGCTGTTCGTCACGCGCGGCGACCTCGTCGGGTACGTGTTCATTGACCGCAACCGCGACGGCACGTACCAAAAAGGCTTCGACCAGCCCATTCAGAACGCCCGCGTGGTCCTCGCGAACGGCCGCGTGGCCCTCACGGACACCGAAGGCCGCTACCACTTCGCGGGCGTGCAGGAAGGCTTCGCCGCCCTGCGCCTCGACCCGAGCAGCGTCCCGTACGCCGCGCTCAGCGTCCCTCAGGACGGCGCGCGCGACGGCAGCCGCGGCGTGTTCATCCGCAACCTCACCAGCGTCGACTTCCCGCTCGGCGCGCTTGGCGGCGACATCGCCGTCCTGCGCGACACGACCGTGCGCGTCGGCGACCTCACCATCTTCAAGCAGGTGTTCACGACCGCCGAACGCGGCGTGTACCTCACGCAGCTGACCCTCAGCTCCCCCCGTGACCTGCCGGACTTCTTCCTCGACGATCCCCTCCCGGACGGCGCGCAACTCCTCGACGGCCAGAACGCCGCGCGGGACGCGACCCTCACGGCAGGCACCCACATCATCACGTACCGGTTCCGGTTCGCCGGCGACGCCAACGCCGCCGTCACCGACCCGAACGCCGGCTGGAGGTACTGAGCGTGAACCGCGAAGCCTTGCCTCTGCTCACGGCGCTGCTGGCCGCCAGCGCCGGCGCGCAGGAACTCAGCAGCAGCCTGCCCCTCACCAGCGTCGGCAGCAAACTCATGTGGACGGTCGGCGACCAGGACCTCCGCCTCGTCGTCGGCATGGACGCGCGCGTCCGCCTGGAACTGTACAGCCCGCAACTCGATCCGGACGACTACCGAAGCCCCGACGAGTACGGCGACGAGCACTACGACGCGCAGCCCGTCACGACGACCTTCACGCTGCTCGGCGACGCCGGACAGGTGCTGCGCCAGCAGACCTTCGGTGCCGGCAGCCACGACTGGCAGGCGTTCCTCGACCAGGACCTGCCCGGCGGCACGTACACCCTCAAGGTCCGCACCGAAGGCAACGCGAAGAACACCTTCGCCGTCCGCGTGAACAGCGTCAGCGCCAGCGTCGAGGCGGACCGCGTGAACGTGAACGTCCACGCCCGCGACTGGACGCCTGCCGTGAACGTCCACAACGACGGCGGCCCGCTCAGCCTGCGCCTGTACGACGGCGACGGCGCCACCGAACTCGAAGCGGAACTGCGCGACGACGCCGGCCACACGTACCCCGTGAAGGTCAGCGGTCAGCTCGACTGGGAAACCATTCAGGTGCCCGAAACGCCCGGGAACTACACGGTGTACCTGCGCCAGCCCGTCACGGCCCGCCAGTACAGCAACACCGTCGGCTTCAGCCTGTTCCGCAGCAGCGACGCCCAGGTGCCCCTCACCATCGCGCGCGCCGACACCACCGGCCGCCTGACCCTCACCGCCGAACTGGTCCTGCCGAACGGCACGCAAAGCACCACCGCACCCGTCCAGGTCGGCGACCGCACCCTCACCGTGAACGGCACGCAGACACTCACGGTGCCCGCGCAGGCGTACGCGCTGCACGCCGCGCCCGTCGCCGGCGCGGCCGTGACCCTGAGCGCACCGAGCGTCACCGTCCGCAAGGGCGAAACCGCGCAGGCGAAGGTGCAGGTCCGCCCAAACGTCCAGCTGACCCTCAAGGCCGACAAGGACCTCGTGTGCGTCGGCGACGTCGTCACGTTCACCGCCACGGCCCGCACCGCCTTCGCCGGGGACCTCCCCGCCGAGCTGCGCGCCTCGCTGCCCATGAACCTGCAACCCGTCGGGGCCGTCGAGAAGACCGCCACCCTGAACGCGCAGCGCCCCACCGAACTGCGCTTTGAGGCGCGCGCCGTCCTCGCCGGCGCCGCCCAGGTCCGCGCGGACCTCGGCCCGTGGGGCCAGTCGCAAACGACCGACCTGCGCGTCCTCGCGTCGACCACGCAACTCGAACTGCGCCGCGCGGACCTCCCCAGCGCCCTGCCGGGCGAGACCGTCAACGTCAGCTTCACCGTCACGAACGCCAGCGGCGCCCCCGCCGACTTCACCGTCGAGGACCAGCCCGGCGCGAACCTGCAGGCGCAGGCCAGCACCACCTTCAGCGGCACGCTGCAGCCCGGCGAGACGCGGGAACTTCGCTACCCCGCCCTCGTGGTCGGCCAGAGTGGCGACACCACCACCGCGCAGGCTACGCTCCGCAGCGCCTGCGAAGGCGTGCAGACCAGCAGCGCTGCATTCACCGTCGCCACGCCCGCCGAAGCGCCCACCCCCGCGCCGCAGGCGGCGCCCGCCATCACGCGCGAATCCACCGTCCGCATCCCGTTCGACGCGCCGAAAGTCGCCACGCAGCTTGTCATCGCGCACGCCCTCCCTGCGGGCAGCACGTACGTGCCCGGCAGCAGCACCCTCGAAGGACACGCCCTCCCCGACCCGGTCATCGGCACGTCGGGCCGCGCGTACTGGACGGTGCCCGGCAGCCTCCGCGGCCTGCTCACGTACCGCGTCACGCACACCGGCGCGCTCCCCACGCTCAGCAGCCCCGCCCTGATCGGCAAGTACGCCTTCGGCCGCCGCGAAGTGCTCGTCGGCGACGCGAACCTCGCCGACCTCGACGCCGCCACCCCCGCCGCGCAGGCCGCCCCGCAGGAAAACGACGGCGACCTGAAACTCCCCCTCGCCGGCACCGTGTACCGCACGCGCGACAAGATCAGCATCAGCGTCGTCGGCACGCAGAATGACCCGCGCGTCCTCACCGTGAACGGCGCGCCCGTCACCGAAGCCAGCCTCGGCGGGAAAACCCTCGACCCCACCACCGGCCAGGTGCGCCTCGACTACGTCGGCGTGAACCTCCGCCCGGGCGAGAACGTCCTCGCGTACGGCGACCAGACCATCAAGGTGTACCTCGCCAGCGCCGCCGTGAACGTCGAATTCACGCCCGTGAACCTCGAAGCGGACGGCGTCACGCCCCTGCGCCTCAAGGTCCGCGTCGTCGACGCGAACGGCCTCACGCCCGACCTACCGGCCCTCACGCTCGACAGCACCCTCGAACCCACCGCGCAGGACGCCGCGCCGAAAATCGGCAGTTACCAGGTGCGCCTCACGGACGGCGAAGGCACCCTCGAACTCCCCGCCCTCACTGCCCCCACCCGCTTCACGGTCCGCGCACTCCTCGGCGCCAAAGTCATCGAACGCAACTTCGAAGCGACGCCCGGCGGCGGCAACGTCGCGGTCGGCTTCGTCAGCGCCACCGCCGGCCTCGGCGGCAACCCCACCCTCAGCGCCCGCGGCCAGGCGTACGCCGAACAGCGCCTCGGCAGCGGCAAACTGTACGTCGCCGTCACCGGCGGGTACGACGCCACCCTCAACGACGGCCAACTGACCGGCGCGCCCACCGACGAGCACCTCCCCACCACCGCCAACCCCACCGTCCGCTACCCCGCGTACGGCGACGCCAGCACCGAACAGCTCGCCCTGCAGGGCATGGACCCCGTCGCGTTCCGCTACGAACACCCGACCTTCAACGTCCAGTACCGCCAGGCGCCCGTCCCCATCGACGTCTTCAGCATCGGCGAGACGCCCACCGCCCTCAGCGGCTTCACCCGCACCAACCCGCAAGTGAGCGGCTTCGCCGCGTGGCTCCCCCGCGACCTCGGCGACGACACCCTCATCCCCGACGGCACCCGCGTGCTGCGCCTCAGCCACACCGGCGCCGTCCCCGACAGCGAAACCGTGCAGCTCGTCACGCGCGACCGCGTCACCGGCGCCGTCACCACCACCACCCTCACCCGCTACGCCGACTACACCCTCGACCCGGACGCCGGCGTCCTGTACCTCAGCAAAGCCATCACCGCCGTCGACGAGCACCTCAACGACGTCCGCCTGCACGTCACGTACCGCGTCCTGAACCGCAGCGAGAACCGCACCCTCGGGTACGGCGCGCAGGTCAAAGGCACGTTCGGCGCGTTCACCGCCGCCGCCGCCGTCGTCCGCATGGACGGCGTCACCAGCACCGGCGCGCGCCTCACGTACGACACGCAGGCCACGCACGCCAGCGTCACCGGCGCGTACGCCGACGGCGTCATGCTCGCCGCCGACGCCCGCACCACCTACGCCGCCGGCGACGCCACCCTCAGCGCCCACTACCAGGACGCCAGCTACGACGGCCTCAACAAAGGCACCGCCGGCTTCGGCGTGAACGCCAGCGCCAACTACGCCTTCACGCCCGCCCTCACCGGCACCGTCACCGGCCAGTACACCCGCACCCTGAACGCCGACGACACCACCACCGAAGGCGGCACCGTCACCGCCCTCGCCCGCTACCGCACCGGCGCCCTCGCCGTCGGCGGCGGCCTCAAAGCCGGCACCGGCACCGAAGCGGGCGTCAGCGCCGTCGCCAGCGCCAGCTACGACGCGAACCCCTTCAGCGTCAGCGTCCAGCACGCCCAGCCCATCAGCGCCGGCACGCAACAACCCACCACCGACATCACCACCAAAGTGCAGGTCGCACCGAACGTCACCCTCGGCGTCACCGACACCATCACCTGGGGCGAAGGGCAACGCGCCAGCGTCAGCCTCAACAGCAAACTCGGCGGCACCAACCTCAGCGCCGCCTACGACCTCCCCACCGCAAGCGGCGAAGGCAACCGCGCCCGCTTCGGCGCCGACACCAGCCTCGCCCTCACCGACCACCTCACCCTCGGCCTGAACGGCAGCGTCACCCTCGCCGTCCAGAACGGCGCCAGCACCTACAACGCCGGCGCCAGCCTCCGCTACACCCAGGACCGCCTCACCGCCACCGCCAAAACCGACTTCAGCGTCACCCAGGGCCGCCTTAAAACCGTCCTCGCCGGCGGCGTCACCTACAGCCTCAGCGACCAATGGACGCTCACCACCGACGGCACCACCGTCCTCGGCAGCGACCCCGGCACGCGCTTCACCGTCGGCACCACCCTCCGCGACGGCCCCTGGCAGGGCCTCGCCTACGCCCGCTACCAGACCGGCAGCCTCGCCGGCGGCACCCCACAACTCACCGGCGAAGCCAGCCTCGAATACCACCGCGCCACGTACGCCGTGCGCGGCAACCTCGCGGCGCGCACCAACCTTAACGACCCCGACAGCTTCACGTACCAGCCCAGCGCCAGCGCCACCTGGTACGTCACGGACCGCCTCGGCCTCGGCCTGAACGCTCGCGCGCTCCTGCAACCCGCCGCCGGCTTCGCGCAGTACGGCTACGGCGCCGAAGCGAGCCTGCGCGTCCTGAGCGGCACGTGGCTCACCGTCGGCTACAACCTCAAAGGCTTTGATGGCGTCGGCAGCAGCGTTTACACCCGCCCCGGCGCGTACCTCCGCCTCGACCTCCTCCTCGACGAAGGACAACGCAAGTGATTCACCGCACCCTGAAGGGCCTCCTGACACTGGCGGCCCTTGCAACCTCCAGCATGGCGGGCGCCGTCTCCAGTTACTGCACCGGCATCTACGCTGCGCAGTCCACCGGGGCCCTCGCGTACTTCAACCCGGTGGACAACAGCTTCCAGGCCATCTCGACTTCAGGCGTGACCAGTCCGAACGCACTGGCCCTGAACACAAAAGACGGCACACTGTTTTACGCCAACCAATCCAGCCGTCAAATCTATAAGTTCGACCGGCAGACCAAGCAATCCACACTGCTGTACACCTCCCAATACCAGGAGATCGGCGGCACCTTCGGAGCGAACGGCATCTATTACATGCTCGGCCCTGACGGGTACCTTGATCGTTACGATCCCTCCAGCAACACGTACGGCTATACCGCCTTCACAGGCGCCACACTCAACTCCACCACCAACGGCGATATTACGGTCAGTCCTACAGGACAGGCCTACGCAGTTCTGGACCGTAAGCTCGCTGACGGAACGGTCGAAGCGACCCTCTACAAGCTCGACTTATCCAGCGCCGTCCTGAGCTCGCCTGTTCGCCTGACCTACAACGGTGCCAACTTCGTGCCGGCCAACGGCGGTGTGAACGGCTTGGCAGTCGATCCCGTCACAGGCACGTTCTATATCAGCACCACAGACACCACCAAGCCCGGAATTTACAGCGTTAATACGTCAACGGGCACTCTGACACTGAAAACCTCGGCCATCAGCAATGTGGTGGACTTGGCCACCTGCCCTGAAGTGCCGGACACGCCCGCCATCAGCAAGGGCTTCAGCCCCACGGCGGCCACGGCCCTCCCGGCGACCACGACGCTGACCCTCACCATCGGCAACACCAACAAGGCGGAGTACTACACATACGCGGCGTTCACGGACACCATGCCGGCCGGCATGACCGTGGACAGCTTCACGACGACCTGCCCCGCCGGGAAGGTCACGGGCACCAGCACCTCCCTCACGCTCGCGGCGAACACAGCCCTGCCGGTGGATGGGTGTACCATCACGGCGCGGGTGCGGGTAACGGCGACGGGCGTGTACACGAACACGGTGGCAGCGGGGGACGCGCAGACGTCGGTGGGGAACAACGTGGCGGCCAGTGCGACGTTCACGGTCAGCCCGCCGAGCCTGAGCCTCACGAAAACGCTGACGGGCTCGCTCGCGGTCGGCTCGACGGCGACATACACGCTGGCGGTTACGAACGCGGCGTCCAGCGTGGCGACCATGGGGACGCTGAGCGTCGTGGATCAGCTCCCGGCGGGCGTCGGGATTTCCGGTCTGAGCGGGCAGTCACGTGGCACGTCGAACGGCGTCTCGTGGACGTGCACGTACCCGGATGAGAGCGGCGCCTACCAGCCGAGCGGGCAGCCCGTGACGTGCACCGGGACGGGCACGCTGGCGACCGGGGCGACGAGCACCTTTACATTGCCGGTAATTGTCGCGCCGGACGCCGCGTCGAGCGTCACGAACTTCGCGGCTGTGGGGGGCGGCGGCGACCCGTACAACAGCGGCGTGGCCCCTACACCCGGGAGTGCCTGTACGAACATGCATTGCGCGTCGAGCACGAATGCGGTGACGGCCGCGCCGACAGCGCCGGCCACGTGCGCGACGGGCGCGACCACGAACCTCCTGTCGGGGGGGACGCTGTCGGGCTTCCAGGACAATGACACGGCGGCGGCGACGACGACGGTGCCGCTGGCGGTGAACGCCGGCGCGTACACGAAAGGGGTTGGGGCCGGCGGGGCGTTTATCGTGGACATGGACTGGGCGTTCAACAACGGTGTGGGTACGAGTTCGAACGTGGCCACGTTGACGCTGTACGTGAACGGCACGGCGTACGCGCAGCTGGCCACGACCAGCGGGTACAACGGGCTGGCGACCATCACGGCCAGCAATGGCGCGACGGTTTCGACGACCAGCCTGAACCGCAACCGGTACGCGCAGAACGCACCGAATAGTTACGCGCTGCTGAAGAGCTTCGTGACGCTGCCGGCGTCCGTGACGGGCGTCAGCAGTGTGGAGGTGCGCTACCAGCCGAACGCGGGTGGGACCAGCGGCCAGTCGGATGATTTCGCGTACATCATCCGCGCCCTGAACGGCTGCAATCCGGGAACGGACGTGCAGGTGACGAAGGTCGGCCCGGCGTCCATCGTGGCGGGCGGGACGGTGACGTACACCATCACGCTGAAGAACGCGGGGGTGCTGGCGGCGTCGAACGTGAAGCTGACGGACACCCTGCCAGCGGGGGTGACGTTCGTCAGTGCGAGCCCGGCAGCCACCAGCACGAACGGGACGCTCACGTGGCCGCCCGTGGCGACGCTGGCGGTCAACGCGACGGCGTCGTACACGGTGGTGGTGACGGCGCCGTCCAGCGCGGCCATTGAGGGTGGAGTGAAGTCGTTTACGAACACGGCGCAGTTCACGTCGGACACGCCGGACACGAACGCGGGCAACAACGCCGCGCAGGCGCAGACGAACACGGTGTACGTGAAGCTCTCGAAGCTGGTGCGGAACGTCTCGCGGGGCGGCATGTTCGCGCTCGCGGCGGACGGGAAGCCGGGGGAGACGCTGGAGTACTGCATTTCGGCGCAGAACCTGGGCGGTGGGGACGCGCGCGGCCTGACGCTGCGTGACGCGGTGCCGGCGAACACGGCGGCGCTGCTGGACGGCTACGGCGCGGGCCTGGGCGTGCTGTACGTGACGGGCGGCGTGGCGGCAGGGAGTGGGACGCCCACAGGGACGGCGTTGACGTCGTCCAGCGCGGACACGGACAGTGCGAGCCTGTCGAGTGCGGGCATGAACGTGGGGCCCACGACGCTCGCGGCGGGAGCGCAGGCGGCCGTGTGTTTCCGCGCGAGCATTAAGTAAGCCTCCTGACGGGGCGTGCGTGCCCAGGCCATTCCGCTCAGGGATGGTCTGGGCACGCTTGCTACACTCCCGTCATGAAACAGAAAGTGGCTCAGCTGGTGGCGCAGGCGCGCGGTGGACGCGTGGTGCGCACCGCGTTTATGGACGCGGATGACCTGGATCGTCGGGCGCTCGCGGATGATGAGGTGCGGCACGTGATCGCGGGGGGGTTCCCGGACGCGCGGCGCGTGGTGTTGACGCTGCATCCGGCGCACATTCCGAGTGTGGATGCGGGGGTGACGGTGCTGCGGTTCATGCCGGAGGTGCCGGGCTGGGACGTGCAGGATTTCGCGGTGCAGCTGAGGCAGCTCGGCCTGCCCGAGGAGCAGCTGGGGGATGTGCGCGAGGAGCGCGGGTCGTTCCTGGTGGCGGCGACGGGGAAGGCGGCGGGAACGCTGGCGGACCTGACGAGCCTGGGTGGCCGGGACGTGAGCGTGGAGGAAGTGGGGGAGAGCGCGGGGCGCGGGAACAAGCTGCGTGAGGTGGTCGTGCCGAGTATGCGCGTGGACGTGGTCGGTGCGAAGGGCTTCGGGGTGAGCCGGGCGTACTTCCAGCAGGGGATTGATGGGGGGAAGGTGCGCCTGAACGGGCAGGTGGCGCGGGCGAGCAGTGAGATCCGCGAGGGGGACAGCCTGTCGGCGGAGGGGCTGGGGCGCATTGATTTCAAGCGGGTGGTGAACGAGACGCGCCGGGGGAACTTCAAGGTGGAACTCGACGTGCACCGTTAAGCACGCGCCACGCTGTGGCGTGGCGGCGCAATGATAATGCGCCTGCACGCTGAGCGCGTCAGAATTGCGTGTGCTGAGGGGTGGAGTGGGTCTGGGGGGTGCCGGGTCCGGTGGGGACTGCAGGCTGGTGGCGTGCGGCTGGGAGCGTTGTGGGGGGTGGCCGTGTATGAACGCCTCATCAGGTGGGGCGTGATGTTTCTGTCAGGTCCGGCGAGTAGGCTGGGTTTAGACGTGAATGGCGGTGTGATCAGCGTCTGGGCGCGGTTGTACGCCGTTTGGCGGAGCGCTCCCGCCCTTGTGGACACCTCAGAAACTTGATATACTCAGACTCAAGTTTTTTGGGCGAAAGGAGTTATGAACATGCCCACCGAAACCATCCACAGCCACACCCCGCTGCCCGCCAACGTCCCGGTCTGCCCGGTACGCGGCAGCGTCATTTACCCCACCATGGTCCAGCACATCGACGCCAGCCGCACGCTGAGCATCGAAGCCATCGAAGCGGCCATGGGTGAACACAAAGTCATCCTGATCGTCTCCCAGCGCGACAAGGACATCGACGACCCCGCCGGCACCGACCTCTACGACGTCGGCACCGCCTGCACCGTCCTGCGCGTCCGCAAGAACCCCGACGGCACCGTCCAGATGCTCGTCAACGCCATTGCCCGCGCCCGCGTCAGCAACTACACCAAGGGCGCGTACCTGCGCGGCGACATCACCCCTCTCGACACCGAAACCGGCGACGCCGTCGAACTGCAGGCCCTCGTGCGCGAACTCAACGACAAGTTCGAGCACCTCATCCAGGGCGGCAAGTTCATGAGCCCCGAAGCCGTCCAGACCATTCAGGGCAAGGACGATCCCGGCGAAATCGCCGACCACATCGCCTTCAACATGGACTTCAAGGTCGAGGACAAGCAGGCCGTCCTCGAAGCTGCGCGCCTCACCGACCGCCTCCGTAAGGTCCTCACCCTGCTCGACGCCGAACAGGAAGTCCTGCAGGTCCAGCAGAAGATCCGCCAGCAGGTCAAGGAAGAAATCGACCGCAACCAGCGCGAGTACTACCTGCGCGAACAGATGAAGGTCATCCAGAAGGAACTCCAGGGCGGCGACGACGGCGAAACCGACGAAGCCGAGGAATTCCGCAAGAAGATCGACGCGCTCGACCTGAAACCCGAAGTCAAGAAGGAAATCGACCGCGAAGTCAACCGCCTCGCGCGCATGCACCCCGACGCCGCCGAAGCGGGCGTCATCCGCACCTACCTCACCTGGGTCACCGACCTGCCGTGGAACACCCGCAGCGAAGACCAGCTGAACGTGCAAGACGCCGCCAACACCCTCGACGAGGACCACTACGGCCTCGAAAAGGTCAAGGACCGCGTGCTGGAGTTCCTCGCCGTGCGCCGCCTCCGCCAGGAACGCGCCGAACGCGGCGACATCAACACCGAGGACGTCAACAAAGGCCCGATTCTGGTGTTCACCGGCCCTCCCGGCGTCGGCAAGACCAGCATCGCGCAGTCGATCGCCAAGAGCCTCGGCCGCAAGTACGTCCGCATCGCCCTGGGCGGCGCGCGTGACGAAAGCGACATCCGCGGTCACCGCCGCACCTACATCGGCGCGATGCCCGGCCGCATCATCCAGGGTCTGCGCGCCGCCGGCACCAAGAACCCCGTCGTCCTGCTCGACGAGGTCGACAAGCTCGGCAGCAGCTACCAAGGCGACCCCTCGGCCGCGCTGCTCGAAGTGCTCGACCCCAGCCAGAATCAGCACTTCACCGACCATTACCTCGGCGTCCCCTTCGACCTGAGCGAAGTGATGTTCATCGCCACCGCGAACTACCCCGAGCAGATCCCGCCCGCGCTGTACGACCGCATGGAAGTCATCGACTTCAGCAGTTACATCGAGCAGGAGAAACTCGAGATCGCCAAGCGCTACCTGCTGCCCCGCCAGATCACCGCGAACGGCCTGAAAGCCAACCAGATTCAGATCACCGACGCGGCCCTCGAGAAGCTCATCTCGCACTACACCCGCGAAGCCGGCGTCCGCAACCTCGAACGCGAGATCGGCACCGTCGCCCGCAAGGTCGCGCGCCGCATCGCCAGCAGCGAACTGAAACGCGCGAAGGTCACCGACAAGGAACTCGAACGCTACCTCGGCCAGCCCCGCTACCTCCCCGAGCACGAAGCGCGCGAAGACATGGTCGGCGTCAGCACCGGCATGTTCTACACGCCCGTCGGCGGCGATATCCTGTTCGTGGAAACCAGCATCATGCCCGGCAAGGGCCTCGTCCTCACCGGCCAGCTCGGCGACGTCATGAAGGAATCGGCCCGCGCCGCCCTCACGTACGCCAAAACGCACGCGGAACGCTTCCGCATCCCCCGCGAACGCCTCGACGACAGCGAGATTCACGTGCACGTCCCGGCCGGCGCGATCCCTAAAGAAGGCCCCAGCGCGGGCGGCGCGATGGTCACCAGCATGATCAGCGCCCTCACCGGCATCCCCGCCCGCCGCGACGTCGCCATGACCGGCGAAATGACCCTCACCGGACGCTACCTGCCCATCGGCGGCCTCAAGGAGAAAGTGCTCGGCGCCCGCCGCGCTGGTATCCGGCACATCATCCTCCCGAAAGCCAACGAAGGTGACCTGCGCGACATCCCCGCGCACCTGCGCACCAGCATGACCTTCCACGTCTGCGAAACCGTCGATCAGGTGCTCGATGTGGCCATCGTCGGCGGCATCGCCGCCCTCGAAGGCAAGACCGAAAAGGCCCCCAAAGCGCCCGTAAAGCCCCGCAAAGCCGCGCGTGACAGCGCCGCCAGCGCCTGACCCCCAGCCCTGCAAAGCCCCCGCCCATGAACACGGGCGGGGGCTTTTCGCGTGCGTCTGCTCATGCCACTCAGGTAAGGTGAAGCGTATGGTTCCCCTGACCTTCCTGGTCGCCAGCCCGCACCTCAACGGCGGGATGTTCGAGCGGAGCGTCATCCTGCTGCTCGAACATGACCACACTGGCGCGATGGGCCTCGTCATCAACGCCCCCACCGAACTTGCCATCGGGGAATTGCTGCCGCTCGCGCAGGGCCGCCAGGAGCGCGCCTGGGTGGGCGGTCCCGTGGAACCGCAGGTGGGCTGGTGCATCTACGAAAAGCCCACCGGCCGCGCCGGCGAGATGCGCCTCGGCCCGAACCTCTACGCCACCAGCAGCCTCGACGTCCTCGACGGCGTGCTCTGCGACGACTGCCGCTTCATGCTCCTGCTCGGCTACGCCGGCTGGCAACCCGGACAGCTCGACGCGGAACTCCGCAACGGCACGTGGCTGTGGGTGGAGGACGGCGCGCACCTCGTGTTCGACACGCCCGCCGAGGACCGCTGGGCCGAAGCCATGCAACTCATCGGCGTGAAACCCGACACCATCGTCCCCGGCGGCGCCCAGGCGTAACCTGCCCGGCGCCTACCCGCTCGCTTCGGGCGCGTCCGTCAGCGCGAACGCCACCGCTTCCTCCGGCAGCAGGGGCCGCGCGAACAAGAACCCCTGACCGTGCGTGCACCCCGCGTGCCGCAGCGCCTGCAGCTGCGCTGCCGTCTCGATACCCTCCGCGATGACGCTCATGCCGAGCTGCGTGGCGAGCTGCGCGATGCCGCCCACGATGCGCTGTTGCCGCTCGCTGCCCGTCACGCGCGCCGTGAGCGCCCGGTCCACCTTCAGGCGGTCGAACGCCACGCGCTCCAGCGACGTCAGGCTCGACGTGCCCGTCCCGAAGTCGTCCAGCGTGAGCGTGCACCCCAAGTTCCGCAGGGTGTCGAGCGTCCCGAACGCCGCGCTGCCGCTGTCCAGCAACCCCGTCTCGGTCACCTCGAACTCCAGGTCCGGCGCGCTACGCGCGTGCGTCACCAGGTCCGACACGAGCGGCGTGTCCAGCAGCTGCCGCACGCTCAGGTTGATGTTCATGCGCGTGCGCAGGTGCGGGTGCGCTGAACGCCACGCGCGTTGCTGCGCCGTCGCGGCCTGCACCACCCACAGGCCCACCGCGCGGCTCAGCCCGCCCGTCTCCGCGACGTGCAGGAACTTGTCCGGGCTGAGCAGCCCCCGGGTGGGGTGCGGCCAGCGCAGGAACGCCTCGAACGCCACCACCCGCCCGTCCGCGAGCCGCAGGATAGGCTGGTAATGCAGCTCCAGGCCCTCGTCCCGCAGGGCCGCGCGGAAATCCTCAAGCAGCTCCAGCTCCTGGCGCGCGGCCTCGTGCATGCCCGCCTCGAACAGGGCCGTGCCCCCAACGCCGCGACCCTGTGCGCGCCGCAGGGCCGTCAGGGCGTCCTGCACGCTGCCCTCCGCGTTCGCCCCGGCCGGAACGAGGGCCAGCCCCACGCTCGCCGTGCGCGTGGTCGGCGTTCGCCCGAGCCGGAAGGTGGGCAGCATCGCCGCGTGGACGCGTTGCGCGACCCGCGCGGCATTCACGGGGTCCTGCACGCCCCACAGCAGCACCGCGAAGGTATCCTCCGCGAGGCGCGCCACCAGGTCGCGGTCACGGAAAAGCCGCTGCAGGCGCGCGGCGACCTCCACCAGCAGGCGGTCCGCCGCGGCCGGCCCGAGGACCGCCTGCACGTCCCGGAATCCGTCCACGCTCACGACCATCACGGCGGCGGGCGCGTCCCGCAGGGTGCCGTCCAGCCGCTCCAGAAAGTGCGCGCGGTTCGCCACAGACGTGAGCGGGTCGCTGGTCGCCCGCTGCTGCAACTGCAACGTACTGCGCCGCTGCGGAGTGAGGTCATGCAGGGCCACCACGCCGCCGAAATCCTCGGGAAGCGGGTCGGCGCGGACCAGCAGGTGCCGGGGCGCGTCCGCACGCGGCGTGAGGGTAATTTCCTCCGGCGGCAGCGTGCCGCCGCTGGCCACAACGGCTGGCGGCGCGGCGTGCCCGGCGGGCCACCGGGTCCGTGCCGACCACGTGTCGGGTGTGAGGCCGCCCGGATCGACCCCCAGCAGCTCCTGCGCGGCGTGGTTCGCGCGCTGGACGTGCCCGGCAGGATCGAGCAGCAGCACACCGTCGTGCGTGGCCCTCAGGACGGCGTCCAGCGTCGCCTCGGCGGCGCGCAGCGCGCGGTCACGCGCGTTCGCGGCGGTCCGGTCCGCCCACAGGACCGCCGCGTGCCCGCCCGCGGACGCGCAGAAGCGCACGTCGTACGCCCGCCCGGCGTGCGTGACGGCGAGCGTGGCGGGCACGCCCCCCAGGGCCTCCGCGAGGGCGTCGCGGACGCGCGCACTCGGGAGGCCCCCCCACACGCGCGCGTCCGTCAGCGTCCGCGGGCGCGCCGGGGTGAGCGCCCGGAACGCCGCGTTCGCCCGCACGATCCGCCCATCGGCCTGAGCAATCACGGCGGGACCGGGCACGGCCTGCAGGACGGCGTCCACCTGATCGTCCGCAAGCGCCTCGTCGGTGGCGTCATGCAGCGCCCACACCAGACCTCCCCGGGCGGGGCGCACGGTGCCGCGGACGGACCGTCCCGCCCGGCCCGCGCCCACGAGCGCCGCGCGCGCGAGCGGCAGCGCCGCCTGCCGACGCTCAAACAGTGCCGCGCGCGCCTGCGGCACGTACGCGCGAATGTCACTTCCGGTCGCCGCGCCCGGCTCCAGGGCCAGCAGCGTCAGCCAGGCGTGGTTCACCTGCTGCACCGTCCCGTCCGCGTCGGTCAGGGCGAGCGCCACCGGCAGGTCAGGCAGCCAGACGCCGCCCTCCACGTCCCCGGGCGCGGCGGGGCGGTCCGGCGCCCCGAGCAGCGCCTCCAGTGCCCCGGTCAGCGCCGCGCCCGGGACGTCAGGCGTGTGCAGCAGCCCCACCAGCGTGCCTGCACGCATGACCCAGTGCAGGTGCCCGGCGTCCAGCCAGGCGTCCGGCACCTCCAGCGTGGCCGCGCCGGTCGCCTCGGTGCCGCCCGCATGCACCCGGTACACCAAGCCGCCACTCAGGGCCAGCACCTCCCCGCCGGGCGCGTGCGCCGACAGCAGCGCCGCCGCCCGCGCCAACTGGTCGCCGGGGGTCACGCGTGCATCTTGCGCGCGCGCTTCTCCGCTTCAATCGCGCGCTGCAACTCACTGATCTGCCGCAGCAGCCCCAGCTGCTCGGCGGGCGGCGCGCCCAGCACCTGTTTCTTCAGGGCGTCCACCTCCGCGCGCAGCTGGTCGATGCTCAGCGCAATCTGAATTTCATCCGTGGCCTGCGCCGCGTACGCGGTGCGTTTCTCCTCGTACTGCTCGGCGGCGCTGCGCGAGTGCGCGCCCGCGTCCCGCGCTTCGAACATCAGGCGGATCAGCAGCTGCTCCTCGGGCTGCCCGCGGAACACCTCCAGCACCTCCTCGGAGCGGCGCGTGCCGCGCGCGGCCAGCACGACCTTGCGGACCGTTTCGTTGTGGAACGGCACGTGCCCGTCGAGCTTCGCGAGGAGGGTCGGGTCGATCAGCAGCTGCTTCAGGAGGGCCAGTTCGCGGTCCTCGTCGTGACGCTGCGTGCTCATGCCGGCCAGCTGCGTCTTGGAGAGCGTTTTGCGCTTCGCCTTGGAGGAAATCCAGTCGAGCAGCGCCTCGGGCTTGATGCCGAGCCGCTCGCAGGCGATGTCGCGCATGCGGCTCGCGCCTTCGTCCAGCGGGTCGAGGTTCTGCATGCGTGGCAGCAGGCTCATCAGCACCTTGCGTTTCCCGTCGCTCGTGGCGACCCCGTACGCCTCCACGGCGGACTGCACGCGGTACGCGACCTCGTCGAGGCCGCCGGCGAGCGCGGCGCGCAGGGCGTCCATCTCGCCGGCGAGGATCGCGTCGGCGGGGTCCTTGCCGTTCGGGACGCTGAGCGCGCGGACGTTCAGGCGTGCGCCCACCACCTGATCCAGACCGGCCAGGGTGGCTTTCTGCCCGGCCTCGTCGCGGTCGAACAGCAGCGCGAGTCGGCGCACGCCCTGGCGTTCCAGCAGCGTGGCGTGCTCCGCGGTGAGGGCGGTGCCGAGCGTCGCCACCGCCGTGGTGAACCCCGCTTGCTGCATGGCGATGACGTCCATGTACCCCTCAACGACGACCAGTTCGCCCCCGTCGCGCACCTGCCCGCGCGCCTTGTCGAGGCCGTACAGCAGTTCGCCCTTCTTGAACACGTCCGTTTCCGGGGTGTTCAGGTACTTCGGCTTCTCGTCCCCGAGGACGCGCCCGCCGAAGCCCACAAGGCGGCCTAGGTGGTCCCGGATGGGGAACATCACGCGGTTCCGGAAGCGGTCGTACACCCGCCCGGTCTCGTTCTCGATGAGCAGGCCCGCTTCCAGCAGTTGCCGCTCCGGGACGCCGCGCGTGCGGGCGCGCTTGAGCAGCCCGTCCCACCCTTCGGGCGCGAAGCCCAGCTCGAAGCGCTCAATGGTTTCGTCCGTGAGGCCACGGCGGCGCAGGTACGCGAGGCCCTCGCCGCCCAGGTGCTCCCGGAAGTACTCCAGGGCGAACGCGTTCACGTCGTACAGGTCGCGGCTCTGCTTCTCGCCGTACCGCGTTTCGACGGCCACGCCGACGCGCTCCGCGAGTTTACGCAGCGCGTCCCCGAAGCTCAGGTTCTCGGCGCGCTGCACGAAACTGAACGCGTCCCCGCCGGCCTTGCAGCCGAAGCAGTAGAAGTAACCCTGCTCCACGTCCACCTGGAACGACGGGCTTTTCTCCTTGTGGAACGGGCACAAACCCTTGAGGCGGCCCCGCCCGGCGGGCGTGAGCTGCACGTATTCGCCGATCAGTTCGGCGATGTTCAATCTGGCGCGAACGTCCTCTTTGGTACCCACCGGGTTTCACCTCCTCCTTGAGGTTAGACCCTCAGTGTACGGCGGCCCCCGGCGCTCTGCGAAGAGAGGCAGAGCACAGACAGCCGCGGGGACGCCCACCCGGAGGTGGGCGTCCCCTTCGGGGTGGAGCCTCAGTTGACGAACGAGAAGCCTTCGTCGTCCAGCCGCACGACGTCCAGGCCGAGGTGGTCGTACGCGGCGGCGGTCGCCACGCGCCCGCGCGGGGTGCGTTTGATGAAGCCCAGCTGGATCAGGTACGGCTCGTACACGTCCTCGAGCGTGAGGGCGTCCTCGCTGATGGCGGTGGCGAGCGTGTCCACGCCGACCGGGCCGCCGTCGAAGCGGTGAATGAGCGTCTCCAGGTACTTCTTGTCGCGGTCGTCCAGGCCGGCGGTGTCGAGGCCGAGTTTGTCGAGGGCGTCCTCGGCGCGTTCCTTGGTGATGCGGCGTTCTCCGGCGACCTCGGCGTAGTCGCGGACGCGGCGCAGCAGGCGCTTGGCGATGCGCATGGTGCCGCGCGAGCGCGCGCCGACCTCCATGGCCGCGTCCAGTTCGAGGCCCAGGTCGAGGGTGGTGGCGTCACGCATCAGGCCGAGGGCGATCTCCTCGGGCGTGTAGTACTCAAGGTGCTCGATGATGCCGAAGCGGCTGCGCATGGGCGCGGTGATCAGGCCGGGGCGGGTGGTGGCGCCCACGAGCGTGAAGCGCGGCAGCGGCAGCTCGATGGTGCGGGCGGCGGGGCCCTGCCCGAGGACGATGTCGAGCTTGAAATCCTCCATGGCGGGGTAGAGGTGCTCTTCGGCGACGCGGCCCAGGCGGTGGATTTCGTCGATGAACAGCACGTCGCCCTCTTCGAGGCTGTTGGTGAGGATCGCGGCGAGGTCGCCGGGTTTCTCGATGGCGGGGCCGCTGGTGACTTTGATGTTCACGCCCAGTTCGTACGCGATGATGTGCGAGAGCGTGGTCTTGCCGAGGCCGGGGGGGCCGAACAGCAGCGTGTGGTCGAGCGCTTCGCGGCGGGCCTTGGCGGCCTGCAGGTACACGCTGAGTTTCTCCTTGAGCCGCGCCTGGCCGACGTAGTCTTCCAGGCGCTTGGGGCGGTTGGCGAGATCCGGCGCTTCCGTCATACCCACCATGTTACGCTATTTGCGAAATAGGAGTGTGTGACTGGGCGCCACCCCGACTCCTCACCGCAGAACCACCGCCAGGAGCAAGCAGAGCGGCCGGGGCGACCGCCCCGGCCGCCCCACGCCCCCGCTCAGTACGTCCGCAGCAACGCCGGCAGGTCCCGCGCGAGTTCTCCCTGCGTCACCGCGAGACCGTCGTACACCCGCACGAAATGCCCGTCGCGGCTCACCACCGCCACCTGATCACTGTGCACCAGCGTCGCCGGCCCACTCGCCTCCGCCTCGGACTTCGCCATGCCGGCCATGTGCGACATGTGCGCGGCATGCTCACTCGCCGCCGGCGGCGCGTCCGAACGGGCGTACACGAAGAACGCCTTTTGCAGCGCCACCATGTTCGCGCTCGTGCCCGTGAACCCACGGAAGTCCGGGTTGAACTTCCCGAGGTACGCGCGGACCACGTCCGGCCGGTCCACGAGCGGGTCGACGCTCACGAAATCCACCCGCAGTTGCGCACGCTGCGCAGGCGTCAGGGTCTTGTACGCCCCGGCAAGCACACCCAGCGTGATCGGGCAGATGTCCGGGCAGTGCGTATACCCGAAGAACACCAGCCGCACGCGCCCCGCCCCGTCCGTAAAGCGCGCCGCGCGCCCATCTTCGGTGAGCACCGACACGGCCGGGACTGCGGGCCGTGCGTCCAGCGCCGTGCCCGCCCGCAGGGGCTGCGGCGCGAACTGCCGGTACGCCAGCACGCCCCCCAGAACGACCGCGACCGCCACCAGCATCCACGTGAGCCACTTCATGCGCGCACGCTACCGCGCAGGGCAGGGGAGAGGTGTCCTGCACGCGCACGCCACAAGGAAGGGGGCGCGCCAAACGGCGCGCCCCCTTCCTGACAAAGCCCCGGGTTACCAGGCGTAGAAGATCGCCACGATAAACAGCCAGACGATGTCCACGAGGTGCCAGTACAGGCTGGCGGCCTCGGTGCTGCCGTGGTTGTGCTTGTCCATCTTGCCGGTCATCGCCTGGTAGTACACCAGCGCGACGCCCGTGCCGCCGATCAGAATGTGCAGACCGTGCAGGCCGACAATGATGAAGAAGCACGCCTGCCACAGGTTCTCCTGCCAGTTGCTTTCGGCGCCGAACTTCGAGAACTCGTAAATCTGGAACAGCGTGAACACGGCGCCCAGCACGAGCGTGATGAACAGGCCCAGACGGAAGCGGCTCATCTTGTGCTGACGCTCCGCACCTTCCGCGCTGTGAATCACGAAGGAGCTCGCCACCAGGATCAGGGTGTTGAGCGACGCGAGCCAGATGGCGGGACGGTCCGCGGGGGGCACCGCCACGCCTTTCACGCGCAGGTACACGTACCCGGCGATCAGCACGCCGAACAGGCCGACTTCGCTGATGATGAACCACGCCATGCCCATGAAGCCGTTGCTGTACTTCGTGAGGTGGTGGTGCGCCACGGGCACGTCGTACTCGCGGGTGCCGGCCCACTTGAACAGCGCCCACAGGAACAGCGGGATGCTGGCGTACAGGACCGCGCTCGCGAAGGGGTTCGGGGTGTGCGGGTTGACGTCAGGGTGCCAGCCGGTGAACCAGCCGAAGCTCAGACCGTAGCCCATGAGCAGCAGCGCGAACGCCGTCAGGAACGGCCAGGGGCTGCTCACCGGCAGGTGAATGCTCTTGGGATCGACGGGCTTGAGCTTGTCACCGTTCTTCTCCCAGTCGGCAAGCGGACGCTCACTGGGGAAGGTGGTGGGGAAGTCGTGCGCGAAGTTGTACTCCTCGGGCGGGCTCGCGGCCGTCCACTCGAGCGTGAAGCCGCCCCAAGGGTTCGGGGACGCCGTGATCGGCTGGCGCATGCTCTGCAGCATGTTCCACACCCACACGATGCCGCCGGCCAGCAGGATGAACGCGCCGATGGTGGACACGAGGTTCAGTTCGTTCCACAGGAAGTTGCCTTCCGGGTACGTGTAGTAGCGGCGCGGCATGCCGAGCAGGCCGAGGAAGTACTGCGGGAGGAACGTCAGCCACGAGCCGACCATGAACAGCCAGAAGTGCACGAGGCCGGTCTTCTCGTTCATGAAGCGTCCGGTCATCTTGGGCCACCAGTAGTACAGGCCGCCCATGGCAAGGAACGCCGTGCCGAACATCATGACGTTGTGGAAGTGCGCCACCACGTAGTAACTCATGGTGACCTGGTAGTCGAACGGAATCATGCCGAGGCTGACGCCGGTGATGCCGCCGATCAGGAAGTTGAAGATGAAGCCGACCAGCCAGTACGTCGGCGTGCGCATCATGATGCGCCCGCCCCACAGGGTGCCGATCAGGTTGAAGATCTTCACGCCGGTCGGGACGGCCACGATCAGCGTCGCGATCATGAACGCGATCTGCCACGCTTCAGGCAGGCCCACGGCGAACATGTGGTGCACCCACACGAGCAGCGACACCAGCACGATGCCGAGCTGCGAGTACACCATCACGCGGTAACCGAACAGCGGCTTGCGGGCCATGGTGCTGGCGATTTCCGCGGCGATGCCGAGGTACGGCAGCAGCATGACGTACACGGCCGGGTGGGAGTAGAACCAGAAGAACTGCTGGAACAGCACGGGCGCGCCGCCGATGGCGCCGTTGAACATGCTGAGGCCAAGCTTGAGTTCCAGGTACGTGACGAGCGCCGCGGCGGTCAGGCCGCCGAGCGACACGAGCTGCAGCAGGCTGGTCGCGAAGATGCTCCAGCAGAACATGGGCATCTTCCACAGGCTCATGCCGGGCGCGCGCATGTTCACGATGGTCGCGGCGAAGTTCGCGCTGCCGAGCAGCGAGCCGAGGCCGTTGAGGATCAGCGCGACCATCATGACGGCCACGCCGGTCTGGTTCGCGTCGACGCTCAGCGGGTAGTAGAAGGTCCAGCCGACGCCGGGCACGCCGCCGTTCCACATCCCGAAGATGATCAGGATCATCGAGAAGATGAACAGCCACACCGCGAAGGTGTTTACGCGCGGCAGGGCCACGTCGCGCACGCCGAGCTGCAGCGGCAGGAAGAAGTTCCCGAACCCGAACAGACCAATCGGAATCAGGAAGAAGAAGATCATGATGGCCGCGTGCATCGTCAGCACCTGGTTGTAGGCGTTGCCGGTGAGCAGCGTGTTGTCCGGCACGGCAAGCTGCGCGCGGATGGCGACGGCCAGCAGGCCCGCAATAGCGAAGCCCACGATGGACGTGATGATGTACAGCAGGCCGATCTTCTTGTGATCGGTGGTGGTCATGTAGTCCCAGACGACGTCAAGCGGTCCGCGTCTGCTGTGACTCTGGGACGGCATTTGAACAGCCATGCGTGCTCCTTACTTCTTCTCGCCCCAGAAGGCGGTGTTGTGGTCGACGCCCTGCCAGTAGTCGGCCTGCTCGGGGAGCTTCAAGGAGCGCAGGTACGCGCTGAGGTCCGCGAGTTCGGCGTCGGTCAGGGCCGGGTAGTTCTCTTGCGTGCCGTCGTAGCTGGGCATCAGGCTGCCGGGTTTGACGACCTTGCTGTGCTTGATCCAGGTGGGCAGCATCTCGCGGGCCTTGTCGCCTTCCCACATGCCCGCCCCGAGGGTGCGGCGCGTGCCGAAGAAGCTGAGGTCCGGGCCGTTCACGCCGGCGGCGTTGGTGCCCTGCACGCGGTGGCAGGCGGCGCAGGAGCCCTGGCCGTTCTTGCCGTTGAGGAATAGCGCCTCGCCGCGCGCTTCGGCGCTGCCCGCTGCGGGGGTCGGCGCTTTGTACGCCTGCGCGGCCTGAATGAAGGTGTTGAAGCGGTCCTGGGGAAGCACGACGACCTTGAAGCGCATGTTGGCGTGCGAAGCGCCGCACAGCACGCTGCAGTTGCCCTGGTACACGCCGGGCTTGTCGCTGTTGACCTGCCAGGTCTTCTTGACGGTCGGGATCGCGTCACGCTGACCGCCGAGGTTCGGCGCCCAGAACGCGTGGATGACGTCAGCGGCCGTGATGGTGAGCGCCACGGGGCGGCCTGCGGGCAGCACCAGCTCGTTGCCGTTGGACACCAGCGCGGTGTCCACCTTCGCCTGCGGGTAACGGAAGTTCCAGAAGAACTGACGGCCTTCAATGTCGACAGGCACGGCGGTTTTCGGGGTGGGGTTCAGCACGGCCATGCTCTTCACCGTGAGGACGCACAGGACCGCCACGATGATGACGGGCACGCCCACAAGGGCGACCTCGAGCTTGTTGTTCCCGTGGAAGTCCTCGGCCTGGTGGGTGCTGGTCGGCCGCTCGCGATACTTCGCGACGGTGTAGAACAGCGCCCACGAGACGCCAATGAAGATGATGATCGAGAAGGCGATCGCCCAGATGCTCATCGCCCAAACTTCACGGTTGTACCCGGAGTTCAGGTCGCCGATGGACAGCACCTGTTTCGTCGGACTCTGCGGCTGGGCCAGCGCCACCCCCAGGGCGGTGAGCGCCAACGGGACGGCCCACCGCGCAGCGGCGCGGCCCAGAAGGGCCGCGTGCCGTGGCGGTGGCAGTCGGCGAGATAAAGTGTTCAACATCACTCCTTTCTATCGCACCTAGCATAGGGCGTTTGGCCCCACCACGCGCGACGCCAGAGGCCTTCCGGCCGGCTCATGAAAGCACCGCCCGGTCCACGGCAGCGGCCAGGAACAGCAGCGCCAGATACAGCATGCTGTAGAGGTACAGTGGCACCGCCACCTTGCGCTCCACGCGGTGCCCGGCCATGACGTGCCGGTACAGCACCCACGAACGCTGCAGCAGCAGCGCGCCGAACGCCAGGGCGCTCAGCAGGTACAGCCACGACACCTCCGCGAACAGCACCGGCATCACGGACAGCACCACGGTCAGGACCGCGTACAGGATGATCTGCGCGACCGTCAGCTTGTCGCCGTGCACGACGGGCAGCATCGGCACGCCCACCTCGCGGTACTCGTCCTTGATCATCAGCGCCAGCGCCCAGAAGTGCACGGGCGTCCAGAAAAAGATGATCGCGAACAGGTACCACGCGAACAGGTTCAGGTCGCCCGTCACCGCCGCCCAGCCGACCAGCGGCGGGAAGCAGCCGGCGGCGCCGCCAATCACGATGTTGTGCCACGTCGTGCGCTTGAGCCACAGCGTGTACACCACCACGTACGTCAGGAAGCCCGCGAAGCTCATCCACGCGGCGAGCGGCGTCGCGAACGCCCACAGCAGCGCGAACGCGATCACCATCAGCGCCGTGCCGAACAGCAGCGCGTTGCGCGGGCTGATCTTGCCGCTGGTGGTCGGGCGCGAGGCCGTGCGCGCCATCTTCAGGTCGATGTCGCGGTCGATGAGCATGTTGAACACGCCCGCCGCTCCCGCAGACATGTACCCCGCGACGGACGTCACGAGCAGCAGCGTGAAGCCGGGCCAGCCGCGCGCCGCCATGAACATGGCCGTGATGGTCGTGAACAGCAGCAGGCTGATGACTTTCGGTTTGGTGAGCGCCAGGTAGTCACGCCACGTCGCGCGCTCCGGCAGGGGGGTGGCGGCGGTCATGCGCGCGCCCCCGTGGCGGGCGCCGTCGACGCGGTGCGTGCGGGCGCAGTAAGGGCGGAATAGGTCAGCATTACGGTCACGAGCCACATGATGCACGCCAGCAGCAGGTGTGTCAGTTGCATCCATCCCGGCGCCTTGAGGACCACGTTCGCGAAGCCCGCGAGCATCTGCGCGCCGATGATGCCCCCCAGCGCGTACTGCCAGCGCGTGACGCCCTCACCACGCGCCTCGCGCGCGCGGCCCGCGAACCACAGCAGGTAACCGCTCGTCACGAACGCCAGAATCGGGTGCACGACGCGCAGGTTCTCGATGATCGTCGCCGTCGTGCGGAAGTCATGCTTCACGGTGTCCACGGGCGTGCCGTTCGAGGGCGCGAACAGCAGGTCCCCCAGGGCCGTCACGGCGCCCGCCATGCCGAGCACCAGCATCAGCAGCAGCCCGACCAGCGCCGCGGCGCCCAGCCAGCCCTGCCCGCGCAGCCGCACCGGCCGCCCGCCCGACGCCCACACCGCCGTGAGCAGCAGCGCGCCCATCAACGCGAACGTGTTCGCGAGGTGCACGCCCTGCACGAACCCCCGCGCCGGGTTCGTGCTGTTCGCTGTGAGGCCCAGCAGCACCTGCACGCCGCCCACCAGGCCCTCCAGCACGATCAGCGCGAGCGACAGCCACGCGCCCAACCGCACCGGATCGCCTTTCGGGCGGGTCAGCATGGCGAGCGCCACCAGGCTGATCGCCAGCAGGCCCGACAGGCCGCTGGTCAGCCGGTGCGAGAACTCGATGATGGTGTGCAGCGTCGGACTCTGCGGCACCACCACGCCATTACACAGCGGCCAGTGCTCCCCGCACCCTGCCCCTGCGCCCGTGATGCGCACGACCGCGCCCCACAGGATCACCAGAATGTTGTACGCCAGTACGCCCCACGCGAGCGCCGGAAGCCACCGGCCGACCCACATGACGCCCCTCTGGCTCCTCAAGCCACCGTCCACGCCTCACCTCCGCGCCGCCCGGCCCGCCCGGACAAGCCGCCCGAACGCCGGCGAATCTCGGCGCTTAACGCCCAAGTCTACCCCCCACCCCCGGACGCCGCGCGTACGATTGTCCCCGCGCCGGGCGCGGCCCGAGGTACGTTCGTCACGCGCCGAGCGCCCGCGCGCCACCCTACACTGGGCAGCACATGGACCACCTTGGTGAACTCCTCGCAGGCGCCTCCGTCATCACGATCGTGCTGAGCGGCATTGCCCTGGTCCTCGGCGTCATCCAGATCCGCCGCGGCCACCGCCCCGCCCACATGCGCGCCATGCTCACCGCCACCGCCCTCGCCACCCTGTTCCTCGTCCTGTACCTCAGCAAGGTCGCCATCGGCCACACCAAGGTCTGGGTCGGCCCGGCCGAGTGGCGCCCGGCGTACCTCGCGCTGCTCGCCTCGCACACCCTACTCGCCGCCGTGAACGTCCCCCTCGCGCTCGTGGCGCTCTGGTACGCCCGCCAGGGCCTCCAGGCCGCCGGGAACCTCGACCGCATCCATGAGGTGCCCGCCGCCGACGCCGCCTTCCGCCGCCACCGCGCGTGGGTGCGCTGGACGGTGCCGGTGTGGCTGTACGTCGCCGCGACCGGCTGGATCATCTACGTCGTCCTCGAAAAGTACGGCGCCGTCAAATAACGCGCGCCCCGGGCACCCAGGCAACCGAGCGTGCCCGGGCGCCCTTTTCGTTACCCTGAGCGCATGAAACTCACCGTGCCCGACATCGTCCGCGCCGAGACGCCGCTCGTCATGGTCACCGCTTACGACTATGCCGGCGCGCAACAGGCCGCGCGCGCCGGCGTGGACCTCATCCTGGTGGGCGACAGCCTCGGGAACATGGTTCAGGGTCACCCGAGCACCACGCCCGTCCGCCTGGAGCACGTCATCTACCACACGGAAATCGTGCGGCGCGGCGCGCCCGACACGTTCCTGATCGCGGACCTTCCGTTTGGCACGTACACGACCGGCCTGCAGGACGGCCTGCGCCACACCGTGCGCCTGATGCAGGAGAGCGGCGCGGACGCCGTGAAGCTCGAAGGGGCCACGCCCGAAGTGCTGGACCTCACGCGCGTCCTGGCCCGCAACGGCATCCCCGTGATGGGCCACGTGGGCCTGCTCCCGCAGACCGCCGTGAACCAAGGCGGCCTGAAAGTGCAGGGCCGCGACGAGGACGGCGCGCGCGCCGTGCTGGACGGCGCGCTGGCGCTGCAGGAGGCCGGGGCGTTCGCGGTGGTGCTCGAAGCGATTCCCGCGCGCCTCGCGCGCCTCGTGACCGAACGGCTCAGCGTCCCGACCATCGGCATCGGCGCAGGCCTGCACTGCCGCGGGCAGGTGCTCGTGTACCACGACATCCTCGGCATCTTCGAGGGGGACAAGAAAATCGCCAAGCGCTACGCGGAACTGGGCGCGCAGGCCACCGCCGCCCTCGGCGAGTACGCCCGCGAGGTGCGCGAACGGGCGTTCCCCACGCGGGAGAACAGCTTCGTGATCAAGGACGACGTCCTCGACAAGCTGTACTGAACGCCGGGGGGCCGAGGTGCGGCCCCCAGCTCAGTTCAGGGTGCGGCCGCGACCCTGCTGGTCCTGCAGGCGCTCCTCGGCCTTTTGCGCGTGCTCCCGCAACGTCGTGTGCCACTCGTCGCTCGGGTCGAGGTGCTCCAGCGCCTGCTGCGCGTGCGCGTACGCCGCCGCTGGGTCCGGGAAGCCCTGCTGCGCCATCACGTCCGCGGCCATCTGATGCCCGAGCGTCCAGTCACGGCTGCCGGGCGCCGCCTCGCGCACCACCCGCTCGTAATGCTCCAGGGCGTCCGGCAGGTGGTAGTAGTCCATGGCGATGTTTCCCAACACGATGCTCGCTGGGACGGTCGCGCCCTGCGCGTACGCCTGCTGCGCGTTCGCTTCGGCTTCCGCGAGGCGCCCCAGGCGGTACTCGCATTCGGCAAGGTCCGCGAGCACTTCCGGCGCGTACGGGTACTCGTCGTGCGCGAGCACCTGCTGCAACGCCTCCATGGCCTCCAGCGGGCGGTCGAGGTCGAGGTACGTGACGCCCAGTTCGTGCAGGGCGTACGGCCGGTCCTCGGCGGACGCCAGTCGCAGCGCCTCGGTGAAGTGCGCGAGCGCCTCCTCGTGCCGGTTCGACTGCGTGAGCGTCTGCCCCCACACCAACTCCACGCCGTAGCTCGGGTCGCCGTTCGCGCGTTCCAGGCGGCTCGCCTCGCTGATGCCGGTGAGGGCCGCCTGCAGGTCCCCGCGCGCCAGCTTCACCTGCGCGTCCAGGTGATGCCACCCGGCGAGGTGCAGCGCCTCGCCCTCCGCGCCGCGGTACTCCAGGCGCGCGCGGCCCAGCAGCGTCCCCGCCTGCTCGTGCTGCCCGGCCTGCAGGTGCAGCGCGGCGGCGTCCTGAAACATGATGGCGCGGTTCATGCCGGTCGCGGCGTGCGCCGCCTCGGCGTACAGGTGCGCGGCCTGCTCGGCGCGGCCGAGCTGCTCCTCGCAGTCGGCCTGCCATGAGCGCAGGCGCCAGCGCAGATGCGCGGGCAGCTCGGCGGCGCTGACCTCCACGTCCAGCGCGCGTTCCGGCTGGTGCGTCAGCGCGAGCGCCGCGAGGGCGTGGTACCGGGCGAGCGGCGGGCCGCTCAGCGCTGCGTCCGGCAGGGGAGCGGCGTCGGGGCCGCGCACGCGTCCGTCGATCTCGGCCATCAACGCCATGTACAGCGGATCGTGCCGGATGCCGGAGTCGGCGGTGCGGGCGTCACGCAAGGCCGTTTGCGCGTCGGTGACGCCGTCGTCGCCGTACAGCGAGTCCACGGACGCGAGGTACAGCAGGATGCGCGCACGTTGGGGCCGCGCAGCTTCGCGCTCAGCACCTTCCAGAATGGCGTAGGCGCTGTCGAAGTCTTCGCTGGCGAGCGCGTCGGCGGCCTGCTGCCAGGTGAGTTCGGGGTCGATCATCTAGGAGCAGCATAGCGCCCGCCCCGCCGCGAAGGGTGACCGGGTGGGCGCGTCGGGACACGTGCCGCGCGACGTAATGGTTTCCTGAAGTGCATTGTGGGGTTGCGCCCACGCATACACATCTTGAGTGAGGTACACTCAAGTCCAGCGTCCAGACTTCTCGACTTCACGCGACCCTGAACCACCTGCCTTCCCCGGAGGAACACACTTTGAGGCGTCTCAACCCCTGGCTCATCCTGCTCTTCGTCGTGGCCCTGTTCCTGATGTTCGGGAACGTCCCCATGGGCAACAACACCACCGTGGACTACTCGCAGTTCCGCACGCTCGTCGCCAACGGCAAGGTCGAGAACGTTGTCATTCAGGACACGCTCGCCAACGTGACGCTCAAGCAGCCGGAAAGCATCACCGTGCAGGGCGTCCGCGGCACCCCGGAACAACGCACCCTCGCCAACTTTAAGGTCCGCCTGCCCAACAGCCAGACGAACCTCGAAGCGTTCCTCGACCAGAACAGCGTCAACATCGGCAGCCGCCGCTACGAGCAGCCCAGCCAGTGGCTGAGCATCCTCGTGAGCCTGCTCCCGATCCTGCTGATGGTCGTGTTCTTCTACTTCATCTTCATGCGCGCGCAAGGCGGCCAGAGCGGCGTCATGCAGTTCGGCCAGAGCCGCGCCAAGCGCTACGGCAAGGAAAACAAGGTCAGCACGACCTTCCGCGACGTCGCCGGCCATGAGGAAGCCAAGAAGGAACTCGTGGAAGTCGTCGACTTCCTCAAGAACCCCGGCAAGTACCACCAGATCGGCGCGGAAATCCCCAAAGGCGTGCTGCTCGTGGGCCCTCCCGGCACCGGCAAGACCCTGCTCGCCCGCGCCGTCGCCGGCGAGGCCGACGCGCCCTTCTTCAGCGTCAGCGCGTCCGAATTCATGGAGATGTTCGTCGGCGTCGGCGCCAGCCGCGTCCGCACCCTGTTCGACGACGCCCGCAAGAGCGCGCCCGCCATCATCTTCATTGACGAGATCGACAGCATCGGCCGTAAGCGCGGCGCCGGCATCGGCGGCGGACACGACGAACGCGAACAGACCCTCAACCAGATCCTCAGCGAGATGGACGGCTTTGACAAGACCAGCAGCGTCATCGTCCTCGCCGCCACCAACCGCCCGGACATCCTCGACCCGGCCCTGCTGCGCCCCGGCCGCTTCGACCGCCAGGTCACCATCGACCTGCCGAACCTCAAGGAACGCGAAGCGATCCTCGGCGTGCACCTCCGCAACAAACCCCTCGTGGAAGGCCTCGACGTCGGCGAACTCGCCAAGAGCACCCCGTACTTCAGCGGCGCCGACCTCAAGAACGTCGTCAACGAAGCCGCCCTCGAAGCCGCACGCGTCGGCAAGACCCGCATCGACATGAGCGACTTCTACCGCGCGCTCGACAAGATCACCCTCGGCCTCGAAAACGGCAGCCTCACCATCAGCCCCGAAGAGAAGAAAGCCATCGCGTACCACGAAGCCGGGCACGCCGTCACCGCCGCCGTCATCCCCGGCAGCGACAAACTCCAGAAAGTCAGCATCATCCCGCGTGGCCGCGCGCTCGGCGCCGCCTTCTACCTCCCCGAGGAACGCGCGCTGATGAGCAAGGAACGCCTGGAGAACCAACTGATCGTCAGCCTCGGCGGACGCGCCGCCGAAGAAGTCTTCATGGGGAGCATCACCAGCGGCGCCGCCGACGACTTCCGCAAAGCCACCAACATCGCCCGGCGCATGGTCCTCGAATGGGGCATGGGCGACAACTTCAAGAACATGGCGCTCAGCACCGACAGCGGCCCCGTTTTCCTCGGCGAGGACATGGCCCGCCCGAAAGAATTCAGCGAACACACCAGCCAACTGGTGGACGAGGACGTCAAACGCATCCTCACGCGCGCGTACGAACGCAGCCGCGCCCTCGTCAGCGAGTACGCGCAGGCCATGCACGAAGTCGCCGACGCGCTGCTCACCAGCGAACTCATCACCGGTGACGTCGTCCGCGAAGCTGTTCGCCGCACCGGCGGGCAGAACGTGAACCTCGGCAAGGACCCTACGCCTACCGCGTAAACCCCACCCAAGGACGAGGGAGGCCCGCATGGAGCCTCCCTCGTCTGGTTGTGCCCAGGGTGAATGACAGCGACGAGGGTCGACGCATGCGCCCGCGGGTCATCAGGAACCCCGGCCGTATCGCACTCCTGCCGACCCGCGTGCTTTCACCGCTACCCGGACGATGCGGACCGGGCGTGGCGCGCGCCGTACGCAGCGTGAGTGCAAAGCGCCATCACGCGTGGGACGTACCTTGGCTGGCTGCGTGAGGTTGAGGGTGAACCCGTGTCCGGGGCAGGTCTGGTGCTGATGGAGTGGGGCCCCACCCGTACCAGCCCCAACCCGTTCCGGGCGCGCGTGGTGAACGTCTACACCCCGCCCGCCTGGCGGCGCCAGGGTTTCGCGCGCGCACTGACCCGGCACGTCCTGCAGTACGCACAGCAGCAGGGCCTGCTTCAGCTCAGCCTCAGGGCCTCGGCGATGCCCGACACGTTGTCCTCGGACCTGGGGTTCCGCACGGCCAGCCACGAGATGCTGCTGGACCTCCCCGCCCTCCGTTCCGGAGGGGCCTCTTCGCGTGGCAGTGACCGGTGAGTGCGCCAAGTCTCGCCCCGCGCGGTTCCAGGCCTGAGGCCCTGCACCGCAAGGCCAGGGTCAGGCGCTTTCGCCGATCGGGCCGGTCTGCCCCGGCGGCACCTCGGAAGCCGTTCCGTGACGCCTGCTGTACACTGTCACGCAGACCAGAGCGCACCACCACCCTTTGCGCGTACGCGCAGGGCCGCGCATGGGAGGAGCAGCAGTTGAACGCCAAAGTCATCGTCGTGACCTCCGGTAAAGGAGGCGTCGGGAAAACCACCACCACCGCCAACATGGGCGCGGGCCTCGCGAAACTCGGCGAGAAAGTCGCCGTCATCGACGTGGACGTCGGCCTGCGCAACCTCGACGTCGTCATGGGCCTCGAAAGCCGCGTGGTGTTCGACCTCGTTGACGTCCTCGAAGGCAAATGCCGACTCGGGCAGGCGCTCATCCGTGACAAACGCGTCGAGAACCTGTACCTGCTGCCCGCCAGCCAGACCCGCGACAAGGACGCCCTCAGCCCCGAAGTGTTCAAGAACACTGTCCGGCAGCTCCTCGAGGAAGAAGGTTTCGACCGCATCCTGATCGACAGTCCCGCCGGCATCGAATCGGGCTTCAAGACGGCCGCCGCGCCCGCCCAGGGCGCCCTGGTCGTCGTGAACCCGGAGGTGTCCAGCGTCCGCGACGCCGACCGCATCATCGGCCTGCTCGAAGCGCAGCAGGTCAGCGAGATCCGCCTCGTCATCAACCGCCTGCGCCCCAAGATGGTCGCCAGCGGCAACATGCTCAGCGAAGCGGACATCCTCGACATCCTCGGCGTGAAACCCATCGGCATCGTCCCCGAAGACGAAGGCATTCTTGTCAGCACCAACGTCGGCGAACCCGCCGTGCTCGGCAAGAGCCGCGCCGGGCAGGCGTTCCTCGACACTGCTCGCCGCCTGCGCGGCGAGGACGTCCCCTACCCGAAACTTGAGGAGAACCGCGGGTTCCTGGCCGCGCTGCGCCGCCTGTTCGGAGGTGCCTGATGTTCTGGGGCCGCAAACGCACCAAGGAGACCCTCAAGGACCGCCTGGAGCTCGTGCTCGCGTACGACCGCGCGCAGATCCCGCCCGGCAAGGTGGACGCGCTGCGCCGCGACCTGATGGAGGTCGTGCAGCGGTACTTCCCGACGCAGGGCACCAACGTGGAAGTCGAGCAGCGCGGCGACACGGTCGTGCTGGTCGCGAACATTCCCCTACAACGCGACTGACCCCGTCCTGACGGGAACGCGGAGGCCACCCGAGGGTGGCCTCCGCGTTCCCGTGCGGGGAATGTCAGGCGGTTCAGGCTCCACATGCCCCCGCTTGCTACCTTGGAGGGCGTGCCGAAGTTCGACCTGCGTTTCCCTCTGATTGTGGCGCTCCTGTTGCTGGTCGGGCTCGTGACCGTGTCGAGCGTCGCGCTCAGCCCCCGCGTGGACCCCGGCATCTTCACGAAACAGCTGCTTGGCGTGGGCCTCGCCGCCATCCCCATCGGCGTGCTGTGGTGGGCGGGCCGCGACCGTATCTACGCACTCGCGCCGTGGCTGTACGGTTTCGCGCTGCTGCTGCAGGCCAGCACCTTCGTGATCGGCAAGGACGTGAACGGCCAGCAGAACTGGATTGTGATCGGCCCGCTGCAGTTCCAGCCGCTCGAATTGCTCAAGCTCGCGTTGATCCTGTTCCTGCCGGTCGTCATGCGCGCCGGGTACCGCGGCGTCGCGTCGTACTGGCGGCCATTCGCGGTGTTTCTCCCCGCGTTCGGCTTGGTTGTCGCGCAGGACTTCGGCGGCGCCATGGTGCTGTCCGTGATGTTCGCCGCGATTCTGCTCGCGTGGCGCATTCCGCTGTGGCACTTCCTGCTGGCGGTCCTGGCAGTCGGGATTGCCTTCCCGACGGTGGTGTTCCCGCACCTCAAGCCGTACCAGCAGGCGCGCCTCACGATCTTCCTCGACCCGTACCGCGACGCGCGCGGTCAGGGCTACCAGGTCATCCAGAGCACCATCGCCGTGGGGTCCGGCGGGATGATGGGCAAGGGCTACAAGCAGGGTACGCAGTCGCACAACGGGTTCGTGCCCGAGGCGCACACGGACTTCGTGTACGCTTCCTGGTCCGAGGAGCAGGGGTTCGTGGGTGCCGTGGCGGTCCTCGCGCTGTACGCGCTGCTGTGCTGGCGTCTGGCAGGCATGGCGACCGAATCGCCGAGGTTGCCGGACCAGATCCTGTTCGCGGGTGTGCTCGGGCAGATTGGGTTCCAGGCGGTTGAGAACATCGGCGCGTCGTTGAGCCTGCTGCCGCTCACCGGCATCACGTTGCCGCTGATCAGTTCCGGCCTCAGCAGCCTGATCAGCACGCTCGTGACGCTGGGGCTGGCGTACGTGATCTACCGTGACCGCTTCGAGCAGATCTGACGGGCGCCCGGCAAGAAAAGGCCGCCCACACGGCGCGCAGCTCGGGGGCGGGTTCGGGGGGAACAACCTCAGCGTAAAAGGGGATCTCTCACCGAATTCTTACATGCGCGGCGTGTCCTCCTCGGCGCTCGCGCCGCGCGGCGCGTACCCACTGGCCTGCAGCGCGTACAGCTTCGCGTACGTCCCACCGAGCGCCATCAGCGCCTCATGACTCCCTGCTTCGCTCACCACGCCGCCGTCCAGCACCAGAATGTCATCCGCGAGGCGCACCGTCGAGAAGCGGTGCGAGATCAGCAGCGTGAGGCGGTCCCGCGCCTGCGCGCGCAACGCCTCCATCGTCTCGAACTCCGCGCGCGCGTCCAGCGCCGCCGTGGGCTCGTCGAACACCAGCACCGACGCGTCCCGGAAGTACAGCCGCGCAAGCGCCAGCCGCTGCCACTGCCCGCCGGACAACTGCCGCCCACCCTGGAAAAGCCGCCCCAGCGGCGTCTCCAGGCCTTGCGGGAGCCCCTCCACGAACGCCGCGCCCGCTCGGTCCACGGCGCTCTGTACGCCCTCCGCGTCCTCCAGGCGGCTCACCTCCGCCAGGGCGACGTTCTCGCGCGCGCTCATCTGGTACTGCCCGAAATCCTGAAAGATGATGCTCATCTCCCGCTGAACGCTGCGCGGCGAGAACCGCGCCGCGTCCTGCCCGTTGATCAGCACCTGCCCGCCCGTCGGCTCGAACAGCCGCGTCAGCAGCTTCACGATGGTGGTCTTCCCGGCGCCGTTCTCGCCGACCAGCGCCAGCGCCTGCCCGCGCCGCACCGTGAACGACACGCCGCGCAGCACGTCCCGCTCCGTGAGCGGATACCGGAAGCTCACCTCCCGGAACTCGATGGTGTCGATCGGCCCGCGCCACGGCTCACCCGCGTCCAGATCCCGCGCCGGCAGCTCCAGGAACGAGAACAGGTTCCGCATGTACAGCAGGTTCTGGTAGATGCCGCTCACGCCGCTGAGCAGCCCCGCCACGGTCCCCTGCACCTGCGCGATACCCAGCACAAACACGCTGAAGTCTCCTACCGTGATCTGCCCGCGCGCCGCGCGCGCCAGAATCAACGCGCTCGCCACGCCGATCAGCAACGCGGACGCCAGCGCCGCCGCGAACCCCCACGCGGACCGCTGCCGCACCAGCTGCTCCAACTGCACCCGGAAGCCCAAGTAGTACGACCGCCACCGCGTCAGCAGGTACGGCTCGAACTGAAACAGCCGCACCTCCTTCACGAGGCTGTCGGACGTGAGCAGGCTCCCCAGGTAGTTCTGCACGCGCGCGTCGTGCGTCTGCCGGCGCAGCATCCGGTACCCCTCCACGCCGAAGCGGTTGCTGACGATCACGCCCGGCAGGCTCGCCAGCAGCACCAGCGGCAGCACCCACACGCCCAGCCGGCTCATCAGCACCCCCACCGACCCGAGCGTCACCAGTGCCCCCGCGAGGCTCACCAGCTGCGTCGCCACGCCCAGCGGCCGCGACCCGACCTCCCGGTACGCCTGCTGCAGCCGGTCGTAGGTGTCCGCATTCTCGAACGCGTCCACGCTCAACCCTGACGCCTTCTCCAGAATGCGGCGGGTCACGCTGTGCTGCAGGCTGTCGCCGAGCAGCTGCTGCGACGCGTTCTGCACCGTGGACAGTAGACTGCCCAGCACCACCAGCGCCACCTGCACCGCCAGAAGACCGAGCAGCGCGCTGTACGTGATGCCCCCGCCCGCTGCGCGCGCCACGCCGTCCAGCAGCAACTTCCCGACGTACAGGTTCGCGGCGGGCAGGGCGCTGCCCGCGAGGGTCGTGAGGGCGTACGTGACGCTGTGCCGCGGGCTCGCGGCCCACACGAGGCGCAGCGTGTGCAGCAGATCGGCGCGCAGCATCGCCAGCGTCACGCGCTCGCCGGGCGGCAACTTCACGGGGCGGGGAGGCATCATCATGTGCGCTCAGTCTCGCGCAGCGGCGCGCCCCCTGACCGTGGCCATGGCACGCCGAAAGAAGCTCGGGGGGCCTCCAGGGCCCACGAGCCGTATGAGCGTCACCCCCTGATGCGCACGAGGCGCACGCGGTCCCGCAGGGCCCGCAGGTCCGCCGGCGTCGGCGCCGGCCCGTACCGGACGCGCGCGAACGCGTCCGCCACTGCCAGGATCGCGTCCGCGCTGTCCGGGTGCATCCGCGCCGCGCGGCGGGCGAAGTCCCCGGGCGCCTCGCCCACCTCGGGCCGCAGGCGCACGCGCGCCACGAACTCCGCGAACGCCCGCAGGGCCGGGTCACGGGGGCGCGCGCGTCGCCGCGCGGCCAGCAGCAGCGGCCCGCCCAGCAGGACCGCCACCACGCCCAGCAGCGCCACGCCGTACCGCGCGTCCCCCACCCGGCCCAGTCCCAGGTTGCTCAGCAGCGTCCGCTGCCGCGCTGCGTCGAAACTCACCACCCAGGTGTTCCACGTGGCCTCCAGCACGTCCAGCCGTAACCGCGCCTGCGCGAACGGCGAACTTTGACGGCTGATGGCGGGCGCGTCGTTCGGGTCCGTGAGGCTCGCCGCGAGCCCACGCGTCACGCGCGCGGGCGACACGACGGACGTCGGGTCCACCCGCGTCCACCCGCGCCCCTGCAGCCACACCTCCACCCAGGCGTGCGCGTCCGCGTTGCGGACGATCAGGTACCCACCCGTCGGGTTCAGCTGCCCGCCCAGGTACCCGCCGACCACGCGGGCCGGCACGCCCGCCGCGCGCATCAGGAACGCGAACGCGGAGGCGTAATGCTCACAGAAGCCCTGTTTCGTCCCGAACAGCAGCGCGTCCAGCCCATCCCGCTCCGGCAAGGCCGGGGGGTTCAGGGTGTACCGGAAGCCGCCGTTCGCGAGGAACGCCAGGGCCGCCTGCACGCGCCCGTCTGGAGGGAGGTTCGCCCAGCGGGCCGCAAGCGCGCGCGCGCGCGGGTTCACGTTCGGGGGGAGCTGCGTGCTGAACTGCAACCAGCCCGCCTCCTCCTGAATGCCGAGCCGGGCGTCCAGGTCGCTTTCCAGCGTGAAGGCGTGCCGCCCCTCGACGTTCGTGACGTCGAACAGTTGCGCCCGGCCCGTCAGGACGCTGCTGGTCGGTGTGTTCGTCGGGAACGCGAGGGTGGGGAGCCACCCGTTGCGTTGCGGTTCGAGCGTCACCGTGTACCGGGTGAGCTGCCCGGACGGTTGCAGGCGCACCAGGCCGCCACGCTGCGGACCATAATTCCAAGCGACGCCGTCGAACACGTCGAATACCGGGCCGCGCCAGTACAGTGCCGAGTCGGGCGGCCGCGTGCCCTGGAACGCCGCGCGGAACGCGACGCTGCCGTCCTGCGCGAGGCTGGTGACGTTGCCGGGCGCGATGCGGTCCGGCAGGCCCGTGCGGCTCTCGTTGCTCTGGATGGGCAGGGTCCACAGCGGCCCGTTCGGGCGGGGGAACAGGAAGAACAGTGCCGCCGCGACCGGCAGGGCGAGCAGGGTCACGCGGGTGGCGGCGCGCAGGGCGGCGGGCGGCGCGGGCGCGCGTGGGCCCCACGTGGCGGCACTCGCCGTGAGGGCGAGCGTCACGAGGGTAGCGTACGCCGTCGCGAGGGCCCCCTGCGAGAAGAAGAAGTTCGCGCAGATCAGGAAGTACCCGACGAGGGTCAGCATGCGGAAGTCCCGGCGGGTGCGGGATTCCAGCAGCTTCAGCGCCGCGAGCAGCACCAGCAGCGCGGTGCCGCCGTCGCGGCCCAGCAGTGTCCCGTAGGACGTGACCGCCAGCGCCACGAACGGCACGACGAGCGCGAGCGGCACCCAGGACGCCGGCGGGCGCCCGCCGCGCCACAGGCCGTATGCGCGCGCGCCCGCCGCGCCCACCACCGCGAGGATCAGCAGGAACGGGAAGCGCACGACGTACGGCGCGAACGCCAGCGTGAGCGCCGCCACGGTGAGCAGCGCCGGCACGCGCGGAAGCGCCTCGGGGGTGGGCGTGGGGCTCAGTTGCACGCCGAACACGCGGGTCATACGCCGTCCTCCGCCGCGAGACCCGCCGTGCCGTGCACGGCGAGGCGCGCGAGGCAGCGCGCAGCGTGCGCCTCACCGCTGCCCGGCCCGACCGTGCCGTCCGGCAGCACCAGCGTGAAGGGCCGCCCGGCCGTGCCGGCGCGAACCACCCAGGCGCTCAGGCGCGACAGGCGCCCCTCGGTGCCAAGGTGGGCGGGCGTGTCCGTCCAGCGAAGCTGCACGTCGGGCGTGGCGGGCGCGTCGTACTCGCGTACGAGCAGGCCGCCGCCGGGGCGGGTGGCATGCCGCCACGACACCCGGCGGCGGCTGTCGCCGGGCCGGTATTCGCGCAGGCCCGCGAACTCCTCGTCCCCCCGGGCGCGCAGGGTGCCGCTCCCGCCCGCCTGCAGGGCCGGGCCGGGCGGGTCGGGCGCGTTCACTTCCGGCCGGGGGTACACAGTGACCGCCCCGTTCGCGGGGATGGACGCCGACGCGGTCCACAGGCCGAGTGGGTCCGTCACGTCCACGCACACGCCGCGCAGGTGCAGCAGCCCCCGCGCGTCCGTGGGCACCTGCAGGACCCCCGCGCCGTACTCGTCAAGCGGGGCGAGTGCGCCGCCCGCGCGCGCGACACTGCCCGGCTGCCCCCGCACGGGGAAGGTCGCGTCGTCCCCCGCGAACACGTCCGGGCCGGCGCGCACGTCCGCGCGCGCCAGCCGCGCGGCCCGCCACGCCTCGCCGGCGCTCACGACCCACACGCCGCCCAGCAGGAAGGTCAGGAAGTACCCGAGGCTCAGCTGGTAGTTCACGCATCCGATAAAGGTCAGCAGCGTCAGCGCCGCGAAGGCCAGCCCGAACCGCGTCGGCTGCACCGGCAGGCGCCGCAGCCACGCGGGTGCCCGCACGGGCCGCGTCAGGCCCGTCATGGGACGGGTGTGGCGGCGAGCAGCGCGCGCACGCTCGCCAGGTTCGGGCGGAGCGTCGCGCGGTCCGGCAGGCGGTGCACGGCCACACTCGGAAACACCGCTTGAATGTCTTCGGGCAGCACCATGTCCCGCCCGGCCAGCCACGCCCACGCGCGCGCGGCGCGCATCAGGCCGAGCGCGGCGCGGGGGCTGAGGCCCACCACGAACCGCGACCCGTCGCGCGTGGCGGCGAGCAGCAGCTGCACGTAATCGAGCAGGGCGTCCGAGACGTACACGCCTTCCACGAGGCGTTGCGCGTCGAGGAGTGGCTCGCGCGGCAGGGTGACCGTCACGCCCGCTGCGCGGTCCCCGCCGCCGCCGGCGAGCAGCGCTCGTTCGGCGCGGACGTCCGGGTAGCCGAGCGTGACGGTCATCAGGAAGCGGTCCAGCTGCGCTTCCGGCAGGGGGAACGTGCCGACCTGCTCGAGCGGGTTTTGCGTGGCGATCACGAAGAACGGCTCCGGCAGAGGCCGCGTGACGCCGCCCTCGCTGACCTGACGTTCCTCCATCGCCTCAAGCAGCGCCGATTGCGTTTTGGGTGTCGCGCGGTTGATTTCGTCGGCGAGCAGTAGTTGCGTAAACACCGGCCCTTCATGGAAGCGGAAGCTGCCGCTCTCGCGCTCGAAGACGCTCACGCCGGTCAGGTCGGCGGGCAGCAGGTCGCTCGTGAACTGCACGCGCGCGAACTGCAGCCCGAGCGTGCCGGCCAGGCCGTGCGCGAGGGTGGTCTTGCCGACGCCCGGCAGGTCCTCGATGAGCAGGTGCCCGCGCGCGAGCAGGCACGCGAGCGCCAGCCGCACCTGCGTGGGCTTGCCGAGAATCACGCGCTCAAGTTCGTCGAGGGCGGCGCGGGCGCCACTGTGGGCGTTCAGGTTGGTGGGGCTGGACACGCGGACCTCCTGGGGTTTGCGCTCAGGGTAAGCGCGTTCGGGGGTGCGCGTGTGGACAAAGTTCTCAATTATGAGCTCCGCCGGGTAAGGGTTTTCTTGACCTATGGGCGGCGCAGCAGCGGGTACGGGTTCACGGCCCGCCAGGTGGGCGTGTACACGCCGTAATGCAGGTGCGGGGGCGTGCCGCGCGCGTTGCCGCTGTCGCCGACGTACCCGACGACGTCGCCCACCTGCACCTCATCGCCGACGCGCAGGTCCGGGTAGCGTTCCAGGTGCGCGTAATAATGGTGGTACCCGCCGGGCCCAGTGACGGTGACGGTCCGGCCGCCCAGGCGGTTCTCGCCGATGCGCTCCACGTACCCACGCGTGGTGGAGCGGATGGGGGTGCCGCGCGGCGCGAAGATGTCCACGCCCTCGTGACGGCGGCCCTCGCTGCGCGCGCCCCCCCACGTGTCCGCGTAGCGCACGCCCGGCAGGGGCGCCGCGAGCGTCGCCGTGGAAGGCCCGGGGGCGCGCAGCAGGCGCGCGTAATCCAGGGCGCGCTCCAGGAGCGGCCAGCACAGGGCGGCGACGCCGGCGAGCAGCGCCAGCACGATCAGGGGGGGGAGGGCGCGTCGCATGCTCACCATGCTGCCGTGCGCGCGTGAGAGGCGGCGTGCATTGTGGCTGACAGCGGGGGGCGCGGACGTAGGCCGCCCTACACTGTGCGGGATGACGCACGTGGATGAGACGTATTTCGAGCGCCTGAACGGCGCGGACCTGTACTTCGAGGTGGTCGGGCCGGAGGACGCGCCCGCGCTGCTGTACCTGCACGGCGGACCCGGGTACAACAGCGCGTCGTTCCGGACGCTGGTGGGTGACGCGCTGGAGGACTACCGCGTGGTGTACCTCGACGGGCGCGGCGGGGGCCGCAGCGGCCCGCTGGACGAAACCGACCAGGGCGGCGACTACCTGGACCTCGACACCCTCGTGGACGATGTGGAGGCCGTGCGCGCGTTCCTGGGGCTGGAGCGGTTCACGCCGCTGGGGCAGGGGTTCGGGGCGTTGGTGGCACTGGAGTACGCGCGGCGCTTTCCGCTGCGCACGGCGCGCGTGATCGCCGTGAACCCGTGGGTGCACTTCCCGGAGCTCGCGTACATCCTGCTGTCGGAGGCGTCCCGCCTGCGGGGCCGCCCCGTGGAGGACCCGCGTGACGAGGTGCTCGCCCGCACGCCCGAAGGGAAGTACCCGCAGGTGGGTGCGGCGCGCGTGGAGGCCGCGTTCGACCTCGTGAACGCGCGGGATTTGCTGAACACCCTGGAGTTCCGCGATGCGCACTCGCGCATGCGGCTGGAGTTCGCGGACGCCGAGAGTCAGCTGCTGGGCGGCGCGGACGTGCAGCAGGCGCTGGTGTTGCAGGGGCTGTGGGAGTTCGAGTACCCGCCGTTCTTGGCGGAGATCACCCGGCCGATCTACGTGATTGCCGGGGCGGAGGACCGCACCAGCTACCCGGAGCAGGTGCAGTGGCTGGAGGATCTGGGCGGCGCGGACGTGACGGTGCTGCCGACCGGGCACTACCCGTGGCTTGATGATGAGGAAGGCTTCCTGGAAGCGTTGCACGACAGCATGCGCCGGTAAGTCCCCGTGAAGGAGGCCCTGCTGTTTCCAGCGGGGCCTCCTTTTGTGTGGGCGCGGGCTGGTCAGTGGCCTGGGTCGGTGCCGGCGGCGTGCGTGAGGGCAGAACCATCCTGCACGACGGTTAATCACCCACTCTACTGCTAGGCGTGAGTATTGTCATGCGCAAGTTTGCACGCATGACTTTTCCGGGCCTGTTACGCTGAACGAGCTTTCTGAGCATTTCCTGATCGGAGGCTGATCTTGCAGACATTGACGACCCTCACCGCCCCGCCGGAACGCCTGCTGCTCGTTCCGAGCGTCGAGAGCGGTCTCGCCGAACTCACCCGGCCCGTCCGCGACCTCCTCCACGCGCAGGCCCTCCCGCCCGAAAGCGCACACCTGCGCATCGTCCTCGACGCCCCCTGGGGCTACGCCCTCGACGTCCTCCAGACCGACGCCACCAACGCCGTCGTCATTACCCGCAGTCCCGTCCGCGAGTACCTCGAGGACCTCTGGGAATGCGGCCCGGCCGTTCTGATCGCCCACCCGGACAGCGACCCCGACCTGATCGACGTGCTGCGCCGCGCGAGCGTCGGCGACCGCTGGCGCGACACCCCGCCCGGCCGCCCCGTGCTCACGCCCGCCGAACGCGCCGTCCTGCGCTACGTCGCGCGCGGCCTCAGCAACAAGCAGATCGCCCGGCGCCTCGACGTGATCGAAGGCACCGTGCAGAACGCCCTCAGCAAGATCTTCCAGAAGCTGCGCGTCGCCAACCGCACGCAGGCCGCCCTGTACTACTGGGGCCGACTGCCGCGCGCCTGACCCAGCCGCAACGGGCGGGCCCGCAGGTGTTCACCTGCGGGCCCGCCCGTTGTCCTTAAGGCCGCGACGGCGACAGCAGCACCGTCAGGCTCCAACGCTCCCCGCCCTCGTCCGGGCTTTCGGCCAGCTCGTCCATCAGGGCCGTCAAGCGCTCCTGCAGCGCCCGCACCCGCCCCGGCGACAGGCGCAACTCCACCCCACTGGCCATCAGCGGTGAGCGCGGCCCCTCCCAATCGCCCGAATGGATCCGGTGCGCGATCGCGTTGTCCTGAACGTCCAGCGTCACTGCCCACATGCTGGACGTGCGGTCGCGCTCCAGCACCCACGCCAACGTATCGAGCTGATCGCTCAGGCGGGCCTGCAGGGGCCCCGCCAGCAACTCCCGCAGGGTGGCCGCCGCCGTCACCGCAAAAGGAATGTGCCAGGGCCGCGGCCACCCGTACACCCGGACCGTGCGGCCCGCCCGCGCCCGGACCGCCACGACGTCCACCACCCCCGCGCCATGCAGCCGCGTCAGTTGCGCGTGCACGCTCGACAGCGGACGGTTCGCGCGGCGCGCCACCTCCGCAGCGCCCGCCTCCCCCTGCGCGAGCGCCGTGAACACCGGCGCGTACCGCTCATCCAGCAGCAGCGCGGCCTGAGCGGCCGTGGCCGTCCGGGCAGGCGCAGCGGGCACAGGCATGCCCTCATGGTACCGATCCTCAACTCCGAGCATCACCGCGCGCCGGGAGTTGCCGGCGCCGCACGCTGAACGCACAGGAGGCCCCCATGACCACGCACCCTCTACTCTGGAACCGCCACTTCACGCTGTGGTGGCTCGGCAACGCGCAGTCCGCGCTCGGCGGCGCCCTCGCCGGCATCGCCCTTTCGTTCCTGGTGCTGCACGAAACGGGCAGCAGCGGCGCCATGGGCGTCAACCTCGCCCTCACCCTGCTCCCCACCCTGCTCTCACCCCTGGCCGGCGCGCTGGTGGACCGCCTGCCCGTACGGTTGCCGCTGATCGTCCTGAACGTCGTGCGCGGCGGCGCGCAGCTGCTGCTGGGCCTCGCGGCGCTGCACGGCCCCGTGGGGGTGCCCGCCCTGCACGCCCTCGCGCTGCTCAACGGCCTGATCGCCGCCTTCTACGTGCCCGCCAGCATGGGCGTCACCCCGCGCCTCGTGGCGCCGCAGCACCGCGCGCGCGCCGCGAGCCTCATGCAGGGCAGCGCGCAGATCATGCAGCTCGCCGGGCTGCTGGGCGGCGGCCTGCTGGTCAGCGCCCTCGGCAGCGGCCCCAGCCTGATGTTCGACGGGATGACCTTCCTGCTCATGGCCGCCCTGCTGCGCGCCGTGCAGGTGCCCGATCCACGTGCGCGCGGCGCCCGCAGCAGCGTCCGCGCGGACCTGCAGGCGGGCGTCCAGTACACGCGGAGCAGCGCCGCCCTGCTGCTCCTGCCGGGCCTCGCCCTCATCATCAACGCGGTCCTCGCCCCCATGGAAATGCTGCTGCCCGCCCGCATGACCGCGCTCGGCGTCGGCGCAGGCGGATTCGGGCTGTTCCTTGGGCTGTTCACCGGCGGCATGGCGAGCAGCAGCCTGCTGCTCGCGGCGCTCGGCGCGCGCGTGCCCGCACGGCTGGGCGGCGTCCTCGGCTTCGCCCTGTCCGGCGGGATGTTCGCGCTGCTGAGCGTCACCCGCACCGCCCCGCAGATGTACGCGCTGGCCTTCGCGTGCGGCGCCGCCATCGCCCTGCTGAACATCAGCCTCAGCCTCACGTTCCAGACGCTCGTGCACCCCGAGTACTACGGCCGCGTCGGCAGCCTCCTGAACACCGCCGGGCAGATCGGCATGCCCGTCACGCTGCTGCTGCTTGCGCCCATCGCGGACCGCGTTCCACTCGCCCTGATCTTCAGCGTGACCGCCGCCGTGTTGCTGCTCGCCGCGGCACTCTGGCACGCCGTCATGCGCCGCACCCCGGACGCCGTGATCACACCTGCCACGGTGCGCGCAGTGGACGCCCGCGCTGCCTGACGTGCACGCCGTATGCTGCGGCATGAACCGCGAAGACGCCTACGCACTGATGGTCCAGCACACCCCCAGCGTCAGCCTGCAACGCCACATGTTGAACGTAGAGGCCGCCATGCAGTTCTACGCCCGCCTCTGGGGCGAGGATGAGCACCTGTACAGCCTGGCCGGCCTCCTGCACGACTTCGACTACGAGCAGCACCCGGACGAGCACCCCGCCTGGGGCGTCATGTACCTGCGCGCCCACACCGACGTGCCGGAAATCGTTCTCGACGCCATCATGGGGCACGCCGCGTACACCAACACCCCGCGCGACACGCGCCTCGCGCGCACGCTCTTCGCCGTGGACGAACTGACCGGCCTGATCCAGGCGGCCGCCCTGATCCGCCCGGACCGGGACGTCCGGCAACTCGAACTCAAAAGCGTTCAGAAGCGCTTCAAAACGCGCAGCTTCGCAGCGGGCGTGAACCGCGATGAGGTGGAACAGGGCGCCCTCGAACTGGGCGTCCCGCTGGACGAGCACATGGCGAACGTCCTCCACGCGCTGCAGGACGCCGCCGACGCGACGTAAACACCCCTGCTGCTCAGCGGCGCCCCCCTGCGCGCCTGAGGGCAGGCCAGGAGGCGGGGGGCCGGGCCTCGCCTTTTCAAGTTCAGCTTCACGGGGCATCAAGGGGGCTGCATGGGACGCTCACGGTTCGCCGGGCCAAACGGGCCACACTGTGCGGACCGAGCAACCCGAAAGGAGCTTCACCATGCACAAACTCATGATGCTGACCCTGACCCTGACCTTCGCGACCCCCGCCCTCGCCACGATGAGCTCCCCGTCCTCCCTTGTTCGCGTTCAGGACACCAGCGACCAGGGCACCTCCGTCGGCGACGCGGCGCAGGACGCGGCGACCTCCACCGGCAATGCCGTCGAAAATGCCGGCAACGCCGTGAACGATGCCGTGGACCCCAACGGGGACGGTGTGGTCGACAGCAACAACAACGGCCGCGCGGACACCCGCGAATTCCCCTGGGGCCTGCTGGGCCTGCTCGGCCTGCTGGGCCTCGCGGGTCGCCGCCGCCACGAAACCGTCGTGACCACCACGCGCAACGACGTCCGCTGAGCAGACGACCCCTCAAGGAACCGGACGCGCCCTGCGTCCGGTTCTTTTCGTGTGGCGGGCGAGGACAGCGGGAAACATGGCGGGACGGTCAAGTTCTCCTTTACAGCCGGTCAAGCTTCCTGGCGTGCTGCTCATCGGCCCTGCAGGGGGGCGGCTCACACTATGGGCCGAACCTCCCTCGCCGGGCCACTGCGGTTCCGCGCGCGCTGGGTCCTCCACACGCCTTCTTTCCAAGGAGTTCATCATGCGCCACCGTCTGACGCTCGCCCTCACCCTCGCCCTGACCGCCCCGGCGCTCGCCACCGTGCGCGGCCCCTCCACGCTGCATTTCACGCAGTCCACCGACACCGGCACCACGACCGGAACGGACACGGGCACCACCGGTACCGATACGAGCACGGGGACCGGCACCACGGACACGACCACCGGCACGGACAGCGCGGGCACCACGACGGAAACGGCGCCCGGCACGGGAGACGATGCCAGCAGCGCGACCGGCACCGACACGGGCACGGGCACCACCGGCACCGATACCGGAACCACGGACACGAGCACCGGCACGGACGACACGACCGGCACCGATACGGCCACGGACACCAGCAACAGCAGCGCCGGGAACGGCGGCGCCATCCCCACCACCCCGACGACCACCGGCACGAACGGGACGGTGGCGACCGTGAACAGCGGCAACGCCTCCACCAACCCCTCCGACGACAATAACGGCCGGGGCTTCCCCTGGGGCCTGCTGGGCCTGCTCGGCCTGCTGGGCCTTGCGGGACGGCGCCGTCACGACACGGTCGTGACCCCCACACGCAACGACGTGCGCTGAGGCACCGAAACAAGAACACCGCCCGTACGGGCGGTGTTCTTGGCTGACGCGCGCTAGGGGGGGAGGGAACCGCGCGCCAGCGGGGGGTGGGCGCTCACCACGCCTCACACCAGCAGCATACGCGTTTTCGTCTGACAATGCTCTTACAGAACTTCAGACAACCCGGAGCAAAAGCAACAGGAAAACCTCATGTGCACCCTGGGGGATGCGCTCATCCCTGCTCGTTGAGGCCCACCCCGAACCCCTGATCCAGCAGCTCCGGCGCGTACGTGCGGAACGCCAGCATCGTCTGCGTGCGCATGATGCCCGGCAAGCGCCGCAGCTGCCCCGTCACGACGTCATCGAGATCCTCGTAACTCGGCAGGCGCAACAGCGCCACGATGTCCCACTCGCCCGTGACGCTGTACACCTCCTTCACGTGCGTGACGTTCGCCAGTTCCGCCGCCGTCTCAGGAATGCGTAAACGCTCCGCCTGCACCAGCACTATCGCCGTGACCATACCGGTATTGTCGCACGCGCCCTACCAGCGCGGCGCGCGGCGACTCAGCGCTCTGGACGCGCGCGCCAGAGCCGCGTCGATCACGCGGTCGCGCTTGCGACGCCGCGCGAACGGATTACGCCGCGCCCGCGAGCGTTTCAGGCCTTCCACCAGCAGGAGCGCCACCGGCACCCACCATCCTTTGGTCTTCACGCCCTCATCTAAGCGCACCACCCGGCTGGCCGCATGAAGCGCCCCTGAGAAAATTTGGGCTCGGTCCACGCTGCCCGCCGCTGTGTGCCATGCCCGGCGCCACAGGAGTACGCTAACCGCGTGACCACAACTCAAACGGACCTTGCCACGCAACTCCGCACCTGGCGCCGCCACCTTCACCAGCACCCGGAACTCAGCTTCCAGGAGCACGAAACCAGCGCGTACATCGAAGCGCAGCTGCGCGCCATGCCGAACCTCATCATCACCCGCCCCACCCCCACCAGCGTCCTCGCCGTCCTGAACGGCGGGCAGAGCGGCCGCACCGTCCTCCTGCGCGCCGACACCGACGCTCTCCCCATCCACGAGGACGAGGGTGCCGACGCCGCCTACCGCAGCACCCGCGACGGCATCATGCACGCCTGCGGTCACGACGGCCACACCGCCATCCTGCTCGGCGTCGCGCAGGAACTCAGCGCCGACCCGCAGCGCGTGCACGGCGAGGTCCGCTTCCTGTTCCAGCACGCCGAGGAGCTACCCCCGGGCGGCGCGCAGGAACTCGTCAAGGCGGGCGTCATGCGCGGCGTCGACGTCGTCACGGGCTTGCACCTCAACAGTCAGCTGCCCGCGAACGTTGTCGCCATCAAGCCCGGCGCGTTCATGGCCGCGCCCGACACCTTCCACATCACCATTCAGGGCCGCGGCGGGCACGGCGCCCACCCGGAGCAGACCGTCGACCCCATCGCCATCGGCGCGCAGGTCGTCACGAACCTCCAGCACATCGCCAGCCGCCACGTCGGCGCGCTCGACAACATCATCGTCAGCGTCACGCAGTTTCACGCGGGCACCGCCGACAACGTCATTCCCGACGCGGCCGTGCTGGCCGGCACGGTCCGCACCTTCGACCCGGCCCTGCGCGAACGCGCGCCGCAACTGATCGACCAGATCACCGGCGGCATCTGCGCCGCTCACGGCGCCACGCACACCCTCGATTACGGCTTCGGGTACGCGCCCCTCATCAACGACGCGCAGGTGGCCGCGGTCCTGCGCGACGTCGCCGTGCAGACGGTCGGCGAGGAATGGGTGTACGACGCGCTGCCCACCATGGGCGGCGAGGACTTCAGCGCGTACCTGCAAGAAGCGCCCGGCGCGTACCTGAATGTCGGCGCGGGCAACGCGGAGCGCGGCATCACCGCGCCGCACCACCACCCCCGCTTCGACATCGACGAGAGCAGCCTCATGACGGGCGTACGCGTCCTGAAAGCCGCCGCCCTCCGACTGGCGCAGCGCGACTGACCACCGGAGGTGGACCGCCCGGCTCCCAGGCCGGGCAGCCTGTTATGGAGCCCGGACCGGCCGTTACGTCGCCAGGGGCAGGGGAGAGACGGGAGTGTAGATGCCGCCCGGCCCTGGCTTCATGAACAGGTGCAGCGCCGTGACCGTGAACGCGAACGGCTGGACCGCCAGGTCCGCGAATGCCGCCTGCGCCTGCGCGAAGGTGCCGTTGAGGTCCAGGTGCCTTCTCGCCTGCGCGAGCGTGAGGTGCGGCGTCATGTGCGGCCCCTCATACCCGAAGCGCCGCGCGGGCCGCAGGGCGTGCAGCAGCGCCACGTGCACCTCCACCAGCCCCGGGCTGTCGACGCGCAGGTACACCGCGCGGCGCGGAAAGATGCCCGCGCCGCCCACCCGCACCTCGAACGCGGGCGCCTGCGCCACGGTCGCGCGGGCCGACTCCAGCCACGCGAGATCCGCGCTCAGGCCGCTGCGGGCCTTCACGGTCACGTGCGCGGCACTCTCGCGCGACGCACCCGACGCCGCCCGGAACGCGTCCACTCGCGCGGAGAGCCCCTGCGGCGCGAGAACGCCCAGCAGGAACGACGCCGTGGACCGCTGCTCTTGCGCGCTTGGCATGGCTGCATCCTGACGCGCCTTACCGCGCGGCGCCGTCGCGCCCGTTACCATAAGCGCACCTCGGCCCCGCCGAACGCTCCCACCATGACCCACACCACCCAGCATCTGTTCGCCCCGCTCGTCAAGGGCGCCGCGCAGGCCATCACCGACTACCGCATGATCGAGGACGGCGACACCGTCATGGTGTGCCTGTCCGGCGGCAAGGACAGCTACACCCTCCTCGACATCCTCCTGCACCTCCAGAAACGCGCGCCCATCGACTTCCGCCTGATCGCCGTGAACCTCGACCAGGGGCAGCCGGGCTTCCCGAAGCACGTGCTCCCGCAGTACCTCACGGCCCTCGGCGTGGAACACCAGATTCTGGAGCAGGACACCTACAGCGTCGTGAAGGACAAAACGCCGGAAGGCAAGACGACGTGCAGCCTGTGCAGCCGCCTGCGGCGCGGCATCCTGTACACGCACGCCAAACGGATCGGCGCCACCAAGATCGCCCTCGGGCACCACCGTGACGACATCCTCGAGACGCTGTTCATGAACATGTTCTTCGGCGCGCGCCTCAAGGCCATGCCGCCGAAACTCCAGTCCGACGACGGCGGGAACGTCGTGATCCGCCCACTCGCGTACGTGGCCGAACGCGACATCCAGCGATACGCGGACGCCGCAGGCTACCCGATCATCCCATGCAACCTGTGCGGCAGCCAGGAGAACCTGCAACGCAAGATTGTTGGCGAGATGCTCGAAGGGTGGGAGCGTGCGCACCCGGGCCGCCTGCAGAACGTCCTGCGGTCCCTCACGCGCGTCACGCCCAGCCACCTGCTCGACCGCGAACTGTACGACTTCGCGAGCCTCAGCGCCACGCCCGCCGAGGGGGACCGCGGCTTCGACCACGAGGAGTACCCCGAGCGGGAATTCCTGGCGGGCCTGCAGGAAATGACGCTGCTCATTTGAAGGGAACCTGGAGGGCACCCCTGGACCCTCTAGGCTCTAACGCGCATAGGCGAGCGCAGGTGCATCCCCGTACAGTCACGGGTATGCACCTGCATTCCCTCGGTTACCGCACTGACCTGATCTTCGCGCGCTTCCAGGGTCTCGTCGAGGACCACGGCGACGTCACGCGCGTCACGAACCCTGACAACCCCACACATTACTTCGGGAACTTCCTGATCTTCGAGCGGCCGCCGCAGCCCGGCGACCTGCCCACCTGGGAAGCGCGGTTCGCGGACCTGATCGGCACGCCACCCACCGTGGAGCACGTCCTGTTCGGCTGGGACGTGCCCGCGCAGGCCGAAGCGCACCTGCAGCCGTTCCTGGATGCCGGGTACGTGTTGGAGGAAAACGTCGTCATGAGCGCCCCGGCGCTGCATGCCCCGGCCCGCCCGAACCGCACAGCCGACCTGCGCGTCATCGAGGACACCGACGAGGCGTGGGCCGCAGTGGTCGATCTGCAGGTCGCAGCGCGCGACAGCCGCTACCAGGAAGCTGAAACGGCATACCGCACCTTCAAGGAAAAGCAGTTCCTCCGCTACCGCGCCATGGCCCGCGCGGGCCTCGGCTGCTGGTACGGCGCGTTCGTGGATGGCGTTCTTGCCGCGGACATGGGCGTGTACACCGACGGGCGCGGCCTCGCACGCTTCCAGGCGGTCGGGACGCACCCGGACTACCGTCGCCAGGGCCTGTGCGGCACGCTCGCGCACTTCGCAGGCGAGCACGTGCAGCGGACGTTCGGCGCGCAGGACCTCGTGATCGTCGCCGACGACCATTACTTCGCCAAGGATATCTACGCCAGCGTCGGCTTCCGCCCGACCGAGCGGCAGCAGCTGCTCCTGCGCTTCCCGCGCACCTGAGCGGCCGGATTCGCCACGCGGGGCGGGCGTCCAGCACACTAGGGGCATGACCCGCGCTTTTGCCCTCGCCCTTGCCCTCAGCGGCGCGGCCTCTGCCAGCACGGACGGCGGCACGCACGCGCTGCTCGGGCAGCTCACGCTGCTCCTGCTCGTCGCCGCGTTCGCCGCGTACCTGTCGTTCCGCGCGGGCCTCGTGCCCATCATCGGGTTCCTGCTTGCTGGTGTCCTCGTCGGCCCGTCCGTGCTGGGCGTCATTGACGACCCGGCCCTGATCAGTACTGCCAGCGAAATCGGCGTCATGCTGCTGCTGTTCGCCATCGGCATCGAGTTCAGCCTGGAGCGCCTCGCGCGCATCGGCCGCGCCATCTTCCTCGGGGGCGGCGCGCAGGTCGCCCTCACGGTGGCCGCCACCACGCTGCTGCTCACGCTGCTGGGCGTGTCCGTCCCGAACGCCCTGTTCACCGGGTGCCTGCTGGCGCTGTCCAGCACCGCCATCGTCATGAAGCTCCTCGCGGACCGGGGCCGCACCGGCAGTGAGGCCGGGCAGCTGAGTCTCGCGGTGCTGATCTTCCAGGACCTCGCCGTGGTCGTCATGGTGCTGCTCGTGCCCATGATGGCCGGGCAGGGAGGCGGCCCGCTCGGCGTGCTGCTCGCGCTCGCCAAGGCGGGCGGCATCGTCGCGGCGGTGCTGCTGCTCGCGCGGCGTGTCCTCCCGAAACTGCTGGAGGTCGTCGCGCGCACCTGCTCGCCGGAGATTTTCCTGCTCACCATCGTCGCGGTGTGTTTCGGCACGGCGTACCTCACCAGCCTCGCGGGCGTCAGCCTCGCCCTCGGCGCGTTCCTCGCAGGCCTGATCGTCAGTGAGAGCCGCTTCGGGCGCCAGGCGCTCGGCGAGATCCTCCCGTTGCAGATTCTGTTCAGCGCCGCGTTCTTCCTGTCGGTCGGTCTGCAACTCGACGTGCGCTTCCTCCTCACGAACCTGCCGCTGGTGCTGCTCGCGGTGGTGCTCATCGCCGTGCTGAAAACCGCCGTGACCGCCGCCAGCCTGCGCCTGCTGGGCACCAGTACACTCACCGCGACCGCGACGGCCCTGCTGCTCGCGCAGATCGGCGAGTTCTCATTCGTGCTCGAAAGCACCGGGCGCGCCCTGGGCCTCACACCCGCCGGCCTGGGCGAGCGCGGCACGCAGACGTTCATCGCCGCGACCGTCCTGCTGATGGCCTTCACGCCCCTGCTGGCGCGCCTCGGCGAGCGCCTGCCCGCCCGCACCCCCAGGCCCGCCCCGGCGCCTGCCGCGCCGGACACCGGGCACGGCCCGCTCGGGCACCTGCGGGACCATGTCATCCTCGCCGGGTTCGGCGCGCACGCCCGCCGCGTCGCCCGCGCCCTGCACCGCCAGCACCAGCCGTTCGGGGTGCTGACCCTCAGCCCGGGCGGCGCCGCCGACGTCGCTGAGCACGACGTGCCCGTCGTTATCGGCGATTACGCGCGCGCCGCGCTGCTCAGCGAGGCGGGCGTCGCGCACGCCCGCGCGCTCGTCGTCGCGGACGACGCCCCCGACATGGCTGCGCGCGTCATCAGCGTCGCCCGCACCCTCAACCCGGACCTCACCATCGTCGCGCACGTGGACCGGCTCGACGACGCCGACGAACTCCGCCACGCCGGCGCCACCCACGTCCTCACCGGCCACGACGAGGTGGCGCTCGGCGTTCTGCACCACCTCACGCCCGGCGAGCCGGGGCGCGCTCACCTGCACCGCGCCCTGCACGGCCCGCTCCCCGTGGCGCTCGACGCCGACCAGCTCGGCATGTGCGAGCACACCGCGCAGACCACCTGCGTCACGCCCGAAGCGGACGTCTGCCCCGAATGCGTCGCGCTCGGCGACCGCTGGGTGCATCTGCGCGTCTGCATGACCTGCGGGCACGTCGGTTGCTGCGACAGCAGCAAGAACAAGCACGCCACCGCGCACCACCACGCCAGCGGCCACCCGATCATCCGCAGCCTGGAACGCGGTGAAACCTGGGCGTACTGCTACCCGCACGACCTCACGAAGTAACGAGAGGGGCGCCACATGTGGCGCCCCTCTTCATTTGAGCCGTTACAGGCTGATCAGGAACGGATCTTCGAGGCTCTCGCAGATGAAGCGCACGAAGCGCGCCGCGTCCGCGCCGTCGATGAGGCGGTGGTCGTACGACAGGCTGATCGGCAGCATGTTGCGCGGCTCAAACTCGCCTTTCTCCTTGTTCCACACAGGCTCGAACCCGCCGCGGCTCACGCCGAGGATCGCCACTTCCGGGCTGTTCACGATGGGCGTGAACGCGTGCCCGCCAATCCCACCGAGGTTCGAGATGGTGAACGTCGCGCCCTGCATCTCGTCCGGCTTGAGTTTCCGCTCGCGCGCCTTGTTCGCGAGGTCCGTGAGGCCCAGGACGATCTCGGTGATGCTCATGCGGTCCACGTCCTTCAGGACGGGCACGAGCAGGCCATTCGGGGTGTCCACAGCCACGCCGAGGTTCACGTAGTCCTTGTACACGACCTGCTGGTTCGGCAGGTCCAGGCTCGCGCCGAACTTCGGGAACTTCCGCAGGGCGTTCGCGACGACCTTCATCAGGATGTGCGTCATGGTGAGCTTCCCGCCGGCCTTCTCGACGCGCGCGCCGAACTGCTTGCGGACCTCTTCCATGCGGGTCACGTCGGCCTTGTCGAAGTGCGTGACCATCGGGATGGTCGTCCACGACTGCGTCATGCTGCGCACGGTGGCCTTGCGAACGCCGCTCATGTCCTCGCGGCGCACCGCGCCCCACTTCTCGAAGTTGGGGAGGGGCGGCACGGGCGAGGCCGGCGTGGGCGCCGCGACCGGCATGGCCGCCTGCGGCGCGACCGGTGCAGCGGCCTGAGCGGGCGCCGGCGTACTCGCGGGCGCGCCACTCACGGCGCGGCGCACGTCGTCCTCGCTGATGCGGCCCGCGACGCCGCTGCCCTGCACCGTCTGGATGTTCACGCCCAGTTCACGGGCGAGGCGGCGGACGCTCGGCGCGGCGTGCACGACGTTGCGGCCGTCGAACAGCTGCGGCGCGCGCGTCGTGGCCGGGGCCTGGGCGGGCGTGGGGGCGGGGCTGCTGGCCTGCTGCTTCTGCGACTCGGCCTGCGCCTGCGCGACGCGCTCGGCCGTGCCGGCGTTCGGCGCGACCGTCGTCGCCTCGTCTGTCTCGCCGCCCTGGCCGACCACGCCGAGCGCGTCGCTGCGGCCCGCGCCGAGGTTCGTGTCACTGGGGACGTTCCCGCCCGCGCCGCCGCTGAGGGTGAGGATGGTGCCGCCGATCTTGACGGTGTCGCCCTCCTTGACCTTGACTTCAGCGACCGTGCCGGCGGCGCTGCTGGGCACCTCCACGACGGCCTTGTCGGTTTCGATCTCGATGATGGGCTGACCTTCGGTGACGGTGTCGCCGGCCTTCACGAGGATCGTCACGACCGTGCCCTGCTCGATGTTGTCCCCCACGTCGGGGAGTTTCACTTCTGTCGCCATGTGCGCACCTCTAGTGTGGATCGTAGAACGACCCGAGCGGCGCCCGCGCGCGGGCGCCGCCGGGAAAGTCTTAACGCAGGACCGGCGCGGCGCGCTCGGGGTCGATGCCGTACGTGCGCAGGGCGCTCGCCACCACGTCGCCCTTCACCTTGCCGTCGCGCAGCAGCGCGTACAGGGTCGCCACGACGATGTGCTTCGCGTCCACCTCGAAGAAGTCACGCAGTTCCTCGCGCGCCTCGCTGCGGCCGAACCCGTCCGTGCCGAGCGCCCAGAGTTTCCGGTCGAGGTGCCCGTTCAGGCCGTCCGCGCCGAGCTTCACGTAGTCCGTGACGCTCACGAGCACGCCCGGAGCGTTCTCGGCGCTGAGCTGCTGCGCCACGAAGCTGACTTTCGGTTCGCGCTCCGGGTGCAGCATGTTGTCGCGCTGCACCAGCAGGGCCTCCTGGTGGAGTTCCTTGTAGCTGGTGACGCTCCACAGGTCCACGGCCACGCCGTGCTGCTCCTCCAGCAGGCGCACCGCTTCGAGCGCGGCGGGCATGCTGGGGCCGCTCGCGAGGAGCTGCGCGCGCGCCTTGCTCTTCTTGTCGCTGCGGCGCAGGCGGTACAGGCCGCGGATGATGCCGTCGATGACTTCCTCGCGGTTCTCCGGCATGGGGAGCTGCACGTAGTTCTCGTTCTCCACCGTGACGTAGTAGAAGATGTCCTGGCCTTCCTGGTACATGCGGCGCAGGCCGTCATCGACGATGACCGCCAGCTCGTACGCGAACGCCGGGTCGTACACCTTCAGGTTCGGGACGACGTACGCCTGCAGGAGGCTGTTGCCGTCCTGGTGCTGCAGGCCCTCACCGGCGAGGGTGGTGCGCCCGGCCGTCGCGCCGATCAGGAAGCCCTTGGCGCGCTGGTCCGCGGCGGCCCACACGAGGTCGCCGATGCGCTGCATGCCGAACATGGAGTAGAAGACGTAGAACGGGATGGTCGGCACGCCGTGCACGGCGTACGCCGTGCCCGCGCTGATCCAGGAGGCCATCGCGCCGTCCTCGGTGATGCCTTCCTCGAGCATCTGCCCGTCGGTGGACTCCTTGTAGGCCATCAGCGAACCGAAGTCGACCGGCTGGTACGTCTGCCCGCGCGGGCTGTAGATGCCGATGCGCGGCACGAGCGCGTCCATGCCGAACGTGCGGGCCTCGTCGGGCACGATGGGCACCACGAGGTCCTTGACGTTCTTGTCGCGCAGCAGCTTGCTGAGGATCTGCACGAACGCCATGGTGGTGCTCACCTCGCGGCCGCCGCTGCCCTTGAAGAACTCCTCGAAGAAGTCCATGCCGGGAATCTGCACGTTCGGCTGCTCCACGCGGCGCGCGGGCGTGAAGCCGCCCAGCGCCTCGCGGCGCTCCAGGGTGTACTTCACCTCGGGGCTGTCCGGGCCGGGGTGGTAGTACTCGAGGTGCTCGACCTGCTCGTCGGTGAGCGGCAGTTCCAGGAAGGTGCGGAGGTCCTTGAGGGCGTGGAAGTCGAGCTTCTTGACCTGGTGCGCGACGTTGCGGCCCTGCGCGCTCTCGCCGAGGCCGTAGCCCTTCACGGTGCGCGCGATGATGACGGTCGGCTGGCCCTGGTGCTGGGTCGCGGCGCGGTACGCGGCGAAGACCTTCTTGACGTCGTGCCCGCCACGGTTCAGCAGCTCAAGGTCCGCGTCGCTCCAGCCTTCGATGAGCGCTTTGAGTTCCGGGGTGTTGAAGAACTTCTCGCGGAGTTCCTTGCCGCCGAACGCCGCGTAGCGCTGCGATTCGCCGTCCACGAGCTGCTCGAAGCGTTTCACGATGGCGCCGTTGTAGTCCTTGGCGAGCAGTTCGTCCCACTTGCTGTCCCACACGACCTTGATGACGTTCCAGCCGGCGCCGCGGAACAGCGCCTCGAACTCCTGGATGACCTTGCTGTTCGCGCGCACGGGGCCGTCGAGGCGTTGCAGGTTCGCGTTCAGGACGAACACGAGGTTGTCGAGGTTCTCGTACGCGGCGAAGCGGAGCGCGCCGATGCTCTGCGGCTCGTCCATCTCGCCGTCCCCGAGGAACGCCCAGACCTTCGCGTTGCCTTTGGGTTTCAGGCCGCGGTTCTCAAGGTACTTCATGAAGCGCGCCTGGTAGATCGCCTGGATGGGGCCGAGGCCCATGCTGACCGTCGGGAACTCCCAGTAGTCGGGCATCAGCCACGGGTGCGGGTAGCTGCTGAGGCCCTCTTCGCCCTGCAGTTCGCGGCGGAAGTTGTTCAGGCGCGTTTCGCTGAAGCGGCCCTCCAGGAAGCTGCGCGCGTAGATGCCGGGGCTGGCGTGCCCCTGGAAGAACAGCAGGTCGCGGTCCTGGCCGGCGCCGTGCGCGCGGAAGAAGTGGTTGAAGCCCACTTCGTACAGCTCGGCGGTGCTGGCGTACGTGCTGAGGTGGCCGCCGATGCCGTCGCTGTTCTTGTTGGCCTTCACGACCATCGCGACGGCGTTCCAGCGGTTGATGTTGCGGATGCGCCGCTCCATCTCGAGGTCGCCGGGGTACTCCGGCTGCGCTTCGGGCGGGATGGTGTTGATGTACGGCGTGTTCTGCTTGAACTGGATGGGCGCGCCCAGGTAGTAGGCGTAGTGGTCCAGTTCCTCCAGCAGGTTCGCGGCGCGCTCGCGGCCCGCGTCGGCAAACACGAACGCGAGCGAGTCGAGCCACTCCTGCGTTTCGATCTTGTTGAGCTTGTCCTGGTCCTGCGGACTCAGGCTGATCCTCGGGGGTCGTTTCGTCACGGCAAGGGTCCTTTCGGGGTGGGGGCGAGGGAACGCTCGGGCGGGCGCGGCCTTCATACCGCGCGCGTCACCGAACGACCGTTTGCATCGCTTCAGTCTAAAGGTCCCCACCCACCACCACAAACAACGCAAATCCCCGCCAGTCACCAAAAAGAGTGGTCAATCCGAGTACACTCCCCGTACCCCCTATGGAACTCCGCCACCTGCGCCACTTCATCGCCCTCGCCGAAGAAGGCCACTTCGGCCGCGCAGCCGAACGCGTCTACGTCGTCCAGCAGGCCCTCAGCAGCAGCATCAAGGCCCTCGAGGACGAACTCGGCGTCCCCCTCGTGCAGCGCACCACCCGCCGCGTCCAGCTCACCCCCGCCGGACAGGAATTCCTGCAGGGCGCGCGCGCCACCCTCGCCCTCGCCGAACAGACCGTCGCGCGCGCCCGCGCCGCCGCGCGCGGCGAGGTCGGCCGCCTCGTCGTCGGCTTCGTCAGCGGCCTCGCCTTCGGCGGCCTCCCGGAAATCGTCCGCACCTTCCGCGAAACGTACCCGCACGTCGCCGTGGAACTGCGCGAACTCACCGCGCAGGAACAGGAAGCCGCGCTGCGCGCCCACACCATCGATGTCGGCCTGATGCTCCTGCCCGTCCGCGACCCCACCCTCGCCCGCGAAGCCCTGTGGCAGCAACCCCTCGTGGCCGCCCTGCCCGCCGGGCACCCGCTCGCGCGCAAACGCCGGCTCCGCATCCACGACCTCGCGCGCGAACCGTTCGTGTTCTTCCCCCGCTACCTGCGCGCCACGTACTTCGACCAGGTCATGACGTGGTGCGAACGCGGCGGCTTCACGCCCCGCATCGTGCAGGAAGCCATCGAGGTGCCCACCCTGCTCAGCCTCGTTGCCGCCGGCATCGGCGTGTTCCTGCCCATCCGCTTCTTCGAACGGGTCGCGCTGCCCGGCGTCACGTACCGCCCCGTCGAGGACGCCCCCATCGTCGAAATCGACGCCGTGTGGCGCCGCGACGACGACCAGCCGGCCCTGCGCGCTTTCCTGAACGTCGCCCACACCGTCCTGCGCGGCGCCGGCGACGACCGCCCGGATGAACCCGCCCGCAACCCCACGTGAACCGCACTTCAGCGGCCCGTCACGCGCGCGCCATGCCCGCACGCAACGCTGAGCGCATGACCACCACCCTGCAAGGCAAAACCATCGCCATCCTCGCTGCCGACGGCGTCGAGGAAGTCGAACTCGTCAGCCCCCGCGACGCCGTCCAGGGCGCCGGCGCGACCACGCACCTCATCAGCCTGGAAGCCGGTGAGATCCAGAGCATGAAGGGCGACCTCGAACCGCAAGGGAAGTACGCCGTCGACAAGACCATCGATCAGGTCAGCGTTGACGACTACGACGGCCTGCTGCTGCCCGGCGGCACCGTCAACCCCGACAAGCTGCGCCTGAGTCCGCAGGCCATGCAGTTCGTCCGCGCCATGTACGACGCCGGCAAACCCATCGGCGCCATCTGCCACGGCCCGTGGAGCCTCAGCGAAACCGGCGTCGCCCAGGGCCTGCGCCTCACCAGCTGGCCCAGCCTCAAGCACGAACTGACCCTCGCCGGCGCGCAATGGGTGGACGAGGAAGTCGTCACGGACCGCGGCGTCGTCACCAGTCGCAACCCCGACGACCTCCCCGCGTTCAACCGCAAGATCATCGAGGAATTCGCGGAAGGCGACCACAGCGCCCGCCGTCAGTAACGCCCACAGCCAGGGGGCAGGCCCGGGCCTGCCCCCTCATGCACGCCAGAAGAGCGTTACGGCTGAATGACGACCTTGCCGGTCACGCGCCGCTCCGCCATGTCCAGCAGCGCGCGGGACGTGTCCGCAAGGGCGTACCGGGCGCTGATGCGCGGGCGAATCCTGCCCTCGCCCATCCACGCGAGCATCCGCGCGAGATTCGCGGCGTTCCCCCGCGGGTCGCGGCGCGCGAATTCCCCCCAGAACACCCCCACCAGCGACGCGCCCTTCAGGAGCGGCAGGTTCAGCGGCAGGCTCGGGATGTCGCCCGCCGCGAACCCCACCACCAGGTACCGCCCGCCCCAGCCGATGCTGCGGAACGCCGCCTCCGCGAAACGCCCCCCCACCGGGTCGTAGATGACGTCCGGGCCGCGCCCGCCCGTGAGGTCCTTCAGGCGCGCCCGCAGGTCCTCTGCTTCGTAGTTGATCACCTCGTCCGCGCCGTGCTCCGTGCACACCGCGAGCTTCTCGGCAGTGCTGGCCGCCGCGATGACGCGCGCGCCCAGCGCCCGCCCGATCTCCACCGCCGCGAGCCCCACCCCCCCGGCCGCGCCGAGGACCAGTAGCGTCTCACCGTCCCGCAGGTGCGCGCGGTCCACCAGCGCGTGGTACGACGTGCCGTACGCCAGCGTGAACGCCGCCGCCACATCGAACGGCACCTCGTCCGGCAGCGGCATCACGGCGCTCGCGGGTGCCCGCAGCTGCTCCGCGAACGCCCCGTGCCCCACGAACGCCACCGCGCGGTCCCCGGGCCGCACGTGCCGCACGCCCTCACCGACGCTGAGCACTACGCCCGCCGCTTCCGCGCCCGGCGTGAACGGCAACTCCGGCCGCACCTGATACTTCCCCTGAATCATCAGCACGTCCGGGAAGTTCACGCTCGCGGCGCGCACTGCCAGCACCACCTCGCCTGCACCCGCCACCGGCTCCGGCTGCGACTCCACCACCAGCGACTCCGGCGGCCCCCACGCCCTGCACACCACAGCGTCCATGTCCGCACCCCCTCAATTGAAGTGCAGGCAGCATACTCCCGCAGCAACCCAAACGAACCTGAAGGCGCCGCACACAACCGGGCCATCCGCGCCCCGCACCATGCGGGCATGACGCAGAACACCCAGGACCAGAACGCCGAACGGCCCCTCGCGCGCGGCGAGCACATCGCGCTGCGCCTCTGGCAGAATGAGGAACCGCACAAGAAGGACACGCACACCAGCCCGTACGAAACGGTCGGGTACGTCCTGTCCGGCCGCGCGGAAGTCATCGTGAACGGCGAGAGCCGCGTCGTCGGCCCCGGCGACAGCTATCACGTGCCGAAGGGCGCGCCGCACACCTACCGCATTCTGGAGACCTTCAGCGCCGTGGAAGCCACCACGCCGCCCGCCGAGTAAGGCACGACAGGAGGGGCGCCCCATTCCGGGGCGCCCCTCGCGTTGCGGGTGGCTTAGCCGCTGAATTCGAAGTCAGCGTACTCCTCAGTGGGCGGGCAGGAGCACACGAAGTTACGGTCGCCGAACACGTTGTCCACGCGGTTCACGGCCGGCCAGTACTTCCAGGCCTTCTGGTGGCGGCTGGGGAACGCGCCCGTCTCGCGGCTGTACGCGCGGTCCCAGTCGCTGCTGATCAGGTCGTCCTGGGTGTGCGGCGCGAAATGCAGCGGGCTCTCCTCGGCCTTGATCAAGCCGTCCTGCACTTCCTGGATTTCGCGGCGGATGGCGATCATAGCGTCCACGAAGCGGTCCAGTTCGGCTTTGGGTTCGCTTTCGGTGGGTTCGATCATGAGGGTGCCGGGTACCGGGAAGCTCATGGTGGGGGCGTGGAAGCCGTAGTCCATGAGGCGCTTGGCGATGTCCTCCTCGGTGATGCCGCTCGCGGCCTTGAGCGGGCGGATATCCAGGATGCATTCGTGCGCGACGCGCCCGCCCTTCCCGGTGTACAGCACGGGGTAGTGCTCGCGCAGGCGCGTGGCAATGTAGTTCGCGTTGAGAATGGCGACCTGGGTGCTTTCGCGCAGGCCCTGCGCGCCGAGCAGGCGGATGTACAGGTAGCTGATGGGCAGGATGCTGGCGCTGCCGTACGGCGCGGCGCTCACGGCACCCGTGGTGCTCTCGCTGGTGGGGCGCACCGCGTGGTTCGGGAGGTGCGGCGCGAGGTGCGCCTTCACGCCGATGGGGCCCATGCCGGGGCCGCCGCCGCCGTGCGGGATCGCGAAGGTCTTGTGGAGGTTCAGGTGCGACACGTCACTGCCGATCACGCCGGGCTTCGTGACGCCGACCTGCGCGTTCATGTTGGCGCCGTCGAGGTACACCTGCCCGCCGTGCTGGTGGATCAGGTCGCAGACCTCCTTGACGTTCTCCTCGTACACGCCGTGCGTGCTGGGGTACGTGATCATGAGCGCCGCGAGGTTCGCGCTGTGCTGCTCGGCTTTCGCGCGCAGGTCGTCCATGTCGATGTTGCCGTCCGCGTCGGTTTTCACGACGACGACGTTCATGCCCATCATGGCGGCCGTGGCGGGGTTCGTGCCGTGCGCGCTCGCGGGAATCAGGCAGATGTTGCGGTGCCCTTCGCCGCGCGCCTCGAAGTACTTGCGGATCACGAGCAGGCCTGCGTACTCGCCCTGCGCGCCGCTGTTTGGCTGGAGGCTGACGGCGTCGTACCCGGTGATGTCCGCGAGCCACGCTTCGAGTTCCGCGAGCATCTGCGCGTACCCTTCGGTCTGGTCGGCGGGCGCGAAGGGGTGCAGCTGCCCGAATTCCGGCCAGGTGACGGGGATCATCTCGGTGGTGGCGTTCAGCTTCATGGTGCAGCTGCCGAGCGGGATCATCCCGTGCACGAGGCTGTAGTCCTTGTTTTCGAGGCTCTTGAGGTAGCGGAGCATGCCGTGTTCGCTGTGGTGCGTGTTGAACACGGGGTGCGTGAGGTACGCGCTGGTGCGCGCGAGCCCCTCGGGGACGCCGCTCGTGGCGTCCCCGTCGAGGGCGAGCACGTCGGCGGCCTGCCCGGTGAGCGCCTCAATCACGTCGCTCAGGTCCGCGATGGTGACGGTTTCGTCGAGGCTCACGCCAATTTTGCCGCCCTCATAGCGGAAGTTGATGCCTTGGGCTTCGGCGCGCGCGCGGATGGCGGCCGCGTCGCCCTCGACCGTGAGCGTGTCGAAGAAGGTCGCGTTGGGGGTAAGCCCCGCATCGGTGAGCGCCTTATGCAGGATGCCCGTGAGGCGGTGCGTGCGCTCCGCGATGGTGCGAAGGCCTTCGGGACCGTGGTACACGGCGTACGCGGCGGCCATGTTGGCGAGCAGCGCCTGCGCGGTGCAGATGTTGCTGGTGGCCTTCTCGCGGCGGATGTGCTGCTCGCGCGTCTGCATGGCCATGCGCAAGGCGGTCTTGCCGCGTACGTCCTTGCTGACGCCGATCACGCGGCCCGGCATGCTGCGTTTGTAGTCGTCACGGCACGCGAGGAACGCGGCGTGCGGGCCGCCGAAGCCCATGGGCACGCCGAAACGCTGCGCGCTCCCGATGACGATGTCGGCGCCCATCTCGCCCGGCGCCTTGAGCAGAGCGAGCGCGAGCAGGTCCGTGGCGACGATGAACGCGCCCTGCTGCGCGTGGATCTTTTCGGCGATGGGGGAGAGGTCCGTGAGATCACCGTACGTGCCGGGGTACTGCACAAGCGCGGCGAACACCCCTTCGGGTACCTCGGTGGCCTTGCCGGTTTGGATTTCGTATCCAAAATACTCGGCGCGCGTGCGGATCACGTCCAGCGTCTGCGAATGCACGTCGTCCGCCACGAAGAACACGTTGCTCCTGCTCTTCGCGGTGCGTTTCGCGAGCGTCATCGCCTCGGCCGCGGCGGTCGCCTCGTCCAGCAGGGACGCGTTGCTGACCTCCATACCGGTCAGGTCCATCACGGTCTGCTGGAAGTTCAGCAGCATCTCCAGGCGTCCCTGGCTGATCTCCGCCTGGTACGGCGTGTACGCCGTGTACCAGCCGGGGTTCTCCAGCATGTTGCGCAGGATCACGGGCGGCGTGTGCGTGCCGCTGTACCCCATGCCGATATAACTGCGGAACACCTTGTTCTTCTCCGCCACGGCGCGCAGGTCCGCGAGCGCCTGCGCTTCCGTGACCGGCCCGCCCACCTTCAGCGGCTCGTGAATCAGGATGCTTTCGGGCACCGTCGTTTGCGTCAGTTCATCCAGGCTGCTCACGCCGAGCACGCTCAGCATCGCCTGAACGTCGTTCGCGTCCGGGCCGATATGGCGCTTCGTGAAATCGTCGGTTTGCAGCAGGTCCTTCAGGGGCTTCATCAAGGGGGTCCTCGTGCGCGCGGCAGGAATGGGGGGCGGGGAAGGATTCAAGAGACAGCCGTCAGCTCCGGCGGACGCGGGACACTGACGGCTGCGGGCACCCAGGGTTACTGGGCGAGGCTGTCGTACTCGTCCGCGCCGAGCACGTCGCCCAGGCCGGTGACGTGCATCTTGAACAGCCAGCCGTTCTCGAACGCACTCTCGTTGATGAGCTCCGGGCTGCCGCCCAGCGCCTCGTTCACCTCGGTGATCTCGCCGCTCGCGGGCGCGTAGATGTCGCTCGCGGTCTTCACGCTCTCCACGACCGCGACGGCCTCGCCGGCCGTGACGGTGCGGCCCACCTCGGGCAGCTCGACGTACACGACGTCGCCCAGCTGGTCCTGCGCGAACGCGGTGATGCCGACCGTGGCGACGTCACCTTCGACTTTGATCCACTCGTGGCTCTTGAGGTACTGGCGGTCCGTGGGGTTGCTCATGGGGTGCTCCTGTAGTGTCGCGCAACGCGGCGAATCAGAGTGTGTGCGGGGCCGGACTGGCGGTGCGGAACCGGAAGCCCGGACGGTCCGGGCGCGGTTCGTCGTGCTGAGCTTAGCGTTTGTAGAACGGCAGGGGCGCGCGCGTGGCCGGGTGCGTCTTGCCGCGCACCTCCACCTCGTACGCGTCGGCCTCGGCGGCGTCGGCGCGCACGAGCGCCATCGCGATGGGGCGCTTCAGGGTGGGGCTGGTCGTGCCGCTCGTCACGCGCCCCACCACTTCGCCGTTCAGGAGGACCGGGTACCCCTCGCGCGGCGGGACCTTGTCGAGGGTCAGGCCAATCAGGCGCTCCGGCGTGGCCCGGTCGAGGATGTGCTCGCGCCCATGGAACGCCTTGTCCTTCACGGCCCAGCCGTACCCGCTCGACAGGGGGTGCGTGTCATCGCTGAACTCGTGCCCGTACAGCGGGAAGCCCGCCTCCAGCCGCAGCGTGTCACGCGCGCCCAGGCCCGCCGGGACAACCCCGAGCGTCAGCAGCTTGTCCCACACCACTTCCGCCTCGTCGGTCTTCACGAACACCTCAAAGCCGTCCTCGCCGGTATACCCGGTGCGCGCCATGAACACGTCGAGGTCGAACAGCGTCGCAGGGAAGAACGCGTTTTTCTTCTTCGCGCTGAGGTCCACGTTCACGTGCGGTTGCAGCGTCGCCTCTGCCTGCGGGCCCTGCACGGCCAGCAGGCCCCACAGGGCGCTCTCGTCCACGAAGGTCACGTCGAAGTCCCGCGCGAGCGTCTGCAGGTGCGCGAAGTCCCTCTCGATGTTCCCGGCGTTCACGACGATCAGGTACTCCTGCTCGGCGACCATGTACACGTACAGGTCGTCAATCAGGCCGCCGCGGTCGTTCGGCAGCAGGCCGTACTGCGCGCGGCCCGGCTTGAGCTTGCTCACGTCGTTCGTGGTGGCGCGCTGCAGGAAGTCCAGCGCGCCGGGACCGCGTACGCGGAACTCGCCCATGTGCGACACGTCGAACACGCCGACGCCCTCGCGGACCGCGTGGTGCTCCTTCAGCAGGCCGGTGTACTGCACGGGCATGTCCCACCCGCCGAACGGGACCATGCGCGCGCCCGCCCGGACGTGCGCCGCGTGCAACGGCGTTCTCTTGAGCTCAGCTTCACTCACGACGCCCACTCTAACACCTGTTAGGCAGCGTGCCCGCTGCACTGCGTCCAGCCAAACCCACCCGTCCAAACATGCAGTTTCCCCCTGCATGCGCCTCAGGTTTCGTCAGACTGCGCCGCTATGCTGTGAACGTATGCGTTTCCTGTACGGCGTCCTCGCGCTCATCCTGATCGGGCTTCTCGGCGTGCTCGGCGCGTTCCTGCTCTGGGGCCGCAACCTCCCCGACGTCGCCGACCTCGACGTTCTCGAATTCAGCGGACAGACGCGCGTGTTCGACCGCAACGGCCAGTTCGTCGGCACCCTCACTCCCAGCCTCAGCAGCGGCTACCGCGTGAACCGCGACCTGCGCACCCTCGACAAAATCAGCGACTACACCGAAAAAGCCGTCGTCACCAGCGAGGACCG